>JBDZWC010000007.1:0-45358 GCA_040256005.1 Deinococcaceae bacterium | reverse complement strand
CAGAAGATCAGCGCGCACCACAGGAAGGCGCCAACCCAGCCCAGCAGGCGCCGGCGGTCAGGCCGCATCGGTGAGCTCGCCTCGCAGGTTGGCCCGGACGAGGTCCCTTACCCGCTGCGGCTCCAGGCCCCGACCGAGGAGCCAGATGAGCTTGGCGAGCGCCGCCTCCTGGGTCATGTCGCCCCCCGAGACGACACCCGCCGCGGCCAGGGCCGATCCAGTGGCGTAGCCGCGCATGTCCACGGCGCCACGCAGGCACTGAGTGGTGTTGACGATCACGACGCCGCGTTCGCTCGCGGAGGCCAGCGCCCTCAGCAGCGCAGGGTCCCGCGACGGTGCGTTGCCGGACCCGAACGTCTCGAGCACGAGTCCGGCCAACGGCGCCCTCAGCACGTTCTCCACTAGGCTCGCCCATATGCCGGGGAAGAGGCGCAGGGCCGCCACGCTGACCTCCTCCAGCTGAGCCACGCGGAGCGGACCCGTGCCGGGAGGCAGGCGGGTGGCCGGCCCAGCCTCGAGGTTGACGCCCAGGCTGGCGATGTGGGGCTCGTTGGGAGACTCGAACGCGTCGAAGCCGGTGGAGGAGACCTTGGTGGCGCGGTTACCGCGCAGCACAGACCCGCCGAAGCAGACGACGACCTCGTGCAGGTCGTCCGCTGCAGCCAGCAGTAGCGCGCCCAACAGGTTCTCGGTCGCGTCCGTCCGGAGCACGCCCAGCGGCAGCTGCGATCCCGTCACGACCACCGGCTTGCCCAGGCCCTCGAGCAGGAACGACAGGGCCGACGACGTGTAGGCGAGCGTGTCGGTCCCATGCAGGACGACGAAGCCGTCGAACTCGTCGTAGCGCTCTTCTATGAGCCTCGCGATCGCCAGCCAGTCCCGAGGCGACATGTCAGCGGAGTCGAGCAGTGGCTCGGACTCGTACAGTTCGGTCGCGGGCAACTCCGGCGAGGCCAACTGCGGCATGCCGTGCAACAGTTCGGCCAGGTGACCTGGTGCTGGCTCGTACCCCGCATCGCCCCGCCGCATGCCGATGGTGCCGCCGGCGTGCGCGAGCAGAACCCTCTTGACTGCCATATGCCCGAGTATCGCCCGGCTACCCTACCTGCCGAGCGCGTGCCGCCAAGTCGCCGCGATCAGCGGATGCCAGGCGGGACCTGCGCCGGTGGCGGCTCGGGCAGGTTCACCGGCATGGGCACGCCATCTAGGCGCTTCACGACGCCGTTCTCGTTGCAGCCCACGTAGAAGGGGCAGCGCAGGCACTCGGACCAGACGCGCGGGTGCAGGTCGCGGGTCTTGTCGATGAGCGTGAAACCGCACCGCTCGAAGAACTCCACCTCGTAGGTCCAGGCGAAGAGCACCGGGATGCCCACGCGCCTCGCCTCCTGCTCGCAAGCGCCGACGAGCGCCCGGCCCACGCCGCTGGCACGCACGTCGGGTGCGACCGCCAGGCCCCTGACCTCGGCGATGTCGCCCCACAGGATGTGAAGCGCCCCGTTGCCGGCGAAGCGCTTGCCCTCCGCGGTCTCCACCTCGGCGACGAAGAAGTCGCGCAAGTTCTCGAAGATGTTCTGCATGGGACGCACCAGCATGCGGCCCTGACTGGCCCAGTAGCCGATGTTCTCGAAGATGAGCGGTACGTCCTCCGACCGGGCCGGTCTGACGGAGACCGCCAGGCTCTGGGTGGGCGGCGTGAGGGTCTCAAGCGCCACGTTCGAACTCCTTCTTGGCCGCGATCACGGCCTCCGCCACGCTCTGCCTGGCGGTGCCGCCGTAGCTGGCGCGGGCGTCCACTACCTGGTCGAGTTCCAGGGCGACGAACACGTCCTCGCCGATCCTCTCGTCCACGGACCGCATCTCAGACAACGGGAGGTCGGCGAGGCCGATGCCCCGCTCGATCGCCAGCGCCACCAACCGGCCCACGACGTGGTGCGCCTCCCTGAACGGGACGCCCTTGCCCACGAGATAGTCGGCGAGGTCGGTGGCGTTCGAGAAGCCTCCCTCGGCCGCGGCGCGCATGCGCCGCGCATGGAACCGCGCTCGCGGAAGCATGCCCACGTACAGTCGCAGGGAGTCCTCGGCGGTGTCCAGGGCGTCGAAGAGGCCGTGCTTGTCCTCCTGCATGTCCTTGTTGTAGGCGAGGGGCAGCCCCTTCATCACCGTGAGGATGCCCATCAGCGCACCGTAGACGCGCCCGGTCTTGCCGCGCACGAGCTCGCAGACGTCGGGGTTCTTCTTCTGGGGCATCATGGAGCTGCCCGTCGTGTACGCATCGGGCAGCGTGACGAAACCGAACTCCTGGGAAGACCAGAGGATGAGCTCCTCGCTGAGCCTGGACAGGTGCATCATCACGATCGCCAAGGCGGAAACGACCTCGATGACGAAGTCGCGGTCGGAGACGGCGTCGAGCGAGTTGGCGGCCGCGCGCGCGAAGCCGAGCAGTTCTGCCGTACGGTGCCGGTCGATGGGGAAGGTGGTGCCCGCCAGCGCCCCGGCCCCCAGCGGTGACTCGTCGAGGCGCGCCACCGCGTCGTTCAGCCTGCCCTGGTCCCGACGCAGCATCTCCTGGTAGGCGAGCAGATGGTGGGACAGCAGTACCGGCTGTGCCACCTGCAGGTGCGTGTAGCCAGGCATGACCACGTCCAGGTTCTGATCGGCCAGCTCCGCGAGCACGCGGCGTAGGTCGCCGATCAGTTCGACGAGCGCACCGACCCGGCGCTTGACGTGCAGCCGCATGTCCGTCGCGACCTGGTCGTTGCGGCTCCTGGCGGTGTGGAGCTTCCCCCCCACGGCGCCGATGCGCTGGGTCAGCAGGTGCTCGAGGTTCATGTGGACGTCCTCGTGCTCGGCCGTGAACTCGAGCCGGCCGGCCTGCAGGTCTTCCAGCAACCCTTCCAGACCCTGCAGGATCGCTTCGCCCTCCGCGGCCGTGAGGATCCCCTGCTCCGTGAGCATGCGGGCGTGAGCCAGCGAGCCGCGGATATCCTCCTCGGCCATGGCGGCGTCGACGCCGATGGACGCGTTGACGCGCTTCACCAGCTCGTCCATACCCTCGGCGAAGCGCCCGCCCCACATGGGCGACCGCCGCTCGTCGGTCACGGCCCCACCTGACGTTGCCAAACGCCGCCGACCCGCTTGGATAACCAGAGCGGCGTGGCCGGCTCCGACCTGTAGCCCATGCGCTGGTAGTAGGGGAGGAGCTCCGGCTCCTCGAGCTCCAACGTCAGGCTGGGCACGTTCCCGCGGATCGCGAGCGCCTCGAGCTTGGTCATGAGCCAGCGGCCGTAGCCGTTGCCGCGCTCCTCCGGCCTCGTGGTGACGCGCTCTACGCTCCAGCCGCCAGGTTCGGGGCGCCACCTCACGGCGGCCAGTACGGGCCCGCGTTCGCGCTCGACGATGAGCGCGCCGCCCTTCACGAGCCAGGCCTGGGCGTCCTCGACGCTGAGCCGGGAGCCCGAAGCCGAGTACAGCTCCGCCAGCCTGGCCGCGTCAGCGGCCGTCGCCACCTTCAGCCTGACGGCGGGCTGCTGCACGCCCGCGCCATGCGGCCAGAGCGCCGCTGTTGGCAACTCAGGCCACCTCTTCCGGCTGCTGCGAGCTCGGGTTCTTCGCTTCGCTCGCCTCGGCCGCGGCCTGGGCCAGCTGGGTCCGGATGCGCAGCCGCAGGGAGTTGAGCTTGATGAAGCCGTCGGCGTCGGCCTGGTCGTAGACGTCGTCCTCCTCGAACGTGACGACGTCCTGCCGGTAGAGGCTGTTGGGCGAGCGACGGCCGGTCACGCTCACCGAGCCCTTGTAGAGACGCAGCCTGGCGTCCCCGGTCACGGACGTCTGGACGTCGTCCATGAGCCGCTGCAGGGCCTCGCGCTCGGGCGAGAACCAGAAGCCGTTGTACACGGCCGCGGCGTATTTGGGTACCAGCTCGTCGCGGAGCTGCAGCACCTGCCTGTCGAGGGTCAACGACTCCACCGCCTTGTGCGCGTGGAAGAGGAGCGTGCCGCCGGGAGTCTCGTAGCAGCCACGGGACTTCATGCCGACGAAGCGGTTCTCGACGATGTCAACGCGGCCGACGCCGTGCCTGCCGGCGATCTCGTTGGCCCTGGTCAGCAGCGCGTAGGGGGACAGGCGCACGCCGTCCAGCGCCACGGGCGTGCCGTTCTCGAACGACACGATGACGTCCTCGGCGCGGTCTGGCGCGTCCTCCGGGTCGACCGTCAGGCGCCACATGCCCTTGGGAGGGGCCGCCCACGGGTCCTCGAGCACGCCGCCCTCGTAACTGATGTGATACGAGTTCGCGTCCATCGAGTAGGGCTTCTCCTTGGTCACGGGCACGTCGATGCCGTGCTGACGCGCGTAGGCGATGCAGTCCTCGCGACCTCTCAGGTCCCACTCGCGCCACGGCGCGATGACCTTGATGTCGGGCTTGAGGGCGTAGGCCGAGAGCTCGAAGCGCACCTGGTCGTTGCCCTTGCCGGTGGCGCCGTGCGCGACAGCATCGGCGCCTTCGGCCGCGGCTATCTCCACCATCCGCTTGGCGATCAGCGGCCGCGCGAAGGACGTGCCCAACAGGTAGTAGCCCTCGTAGATCGCCCCGGCCCTGAGCACGGGGAAGACGTATTCACTGACGAATACCTCACGAAGGTCGTCTGCGTAGGCGGCGCTGGCGCCGGTGCGCAGGGCCTTCTGCCTGGCTTCCTCCACCTCGTCCCCTTGACCGATGTCGGCGGTGAAAGCCACGACCTGAGCGCCGTACTGGGCCTTCAGCCAGTGGAGGATCACAGAGGTATCCAACCCGCCCGAGTAGGCGAGAACGACCTTGTCGACCTGCTTGGAGTCCTGCTTTGCCATGCCTGCGCGTCCCCTTGGTCAGCCGAGTTTTATGCACTCGGGCTGGATAAGAATACAAGCCTAACACCAAGGCGGTGGACGCTACAAGACATCTGGCTCGGGCTCCTGGCGGCGTCCGGTCGCGCGTCGCGTCGACGCCAAGGTCGCCGCCACGAGCACCAGCGCGCCGCCCAGTATCCCGGTGGGACCCAGCCGCTCACCGAATAAAAGCGCCGCCAGCACCGCGGCCAGCAGTGGCTCCACCGTCGCGACGAGCACGGCCCGACTGGCCTCCACGGTGCGAAGGCCGGAGTAGTAGGCGTAGTACGCGAGGTAGGTGGACAGGACTCCCATGAGCACGAGGTCGAGCCAGATGGCGCGACTGGAGACGCTCAACACCTCGAAGCCGACGAACGGCAACAGACCCAGCGCGCCCAGGGGCATGACGTAGGCGAAGATCGTCACCGGGCGGTAACGCCTCAGAGCCCACTTCCCGAACAGGTAGTAGCTGGCGTACGAGAGGCCGGAGGTGAGCCCCCAGGCGATCGCCGTTGGGGTCGGCCTCACCCCCTCTCCGCCCGCCGTGCTCACCAGGGCCACGCCGGCGATCGACAGCGCCACCAGGAGCGCCTTGCCGCCGGTGAGGCGCTCGCCCAGCAGCGCCGCCGCGAGGACCGCCACGAAGGCGGGAGCCGTGTACAGCAGCACGAAGGCCAGGCTCACGCCGCCGGCGCCGATCGCCAGGTTCAGGCTGGCGTAGAACAGCGTCACGCCCACGAGGGCGAACGCGATGAAGGCTGGCAAGTGCCTGGCGGCCAGTGACAGGGACCGCGCCGCGGCCGCGTGGGCGATGAACAGGGGCGACGCCAGCGTCGCCCTCCAGAACGCGACCTCGCTGGCGGGCACGCCAGCGGCCAGCAGGCGCTGCGAGAACACGCCCAGCAGCGCCCACAGCACGGCGGCCGCGAGCACGAGCCAGTAGCCCCCAGCGGCCACGGACCGGAGGAAGCGAGTGGAACGCGCCCCGCTCAGGGCCTGAGGCCGTACGCGGCCGCGACCTCCGGGTACTCGGCACGCAGGTCGCGCATGCGCCGCCGGTAGGAGACGAACTCGACGACGAACGCCACGGTGTTGACGACGTAGATGAGGATGAGCGCGAACACGTCGGTGCTGTACGGCAGGCCGGGTGGGACGCCGAGCGGGACCAGGTGGAGCAGGAAGTCGATGCCGAAGATCGCCCATGGCACCAACAACAGGATGCCCCACAGCTCGTCCGCCAGGCCGCTGCCTGGCAGCACGAGAGCCAGCAGGTGATACACGAAGGTGCGAGGGGCGTTCCGAGCCGGCGCAGGCCTGGGAAGGAAGATCGACAGCACGGTCCACGCCACCCAGATCAGGAACAACACCACGATCACGGTCCACAGCCAGGCAGGCTCGACGCCCAGCCCACGCAGCGCTTCGAACGGGTTGGTGAACGCGGCGCCCAACGACTCCCACGGCCCACCGCTGAAGGCCCTGGCCAGGCGACCCTCGTCCGGCGCGGCCAGGAGAGGCTCCTGGGGCTGATAGGCCTGCATGAGGCGCGATGGGTTCGCCGTCTCACCCAGGTTGAACGCCGCCCCAGGGTGCCCCGGCTCGAGCTCGAGAGCCAGGCGGTACAGCTCCGGGTCGCCGCGGATCACCCCCAGGTTGTTCATGGCGTCGGCGTCGTCGGAGAGGTCCCGGTACAGGGCAGCAGCCGTGTCGAGGTCGCCGGCCGTCTGGGCTGCGTAGGCGAGGGCGAACGCGCGGTCCGGGTTCTCGGGCGCCTGGGCCAGCAGCGCTCGGCTGGTAGGAGTAGCCAGCGAGCCGGAGCCAAGTACGGCGGGACGCACGTCACTGGAACGCACCCAGCCTGCCAGCGCGGCTACGGCCACCATGGCGGCGAACAGCAGTAGTACGACCAGCTTCTCCGTGAACGTCGCGTACCTGAGGCCGAAGGCGCGGCCGAGCCGGCCGTTGGGGCGACCCGACTCCAGGCGCTGCCTCATTACCAGTGTCTGGGCGCGCCAGTACTTGGCGATGAGCGTCAGGTGCAGCGCGATCACGGCGACGAGCAGGGCCACCACCCCGTACCAGCCGGTAGCTCCGACCGCGGCAGCGGCCCGCTCGAGCGTGGTCTGAGCGTCGCTCCCTCCGCCGACCGCCGCACGCGCCCGCCAGTCCTCGGCGGCGTCCGCTTCACCGGCGTCGGCCAGGGTGGCCGCGTACTGGTTGAGTAGGCGGCTCGGTTCGCTGCCGCGGGCGCCCAGCCGGTACAGCCAAGGAGCCCAGAAGCTCGCGGCCTCGCGGTCGCCCTCGTCCAGTGCGCGTGCGAGTCGCTCCTGCGGGAACCCGTAGGCGGCGATCAGCTCCTCGTCGAAGAGGAGCGAGCCGCGGTAGCCGCGCTCCACGAAGTCCGACAGCGCCTCGTACATCGCCTGAGCGGCGAGCTCCTCCTGACGCGGCTGCCCGCTCTCGAGAGCACCGGCCAACTGAGCGAACTCGTAGAACGTGCGCGCCTGGCCGAACGCCCCGCGGATCAGCGTCTCGGCTTGGTCAGGACGGTCCCGCGCCGTGGCCAGGTACAGCCAGGGGTTGGTGGGGTCCTGGGCGAGCCGCGTGGACGCTTCCGGCACCGCAGCCTCGGCGCGAAGCCAACCGTACAGCTCGGGGTCGGGGTCGAACGCCATGGGCGACTCTGGCGGCCACTCGAGCTGCGCCGTCTGGCCGGAGGCGTACGCGACCGTCACTAACAGTTGGTCGCCGTCCATGGTCAGCGACTCGATCTGTGCCGGCAGCCTGTCCCTGGACCTGACCATGCCCGTGAGCCTGTCGATCTGCAGCAGATGATTACCATGGCCTACCAGGACGACCTCGTCGCGCGCCAGCAGACCGGCCGTGAGCCCGCTGCCTGACGGGAAGGTCAGCCGCCACGCCTCCACGTCGTTGCGCCTGCCCACGACGTCGCCTCGGACCAACACGACCTCGATCTGGCGCGCCTGCGACGGTGGGACCTGGACCTCTCCGGGGAGTCCGCCGGCACCCTCACGACCGGCGGGCGGTTCTGCCTCCTCCGGCGCGCCCTCCGGCGACACCTCGGTTTCGTCTCCTTGGGGAGCCGCGGCGTCGGCGTCCTCGGGCGCGTCGTCGGCGCCGGGTTCGGCACCCTCTTCAGACGGCACGGCGTCGTCCTGCCCACCCGCCGCTCCGTCCTGAGCGGGCGGCGCCGGCTGATCTTCAGCGCCGCCCTGGCCGACCACCTCGACGTTGAGGCGCGCGTCGATCCTCGGCCCGCTGACGCCGACCGTCCAGGTGCCAGGCTCGTCGACGACGGCTCGGACCGAGAGCGCGCCGCCCTGATCGCTGGGCACCTCCTGCTCGCTGACCTCGCCAGCCGGGCTGCGAAGCGATACGACGTAGCTCGCGCCCGGCTCGAGGCCGGAGGCGCTCAGGGTGAGCGTGTCTCCGACCCGGTACGTGAACGCGCTCAGACGAACAGCGGGTGTCTGTTGGGACTGCACGAGCGTGAGCGGGGCAGCCAGACCCTGGCCACCGAGCGCGGCCACCGCGAGGAAGGTGAGCAGAAGTACGTGCAGGACGGCCCTTTGGCGCTGGGCCGCGCGGCTGGGCGCTGCTCCTGAAGCGTGCATGCAACCACCTTACAGCACCCTGATCGGGGGCCCCGGCGGCGTGGCCTATGCCTCGTAGGACCCGCTGGGGACGTTGATAACATGACCCGATGCTGCGCCCCTCCTGGGCCCGTCTAGCGGCTGCGTTCCCTCCAACGCCCAGCGGTTGGGTACTCCGCGAGCTATCGCCGGATCGCCTCTCTGCCAGGGTCGCGCCGGTACCGCCAGCGGCCGCCATCCGGGCACGCCTCGACGATGTCGTGTCGCCGGCCGGATGGTCATGCCAGCTCCTGCCCCTGGGCGAGCGGGCCCTGGTGTGCAACCTCACCGTCGAAGGCGTCACCAGGGCGGGGGTCTACGAGTCGCCGCCCGGTACCGTGCCCGGCTCGCCGCTGGGCTCCGCCGCAGCGCTGGCGGAGGCAGCCTTCGCCGCCGCCGCCTCACAGTTCGGCATGCGCGCGGACGGTGCCGAGGCATGGGTGGACCACGACCCCGAGTCGGGCGAGGTCCTGCTCGACGAAGCCGTACCGGTGGGCTCTGACGTCCTACCGGCCAGCCCTCCGGAGTCGTCTGCCGGCGCGGTTCTCGACGGCGCTACCGGCACCACGGCGAACGACGTGTACCACCAGGGCGCGGACGCGAGGCCGGAAGCACACCAGGTCATAGACCGACTCGTCGAGCGCCTGAAGGCGGAGGGCCTGGGCGCTGCCGCTGCCAAGCTCGTCGTGCGCTACGGCGGCTATGGGCGTGACGCCGAGGAGTCGCGTGAGCTCTACGGTCGCCTGAGAGCGCTGCTGATGCACAAGGTCACGGTGCCCTCGTGAACCGGGACCCGCTCGGATGATCAAGGTCATAGCCGTGGGCGACGTCCACGGACAGTGGCCCGAGCTCTGGCGCGTGCTCAAGGCCGCGGCAGCCTGCACCCCGGCACTCGAGCCGACCGCTCCTGTCATCGAGGGTCGTTATCAGGTCGTGTGCGTCGGCGATCTCGTCCACTACAAGGACGAGCGCGCGTACGCGAACGCCGTCGGGGAGGAGCCGTACGACCCCGCGAACCCCGACCATCTCAGGCGGGCCGCCAAGGCGCAGATCCGCGAGCTGTACCGCTTCAAACGCTACGTCGACGCGGCAGAGGGCAACGTCACCATCATCCTGGGCAACCACGACGAGAGCGCTCTGGACCACCATTACGAGCTCTCCACCCGCGGTGGCCTCAAGCACGTCGAGTTCGACGAGTCGCAGGGCGGTGTCGCCATGCCGGACGACCTGGTCGCCTGGTTCAAGCAGATGCCCCGCGAGCGCATCTTCCACGGCGTGCAGTTCGCCCACGCCGGGCCACTGCCCGGCATGCAGATGTTCGACGACTTCTTCTATCACGACCCCGACACGAAGACCTGGTGGTACAAGAAGCCCGATCTGGTCAAGGTGGCCGGCCACCGCTTCGGGGTCTACGGCCACACGGTTATGAAAGAAGGCGTGTACATAGATCGCGACAACTGCTTCGCGATGATCGACGCCCTCGGCCAGCTCCAGTTCCTCGAGCTGATCCTCGCCGACGACCGGTTGGACTACAGCGTCATGCAGCTGTGACGGCCGGGTAGCCTGCGCGGCATGGGCCACGAGGTCTTCAGCGCGCAGGTGACCAAGGACGGTCGCGTCCGTGTGTTCTGGGAGGGCCGCTGCGTGGTGACGGTCGGCGGTGAGAGGGCGGCGCGGTTGCGAGCGGAACTCGAGGGAGCGTCGTTCGAGGCACAGCAGTACGCGCTGCAAAGGGTGACCGGCAACTTCAAGCGCGGCAACGAGCGCCGGCTCACGGGCGGCTCACGGTGACGGACAGGGTCCTCGTGACACCCCGTGTACGGCGGCTGGCCGAACGCGAGCCCGAGGGCCGGCGCTGGCTGAAGGACCTGCCTTCCGACGTGGAGGAGCTGCGGCGACGCTGGGGCCTGACCTTGGGTCCTCCGTTCGATCACGACGGATACACGGCTGTCGTACTGCGGGCACGCCTGGCGGACGGCACGCCGGCCGCCCTGAAGCTGTCGTTCCCCCACATGGAGGGCCTGGACGAGGCCGCCGGCCTGCGGTTCTGGGACGGAGACCCGACCGTAGCGCTCCTGGCGGTGGACGACGACAGGCATGCGCTGTTGCTGGAACGCTGCCTGCCCGGTCACGACCTCCACGTGCTGCCTGAGGGCGAGCGCGATGAGGTGCTGGCCAAGTTGCTGAGGCGACTCTGGCGGCCCGTGACGCCCGAGGCCGGGTTCCGGCACCTGGAGCAGATGATCGCCTACTGGAGCGCGGAGACCGAACGCGACGAGCACAGATGGCCGGACCCGGCGCTGGTGAGAGAGGGGTTGGCGACCTGGCGCGAGCTCGTGCGGCCCGCGGCCACCGACGTGCTGCTGGCCACCGACGCCCACGCCGGCAACGTCCTGGCAGCCGAGCGCGAGCCCTGGCTGCTCATCGACCCGAAACCGTTCGTGGGCGACCGCGCCTACGACGCCACGCAACATCTCTTCGACGCCCAGGATCGGCTCCAGGCGGACCCGCGCGGGTTCGTCCGGCACTGGTCGGCGCTATTGGGATTGGACGAGGAAAGAGTAAGGGCGTGGACGTTCGCGCGCTACGCGGCCGAGCGTCGCGACGATGACGATGAGTGGCGGCGGGCTAACGCTCTGGCGCGGAGGCTCGCACCCTGAGCCACCCCGCGGCCGGCCCTCACAGCGAGTAGCCGCCGCCCACGTCGTCGCGCACCAGCTCGCCGCTGCGCAGCACCAACGTGCGCCGCTTGAAGCGGTCCACCAGGTCACGCGCGTGAGTCGCCACCAGCACCGTCGTGCCGCGCAGGTTGATGTCGTTGAGAAGCTCCAGGATCTCCATCGCCGTGTCCGGGTCCAGGTTGCCGGTGGGCTCGTCGGCCAGGAGCAGCGGCGGGTCGGTGACCATGGCCCTAGCGATCGCCACCCGCTGTTGCTCGCCGAGGCTCAGCTCGATGGGGTACGCCTTGCGCTTGTGCGCCAGGCCCACGTTGCGCAACGCCTGCAGCGCCTTCTGCTCATGGTTGCCGCGCGTGGCCGTCGCCCTGAGGACGAACGTCAGGTTCTCGAAAGCGGTCAGGTGCTGCAGCAGGCGGTGGTCCTGGAAGACCATGCCGATCTGACGCCGCATGAGCGGGAGCTTGCCGTCGCGCATGCGGGTGACGTCGTTGCCGCCGATGAGCACGGTGCCCTCGGTGGGGAGTATGCGCCTGAGCATGAGCGACAGGAGCGTCGACTTGCCTGCCCCGGAGTGCCCTGTGACGTAGGCGAACTCGCCCCGTTTGATGTGGAAGTGGACGTCCTTGAGAGCGTGCGTATGGGTGCGGGGGTAGGTCTTGGTGACGTGGTTGAACTCGATCACGCTGTCGCCTCCGCCCTGCCGTGCGTGGCCGTCAGCGCCGCCAGCAACAGGTCGAAGGCGGCCCCGTCGTCGATCGTCTCGAGCACCGTGACGTTGTGGTCGGTGCGACCCCTGCCGGCGCGGCGGTCGACGACGGTCATGCCGCGCGTCAGGTCCGAGGTCGTCTCCACCGCCACATGTCTGGAAGAGGTCGTGAACAGCCCAGGGTCGGTGACGGTCAGGACGGCGCACGGGTCGTGCAGCGGCCCATCCGCCGGCACGCCGAACGTCCGGGCGTAGGCGTCCGAGAAGAAGTCGAGGAGGTCGGCCCCGAAGGTCGCCAACGTGGTGCCGAGCTCTCGCACCGCCTGCCGGCGGCGGGCGTCGATCATGAACTGGTGCGTGAGGTCCAGGCCGGCCATGACGACGTTGGCGCCGGAGGCGAAGACCACAGCCGCGGCGTCGGGATCGGCCCAGACGTTGAACTCGGCGACCGGCGTGATGTTGCCGGGCCCCCAACTGCCGCCCATGACGCTGATGCCGGCTACCCGCTGAGCGAGGCCCGGATCCTGCCTGAGGGCGAGGGCGACGTTCGTCAGCGGCCCGACCGCCACCAACCACAGACCTTGAACCCGGTGAGAGGCCGCGATGATGGCGTCCACTGCCGGCTCCGGCCGTGCCGTTAGCGTGAGCGGCGGCAGCGCGGGGCCGTCCAGACCCGACTCGCCGTGGATGTGCGCGGCGTAACGCGGCTCGCGCACGAGCGGCCTGTCGGCGCCCCGGTGCACAGGCACGGACTCGGCGCCGGCCAGTTGCAGGGTCACGAGAGCGTTGCGCTCGCACAAGTGAACCGGGGCGTTGCCGCTCACCACCGACACGCCCACCAGGTCTGCCCGGTGCAGCGCCGTGATGATCGCGAAGGCATCGTCGTGACCGGGGTCGCAGTCGAGCCAGAGCGGCTGCCGCGCTGCCCCCGACATCACTCCTCCTCGGCCAGGTCGGCGTCGCTGGGCAGCACCATCGCCGCCACCACCCTGTCGCCCTCGTCCATCTTCTTGATCGTCACGCCTTGTGAGGCCCGACCGTACGTGCTGACCTGGTCGACGCCCGTGCGGATGAGCTGGCCGCCCTCGGCCAGCACGAACAGCTCTTCGCTGCCCAGCACCTTGCTCATGCTCACCATCTCGCCGGTCCTGTCGGTGAGCTTGTGCCCGATCACACCCTGCCCGCCACGGCCCTGCAGCGGGTACTCGCTGAGGGGCGTGCGCTTGCCCAACCCGGTCTCGGTGACCGAGAGCAGCTCCGCCTTGTCCTTCTCCGACTCCGGCACCACGGCGAGGGAGACGACCTCGTCGCCCTTGCGCAGCCTGATCCCGATGACCCCCTGCGTGGCCCTGCCTATCTCACGGGCGCCCTGCTCGTCGAAGCGGATCGCCTGACCATGCCGCGTGCCCAGCACGATGTCCGCGGTGCCGTCCGTCACCCGCACGGCCACCAGCTCATCGCCGTCGACGAGGTTGATGGCCACGAGGCCGGCGTTGTTGATGTTGCCGTACTCACGTATCGCGGTGCGCTTGATGAGGCCGGCTCGCGTCGCGAACACGAAGTAGCCCTCGGCGTCGAACCCCTTCACGGCCAGGATCGTCTGCACGAACTCGTCCTCGACCAGCTGGGGTAGCACGTTACGGATGTGCCCGCCGCGGGCGTTGCGGTCGAACTCGGGTAGTTCGTAGATCTTCTCGCGGTACACGCGGCCGCGGTTCGTGAAGAACAGCAGGAAGTCGTGGGAGCTGCCCACGAGCAGCATGGTGTTGACGTCGTCGTCCTTGGTGCGCTGGCTGGCCACGCCCCGGCCGCCTCGACCCTGGCTACGGTACGAGGTCATGGGCGTGCGCTTGATGTAGCCCTCGCGCGTGAGCGTGACGACCATCTTCTCCTCGGGCACCAGGTCGTCCTCGTCGAAGCCGTCCGTGAGGTCGACGACCTGGGTGCGCCGCGGGTCGCCGAAGCGCTTCTTGACGTCGAGGAGCTCACCGGTGATGACCTGCCAGAGCTCTTCCTCGTCCGCCAGGATCAACTCGAGCCTGGCGATCTGTTCCTGCAGGTCGCGGTACTCCTCGTTGATCTTCTCGCGCTCCAGGCCGGTGAGGCGCTGCAGGCGCATGTCCAGGACGGCCTGAGCCTGCACCTCGGACATGCCGAACTCACGCATGAGGCCGTCGCGGGCGTCCGGCCCGTCGCGAGAGGAGCGGATGAGCGCGATGACGGCGTCGAGGTTGTCGAGCGCTATCAGATAGCCCTCGAGCACGTGGGCGCGCTCGCGGGCCTTGCGCAGCTCGTACTGGGTGCGGCGCCTCACGACGTCGGCCCTGTGGTCGAGGTAGAGCCGCAGCATCTGCCGCATGTTCAGCAGCCGAGGGGCGCGGTCGACGATGACGACGTTGTTGACCGCGAACGTGCTCTGCAGCTGCGTGAACTTGTACAGGCGGTTGAGCACCGACTGCGGGCGCGAACCGCGCTTGAGCTCGAACACGATGCGCATGCCCTGCCTGTCGGACTCATCGCGCAGCGTGGCGATCTCCTCGATCTTCTTGGCACGCACCAACTGGGCGACGGTCTGGATGAGGGAGGTCTTGTTGACCTGGTACGGGATCTCGGTGACCACGATCTGGGTGCGGCCGTTGCGCTCGTCGAAGTGCGCCCTGCCGCGCACGCGGATGGAGCCGCGGCCGGTCTCCAGGGCCTGCCTGATGCCGTCGCGGCCGATGATGCCGCCGGTGGGGAAGTCAGGGCCCTTGATGTGCTTCATGACGGCCTCGTCGCCGGCTTCCGGGTCCTCGATGAGCGCCACCAGCGCGTCCACCACCTCGCCCAGGTTGTGCGGTGCGAGGTTGGTAGCCATGCCGACCGCGATGCCAGCAGCACCGTTGACGACGAGGTTGGGCAGCGCCGACGGCAGCACGGTGGGCTCCGACTGCGTGCCGTCGAAGTTCTCGAGGAAGTCGACGGTCTCCTTGTCGATGTCCGCCAACAGCGTCTCGGCCACCGCCGTCAGGCGCGCCTCGGTGTAGCGGTACGCGGCCGCGGGATCGCCGTCTATCGACCCGAAGTTCCCCTGCCCGTCCACGAGCGGGTAGCGCAGGTTCCACGGTTGCGCCAGACGGACCATGGCGTCGTAGATGGCCTGGTCACCGTGGGGGTGGTACTTCCCGATCACCTCGCCCACCACACCGGCGCTCTTCGAGTGCTTCCGGTTGGAGGCGAGGCCCATCTGGTTCATGGCGTGGAGGATGCGACGCTGCACCGGCTTGAGGCCGTCACGGACGTCGGGCAGCGCCCGGTCCACGATGACCGACATGGCGTAGTTGATGAAGCTTGACTTGATCTCGTCCGTGATCTGGACCGGGACGACTTCGCCTTCGTTCACTAAGTGGCCTCCTGGCTCGCGCGCGGCCGTCCGAGAACGCCGGGCAGGCCTCGCGCAGCCTGACAGGGAAGTCTAACATCCGCGTCCACAGCGGCATGAACCCCAGCCAGCCGTCTGCCGAGGGGCCCCGCGTCCCAGGTCACCGCACCGCGTGCTACGACGGCGCCGTAGGCGGTAGGAGCAGGGGAGGGCGGCGGCGGACTTAGTGGTAGCTTCCGGCGATGATCGACCGCTACTCGACGCCCGAGATGAAGTCGCTGTGGTCGGAGGCCGAGCGCTATCGCACGTGGTTGAGCGTGGAGCTGGCGGCGCTGGAGGCGTTCGAGAGCCTGGGCGACGTGCCAGCGGGTACGGCTGAGGCGATCCGCACGGCCCTCGCGGGCGACCCGCTCGACGACGCCTTCGCCGCACGCGTCGCCGCCATCGAGGAGCAGACCCGGCACGACATCGTCGCTTTCACTAGGGCGTTGAGTGAACGGGTGGGCGAGCCCGCGCGTTTCGTCCACTACGGTCTCACCTCGACGGACGTCGTCGACACCGCCCAGAACGCGCTGCTCGTGCGAGCCATCGACATCGTGGCCGCAGACCTGGCGGCCGTCTCGACGCGGCTCCGGGAGCTGTCCGTAGAGCACAAGCACACCGTCACGATCGGCCGCACGCACGGCATACATGCCGAACCCACCACGTTCGGGCTCAAGCTGCTCAACCTCCACGCGGCCTTCGAGCGCGACGGCGGCAGGCTGGCGGCCGCCCGGGACGCAGTGGCCGTCGCCATGATCAGCGGCTCGGTGGGCACGTACGCCCACGTGCCGCCGGAGGTGGAGAAGAACGTGGGCGCTGCCCTGGGCCTGCGTCCCGACCCGATCACGAACCAGACCGTGGCTCGCGACAGGCACGCCCAGTTGTTGAGCGCCCTGGCGATCGTGGGCACGAGCATCGAGCGGGTCGCCCTGGAGATCAGGCACCTACAGCGCACGGAGGTACGCGAGGCGCAGGAGGGCTTCGCACGCGGGCAGACTGGATCCTCGTCGATGCCGCACAAGAAGAACCCGATCGCCAGCGAGAACCTGACCGGCGCGGCGCGACTCCTGCGCTCCTACTTGCAGCCGGCGCTGGAGAACGTCGCCCTGTGGCATGAGAGGGACATCAGCCACTCGTCCGTGGAACGGTTGGTGCTGCCGGACGCCACCACCTTGGCGAGCTACGCGCTCAGGCGCCTGAAGCGCGTCCTGGACGACCTGGTCGTCTACCCGGAGCGGATGGCCGCCAACCTCGACCTGTTGCGGGGCCTGGTGTTCTCGCAGCGCGTGCTGCACGCGCTCATCGACTCAGGACTGCCGCGCGAGGACGCCTACGACGTCGTGCAGTCGGCGTCGCTCAGGAGCCTCGAGTCGGGTGAGCACCTGCGCGAGCTCGTGGCGGCCGACCCGCGCTGTGACCTTCCGCCTGAACAGCTCGAGGCGGCCTTCGACCCGGCCTGGTACCTGCGGCACGTGGACGTGGTGTTCGCGCGTTTCGGCCTGTGACGGGCCAAGGGAGACCGCAGGCAGGCTGACGTGGCCGGCGCCGTGGCGACCGGTTGGGCCCACGAGCGGCGGCGCTATCATCGACCCGATGACGATCCCCGAGCGCAAACAGCTCCTGTACGAAGGCAAGGCCAAGCGCCTCTACGCCACAGACCGTCCGGGCCATCTCCTGGTCGAGTTCAAGGACGACGCCACGGCCTTCAACGCCCAGAAGCGCGGGACGATCAAGGGGAAGGGGGCTGCGAACAACGCCATCAGCGAACGCGTCTTCAGGGCGCTGGAGGCGGTCGGCGTACCCACCCACTTCGTCGACTCGGTGACGGACACGATGCAGCTCGTGCGCCAGGTGGAGATCGTGCCGCTCGAGGTGGTCGTCAGGAACAGGGCGGCTGGTAGCTTCGCACAGCGCTACGGGGTCGAGGAGGGCGGCGAGCTGAACCCGATCGTCGTCGAGTGGTGCGTGAAGTCCGACAGCCTGGGTGATCCGCCCATCAACGACGCCGCCGCGGTCGCTCTCGGGCTGGCCACCGAGGACGACCTGGCCGCCATGTTCGACCTCGCGACCGCTATAAACGACGCCCTCAGTGGCTACTTCGGTGGGCTGGGGCTCGAGCTGGTCGACATGAAGCTGGAGTTCGGCCGCGACCACGAGGGCCAGCTGGTGCTGGCCGACGAGGTCAGCCCAGACACCTGCCGGCTGTGGGACGTCGTCTCCGGCGAGCGCCTCGACAAGGACCGCTTCCGCCGCGACCTGGGGGGCGTGGAGGACGCGTACTCCGACGTGCTGAACCGCGTGATGAGCGAGGCCGGCGAGGCCGAGGCGTTCGCCGCGACGTTCGAGCCGCCCGAGGACAGCCCGTTCGATGAGGGCGAAGACGGCCACCACGTCCACGACCACGAAGATCACGATCACGAAGATCACGACCACGAGGACCACGACCAGGAGGCCCACGACCACGATCGCCAAGAGCACGGCGCCCGCGGCGCCCGGGGTGCGGGTTCCTTCCAAGCCGTCGTCGACGTGATGCTCAAGGCCTCGATCCTCGATCCCCAGGGCAGGGCCGTGCTCCAGACCCTGGAGCGGCTGGGCTACGACACCGTCAAGGACGTGCGCGTAGGCAAGCGGGTGGAACTCAAGCTGGAGGGGGACCCGGAAGAGGTCAGGAGGCAGGTCGCCGATATGTCGGCGAAGGTCCTGTCCAACCCGGTGATGGAGACGTTCGAGGTCGGGTTCGAGGACGGTGACTGAAGGCCGGTTCGCCCTGGCGGTCCCTGGCGTAGACGAGGTCGTCGCCTACCGCCTGGCCGCGGCGGCTCCCACCGATCGTCAACCGGTCGTGATCGTGCACGGCTACGCCGAGCATGCCGGTCGGCATGAGCGCCTGGCTCGGGCAGCCGCTGGTGCCAGGCACGAGGTGTACGCGCTGGACCTACCCGGCCACGGTCGCAGTTCGGGGCGCAGGGCGTTGGTGGCCTCGTACACGCCGCTCGTTGCATCCCTGGAGGCCCTCGTCGCTCGTGCGGCTGCCGACAGTGGTCGCCGGCCGGCGCTGTTCGGCCACTCTATGGGCGGGGCGGTGGCGCTCGCCTACGCGCTCGACGACCCTCGGTCGATATCCCACCTGGTGCTGTCGGCCCCGTACCTGGTCGACGCGAACCCTCGCCCCAAGTGGCTCACCGCGCTGGCCGGTCCGGTCGCGGCGGTGGCTCCCGGCCTGGCGGTCGCCAAGCTGGACGCCGGCACGCTGGCGCGTGACCCAGCCGTTGGGGCCGCCTACGTCGCCGACCCGCTCGTCCACTCCGGGCCGGTGGCGGCCGCCACTGGCCATACCCTCACGGCCATGGGTCGGCGCCTGCTGAACTCGGCGGACAGGCTGAGAGTCCCTACGCTCGTCGTTCACGGGGAGGAAGACAGGGTCGCCTCGGTGCGTGGCAGCCAGGAGCTAGCCGCGCGCGCCGGCGACACGCTGAGGCTGGTGACGATCGAGGGCGCTTACCACGAGATGCACAACGAGCCCGAGGGGACAGGCGTGCCAGGCCGCTTCCTATCCGAGGTCCTCGGTTTCATCGGCCAAGCTGCCGCGCCGGGAGGCGACTGAAGGGTCAGGCTCGGCTCATGCCGCGGGGGCCAGCGCCGACTCGAGCCGCCTCAGCGCCTGCTCGAGCACGTCGTCGCAGGTGGCGAAGTTCAGGCGCACGAAGCCCTCGCCGCCCTTGCCGAAGTCGGTGCCCTCGCTGAGTCCCACCTTGGCCACCCCGGTAAGCCGTTCCGCCGGCGCGTCGCCCAGACCCGCCTTGCGCAGGTCTATCCACGCGAGGTACGTGGCCTCCGGCACGTGCAGGGAGCCCCCCGGCAGCGAGTCCCGCACGAACGCCACCACCCGGTCCCGGTTGCGAGTCAGCTGCCGAAGGGCGGCCTGCAGCCAGTCGTCGCAATGCCTGTAAGCGGCGAGCGTCGCGGCCTCGGCCAGGCGGCTGGGCCACGAGTGCAGGCCACCCGTGGCGCCGGCGAGGCGCTCGAGCTTGTCGGCACCGTCCGTCATCATGAAGCTGATGCCCAGACCGGGGAAGTTGAACGCCTTGGTGGGCCCGTAGAGCGTCACCGTCCGCGCCGCCACCTCGGGACCCAGGGAGGCGAACGGCACGTGCCGACCGCCGTAGCTGATGTCGGCGTGCAGCTCGTCTGACACGACCATGAGGTCGTGCTCCAGGACGAACTCGGCCAGGGCCGCCAGCTCGGCCTCCGAGTACATGAGGCCGATCGGGTTGTGCGGGTTGCAGAGCATCAGCATCCGTGTCTGCGGGGTCACGGCGGCGCGTACGGCGTCCCAGTCGATCTCGTAGCGTTCCGCTCCCCGCACGAGCTCGACCTCCACCGGCACCCGCCCCGTCTCCACGACCGAACGCTTGAACGGCGGGTACAGGGGCGTGAGCAACAGGACCTCGTCCCCTGGCTCGGCGAACGCGCGGCAACCGTAGACCATGCCGGCCACCGTGGAGCCGAGCGAGGTGATCCCCTCGACGGGGAAGCTGGCACCGTAGCGTTCGGCCATGCGCTCGGCCGCGGCCTCCCTCAGGCCCGGCATGCCGGTCATCTGCGGATAGCCCAGGTCGTCGGTGTCGACGTGCTCCTTGATGGCAGCCTTGATCGCGTCGGCGATGGCGAAGTCCATCTCGGCCACCCACAGCGGCAGCACGTCGTCCGGGTAGCGCCGCCACTTGGCGCACTCACGTGCCCGGAGCTCCTCGAGGCCAAGCGGTCTGAACGGGTTCGACATCTGCGCCAGTGTACCGCCCGTCACTGACCGCGATGGAGCCGGCTGGCGCGCCACGCACCTAATACACTCGCCGCATGAAGGTAGCCCTGAAGGCTCCTCCCTGGGCCCAGAAGCTGATCAGCGACCTGACCGACATGGACCGCGATCCGCGGCCGGTGACTCCGGGTGAGGTGGTCGAGTACGAGCTGCCGGACGACGCCTACTTCGAGTACGGGTTCATCGACACGGACGGGAAGGTCAGGCCAGATCCCGCCAACGAGCGGCGCGCCAAGAGCGTCTGGTACGGGGAGGTCAGCTACCTCACGGGCCCCGACTACGAGCCGGACGAGCTGGCTCAGCCACCCGAGGAACTGGCGCGGGGCGACGTGGACCGTCTGCGCATCGAGAGCGCCCTGATGGCCGGTCAGACTCGGCGCGTGACCGTGTACACGCCCGCGGGGGTAGGGAAAGACACGCCCACACCCTTGGCCATCGTTCAGGACGGCGTGGCGATGATGAGGATCGGTTCGCTCCACCTCCTGCTCGAGGCGCTCATCGAACGCGGCGACGTCGTACCGGCGCGGCTGGCCTTCATCGAGCCCATCGACCGCATGAGCGAGTACGCCTTCGACGAGAGCTACCTGCGGTTCGTGGAGGAGGAGCTGGAAGACGAGCTGGGCGGTCGCTACGACCTGACGGCCCGGCGCGTCTGGATCGGCGCGAGCCTGGGCGCGCTCGCCTCGGCGCAGCTGGCTCTGAGGCGAGCGGAGCGCGAGCCGGAGCTGGCGAGCGGGGACGCCGTGCTGGCGCTGTCGGGAGCGTTCCTGGGCACACCAGACTCGTTCGATGCCTACAGATCCACCAAGTCGTGGCTGCTCGAGCGCATCAGGGACGGTTCCACACCGTTGCCGGCCACCTGGCACCTGCACGTTGGGACGCTCGAGTGGTTGCACGACGTCAACCGGCTGGTCCACGAGGCCCTCGCGGCCCGGAGGAACGTTAACGCCACCTACTCGGAGAGCGCCGCCGGTCACAACTGGCCGAACTGGCAGAACGCCCTGCCAGACGCGATGCGCAGGGTCCTCGGCTAACCTCCCGTGAGACGCGGCTGGCGCGACGATGAGGTTTCTCGTCTCCTACTCACCATCCCGGGTCTAGATTCTCGGCATGCGTCGCGCTCGCGTCCTCCTTCGTTCCGCCTCACTCGTCATCGTCTTGGTGCTCGCCGCGTGCGGGGCGCAGGAAGCGCCCGAAGGGGACCTCGGAGCGCCTCGCCGCGAGCCGAGCCCGCCCCCGCCAACGCCCACCGCCAACTGGTCTGACGCCGCCGCCTGGCCGAGCGGGCAGGTGCCCGCCGCTGGTGAAGACGTGGTCGTGCCGGCGGGCACGGTGATGCTGCTGGACGCCACGCCGCCCCCGCTGGCCAGCCTCACGGTGGACGGCGACCTGGTCTTCGCCGACCGCGACGTGGAGCTCACGGCGGGTTGGATCCTCGTGCACGGCGGGCTCTACGTGGGCAGCAGCCAGAAGCCTTTCAGTCACCGGGCCGCGATCACCCTGACCGGGCCCGAGACCGAGGAGAGCCTCGGCCACATGGGAAGTAAGTTCCTGGCCGCCATGGGCGGCGTGATCGAGATCTACGGCGCCATGACCGGCCACAGCTGGTCGCGCCTGGACCACGACGCGCGGCCGGGCGACGCGACGATCACCCTGCGGGACGCCACGGGCTGGGAGGTAGGCGACAGCATCGTCATCGCCTCGACCGACTTCTCGGGCTACGAGGACGACGGCGACCCCCAGTTCGAGGAGCGGACCGTCACAGCGGTCGATGACAACGTCCTGACGCTGGACGCTCCCGTGGGGTACTTCCACCAGGGCACCCTCATGAACGTCGGCGGCATCACCGTCGACCAGCGAGCCGAGGTCGCGCGCCTGAACCGCAACGTGGTCATCCGCGGCGACGAGCAGAGCGACGAAACCCAGTTCGGAGGCCATGTGATGGTGATGGCGGGCGGGCGCCTGCGCCTGGATGCCGTCGAGCTCCAGCGCATGGGTCAGCGTGGCCGGTTGGCGCGCTACCCGGTCCACTTCCACCAGGTCGGCGACGGCGGCGCCCAGAGCCTGGTCTCGCGCGTCAGCATCCACCACGCCTACCACCGCTGCGTGACCATCCACGGGACCAACGGCGTCCTGGTCGAGGACGTAGCCGCGTTCGGGACGTATGGCCACTGCTTCTTCCTGGAAGACGGCGACGAGACCGGCAATGAGCTCTACGGCAACCTCGCGCTGCAGGTGCTCAGGCCGCCGGCCGACGACGCGGTCCTGCCGTCTGACTACTCGTACCTGGGCCCGGCGGCCTACTGGGTCTCCAACCCGGACAACGTGCTGGTGGGCAACGTGGCGGCCGGCTCGCAAGGCAGCGGGTTCTGGTACGCGTTGCCGGAGCACCCCACGGGACTGGCGGCGCACAAGACCGACATGTGGCCACGCCGCACGCCGCTCGGCGAGTTCAGGGACAACGTGGCCCACTCCAACAGGCAGGTGGGGCTGCACGTCGACAACGGCCCGACGGCAGATCTGGCCGGCAACCCTCCCACCTGGTACGAGCCGCGTCTCGACGTTGACGACGAGGACTCGGTCGTGACGGCCTACTTCGAGGGCTTCGATGCCTACAAGCACAGGGACGCGGGCGCGTGGTTCAGGGGGTCGCACACCGTCCTGCTGGGCGGGGTGCTCAGCGACAACGCCCGAGGCGTCACCTTCGCGTCGGACGAGAGCGGCGCCGTGGGCGTCAGCTTCGTGGGCGAGACCCCGAACGTGGGGACGTGGCCGGACTGGGACGAAGACAGCGCGGCGGCCGGTCGTCACCTGCCCCGGCCCTGGGACCTGGACTACACGCTCCGCGGCTTCGAGTTCTACGACGGCACGGTCTTCGTCGAGGACAGCAGCTTCGCGGGCTACGTACCCAACGCCAGGCGCCAGGCCGCCGCCATCAGTTACCTGGACTTCACCCACTACGCGACGACGGCGGACAACCACGCCAGCGGCCTTACCTTCGCCGCGGACACGAACCGCGTCTACCTGCACAGCCGGGACGGCGCGCCCGACCTCGAGGGAGAGGACGGGTACCGCAGCGCTGTCTTCCTGGACGTGGACGGCAGCATGACGGGCACGCCCGGACGCTGGGTGACCGTCAACAGCCCGTTCCTCGCCGGCGCCGGCTGCGTATTGAACGAGCAGTGGAACGCCTACGTCTGTGGCGGCCGTTTCGTCAACCTGACGCTCGACGTGGTCTCGGGTCCGCCGGCCGGTGTCGGCCCCGTGGCGATCCGGCGCGAAGCCGGCCCTGAGCACGTCATGTACGGCTCCCCTGACGCCGTGCCGCACTACTTCAGGACCGTCGTGCCTTACGACGCCGAGTTCGACTACCAGTACTCCGGCGCACCGTCCCATGTCCGCATCGGGCTCACGGATGGTGTGGGCCCCGGGGACGCGGTCGTCGCGTCAGTGCCATGGGGCTCAAACGAGGCCTACCTCTACAAGGACTGGTGGGTCGACGACCGGAACCGTCAAGAGGCGCTGAGCTCGTTGGCGGCCCTGAGGGCCTCCCAGGCGCCGGCGTACTACGTGGCTGATGGCCGATTGTGGCTCAAGCTCGTCGTGCAGGAGGACCACGACTGGGCGTATCTTGACGTGTGCGTGCAGGCGCTGTGCCAGTGACTCCGCAGGCGTGCCCCACCCTCTGGCGGAGTGAGCCGGGAGGCCAGATCGGCGCGAGTAGCATGGCCCCATGGAGTACCGGATAGAGAAGGACACGCTCGGCGAGGTCAAGGTGCCCGCGGACCGCTACTGGGGCGCCCAGACCGAGCGTTCTAGGCAGAACTTCAGGATCGGCGGGCAGCGCATGCCCATCGAGGTGGTCTACAGCTTCGCGGTCCTCAAGAAGGCGGCCGCCCTCGTGAACGAGGACTTGGCCGGCCTGGAGCGCGAGAAGGTCGACCTGATCGCACGCGTATGTGACGAGATCCTGGCCGGGGAACTGGACGACCACTTCCCGCTCGTCGTGTGGCAGACCGGCTCCGGCACGCAGTCGAACATGAACGTCAACGAGGTCGTCGCCAACCGGGCCAGCGAGCTCACAGGCAACCCCCTTGGCAGCAAGTCGCCGGTCCATCCGAACGACGACGTCAACCGTAGCCAGTCGTCGAACGACACCTTCCCCACGGCCATGCACATCGCGGCCTACGGCAAGCTGACCGACCACACACTGCCCGCCCTGCGGCGCCTGCACCAGGCGCTGGCGGCGAAGGCGCGCGAGTTCGCCGGCGTCGTGAAGATCGGGCGCACGCACCTCATGGACGCCACGCCGCTCACGCTCGGCCAGGAGTTCGGCGGCTACGCGACGCAGGTGGCGAAGTCGATCGAAGCGATCGAGAACGCGCTGCCGCATCTCTCCGAACTGGCGCTGGGTGGCACCGCCGTCGGCACCGGACTGAACGCGCCCAAGGGCTTCGCAGAGAAGGTCGCGGCCAAGATCGCTGAGCTGACCGGCAACCCGTTCCGCACGGCGGACGACAAGTTCGAAGCGCTGTCGGCGAACGACGCTGTCGTGGAGGCATCGGGCGCTCTTAGGCGGGCCGCTGTCGCGCTCATGGTGGTGGCCAACAACGTCAGGCTCCTGGGCTCCGGGCCGAGGAGCGGCATCGGCGAGATCCGCCTGCCAGAGAACGAGCCGGGCTCGAGCATCATGCCGGGCAAGGTGAACCCCACTCAGGCCGAAGCGCTGACCATGGTGTGCGCGCAGGTGATCGGCAACGACACGACGATCGCGGTGGCGGGCTCACACGGTCACCTGCAGTTGAACGTCTTCAAACCCGTGATGATCTACGACTTCCTCATGTCGGCGCAGCTGTTGGGCGACGCGTGCGAGAGCTTCAGGGTCAACTGCGTGGAGGGAATCGCCGCCGACGAGCGCCGCATACGGACGCACCTCGAGAACTCGTTGATGCTCGTGACGGCCCTGAACACGAAGATCGGCTACTACAAGGCCGCCGAGATAGCTCAGAAGGCGCACCGCGAGGGCACGACTCTCAAGGAGGCGGCCCTGGCCCTCGGCTACCTGACCGCCGAGGAGTTCGACGCGGCCGTCGTGCCGGAGGAGATGGTCTAGAGAGCTTTCGGGGTCGCCGCCCGAAAGGGCGGAGACCCCCGAGCGGAGCGAGAAGGAAACTTCAGACTCGGCTGCCCGCCAGGGCAGGTACCCCCGAGCGGAGCGAGAAGGAACCTTCAGATTCGGCTGCGCATTGAGGCGGAGACCCCCGAGCGGAGCGAGAAGGAAACTTCAGACTCGGCTGCCCGACAGGGCAGGTACCCCCGAGCGGAGCGAGAAGGAACCTTCAGATTCGGCTGCGCATTGAGGCGGAGACCCGCGAGCGGAGCGAGTAAGACCCTTCAGATTCGCCTGCGGCCGGTGGCCGGTTACCGTCCCCGGTTGTCGATGATCTCGGCATCCTCGGGTAGTGCCCGTACGTCCTCGGGGTCGAGTCCCTGGTTCGTCACGAGCTGCTCGGCGTTGAGCTCGGCCACGACGCGCCCTTCGGCCTCCTTGAAGACCAGGCGTCGCGGCAGCCAGTCAGACGCCAGGACGGTGGCGTCCACGTCGAGGATCATGGCCGCGGGGTCCTTGTTGGCGAAGTTGAGGTGGTACACCGCTCCCGAGTCGCTCTGTTCCACCGCTACGATCTGAGCCTCGTACCCTGCCAGGATCTGGCCGAGGTCCAGCGAGAGGTTCGCCGTGGCCCCGTCCTGGCCGGCGGGCAGCATGCCGCCGAGGGCGTCCGGGTCGTCGGCGTCGAAGATCGTCACCTGGTGCGTGAGGAACGAGTAGCTGTACACCGAGTCGCCGTCCAGCACGATCTGGTTATCGGCCAGGGCGTCGGGCTGGATGATGTACGCGCTCGCCAGGTTCAGCTGGGGCATCACCTGGATCTCGATCTCGAGGGGGAACTCGGTGCCGTCGGCGTCTATGACGCGCCCGGTCAACAGGAACGCAGCGTCGTTCAGCTCGGTGGCCGCGGCGGTGACGTTGTCGAGCACCTCATCTACGGGCAGCGCGTCCTGAGCGGTCGCGAAGGCGCCTAGCGCCAATAGGGTCGAGAGGAAGCCGGACGTGGCCAGCCGGGAGAGAGTGCTCCTAGGGTCCATGCCGCCCAACTTAACCGACCCGCGCCGGGGCGACCACACGCGTGCAACACGTCACACCTCAGGATGAAGGACCTTTTAAGTCGACCATCACGTGAATGAAAGGACCGGTGCTACCCTCCACGAAGAAAGGAGGCAGGCCATGTTCAAACGACTGTTGGGCCTAGCCTTGCTCTTCGCCTCCGCGGCCTCCGCACAGATCGTGGTCAGCCCCCAGGCGATAGTGGTGAACCCCCGCCCCAGCTTCGACGTCGAGGTATGGCTGGACCGCGACACGTCGGGCGACGGCGCGCCGTCCTACGCCGTGGGCGAGGAGGTCCGCATCTCCGTCCGACCCGCCGAGACCTCTTACGTCTACGTGTTCGACGTCAAGCCCAACGGTGACATCACGCAGATCTTCCCGAACCGCTTCGACGACAACAACCGCGTCAGCGGCGGTCAGACCGTGACCTTGCCACCCAGGAACGCCAGGTACGTCTTCAACATCGCGCCTCCCCGTGGCCTCTCGAAGGTCATCGCGATCGCCAGCAAGACGCGCCTCAACACCAGCCAACTCGCTTCGTTCGCGACCGAGGACCAGCTCTTCGCCTCCAGCACGATCGGCGAGGAGGGCTTCATCCAAGGGTTCCGGATCGTCGTGAACCCCGTCCCACAGGAAGACTGGGTCACCGACACCGCCCTGTACTACGTCGGCGACAGGCCGGCCGAGGCAGCGTACGGGACCATCTCGATGCAGACGAGCCCCAGCGGCGCCGAGGCGTACGTGGACGGCAACTTCGTCGGTTTCACGCCGGTCTCGTTCGGTACCCGGCCGGGGAGGCACGACGTGCGCTTCGTGTTGTCCGGCTACGAGGAGTTCACGACCAGCGTGAACGTGAGGCCGGGACGTAGCGAGTCCGTCAACGCCACGTTGAACCAGCGGGTCACGGCGGGCACCGCCAGCTTCACCAGCTCGCCGAGCGGGGCAGACGTCTACGTGGACGGCAGGTACGTCGGTACCACGCCCACGGGCTCCATCCGCTTCCAGCCCGGCAGCTACCAGGCGACCTTCGAGCGTTCCGGCTACCAGAGCGTGACGCGGTCGTTCGAGGTGCGCCCCAACCGCGAGACTGTGGTTGACGCGTCGCTGCGGGGCATGGGCGCCTCCGTGGTCGTGCAGGCCAACGTGGGCGGCGCTACCGTGTTCCTCAACGGCAGCTACGCCGGCAACGTCCCCAACGGCACGGGCCGCCTCGAGCTGCGCGACATCCAACCGGGCCGTTACGAGCTCGTCGTCATCGCTCCGGGGTACTCCACCTACATCACGACCTTCAACCTGGAGTCCGGCCGCACCGTCGAGTTGAACGTGCGCCAGTCTCGCTTCTGACGGTCCGGTACCTAGTAACAGTGTGCAGGACGGGAGCCCGCTCTGTCGAGCGGGCTCCTCTCATGATGGGCCCGCGGTACACTCCGCCATGCGACCCGCGCTCGGGGTGACGGCCGTCGTGCTCGCTGGCGGCGACGCTGGCGACGCGCTGTCCGCCGCTGCCGGGGTTCCCGCGAAGGCGCTGCTGCCGGTCGCGGGCAGGCCGCTCGCTAGCTACGTGCTGAGCGCTCTCGAAGCTAGCGGCAAGGTGTCGGAGGTCGTATACGTCGGCCCCACCGACCACGAGCTGGATGACTTCAGGGTGGTGCCGGTGCCATCGGGCCGCCGGTTCGAGGACTCCCTGGCGCTGGGGTTAGGTGCGGCTCTGGGTCGGGGCGCGAGGAGCCTGCTGGTCGTCACGGCAGACCTGCCGTGGCTCACGGGCGATGCCGTGGCCCGCTTCGTCGAAGAAGCAGGGGGGCTCTCCGCCGACGTGGTGTACCCCATCGTGGCCGAGGAGCATATGAACGCTGCCTTCCCCGAGCAGCGCCGGACCTACGTCAGGCTCAAGGAAGGGCGCTTCACGGGCGGGAACCTCGCTCTGCTGACACACGGTGCGGTGGCGGCAGTGCTGCCCCTGGTGTCTCAAGCGTTCAGGTCGAGGAAGAACCCCGTCGCGCTGGCGACGCTGATCGGCCTCGATGTCGCCTTGAGCTTGCTGACCGGCACGGCGTCCGTTGCCACCCTCGAGCAGCGCGCCAGCCGGCTGATGGGGGTCGCGGGCAGGGCGCTCAGGACCGAGGACGCCGGACTGGCGGCCGATGTCGACCGTCTTGACCACCTGCCGGGCGTGCTCGATCCCGCCCAGCCCCAGTGGAGGAACGCATGAGGAGACCGTCTCAGCTGCGGCTCTCGGCGCTGTTGGGAGCGTTGGCAGCCGTCGTGTTCGCGCTCATCGTCTCGTACGTGGTCGCGCTCATCGTGCCCGGTCCCGGTCGCCTCGGCTTCGGCGACTTCAACGCTGCGGGTCTGCTGGAAGGCGCCGTGTTCGTGTTCGCGTACTCGACGGCGCTGATCTGGGTGCGTAGCTCGCTGCGCATCCCCAGCCCCACGCTGCTCAGCTTCGGCCTCTCGGGGCCGCCCGCGGCCGGCGTCGTCGCCATGAAGGTGCCCGTTGTCGACGCGGCCAACGCCGTGCAGACGCTCATGGACAACCGCGTGGTCATCGTGCACCAGGACCGGGTGCCCATCGGCGTCACCGGCCTGCACCACGATCGCATCACGTCGTGGGAGGAGCTCGTCAAGGCGCCTGCCGACGTAGCGGTCACCGAGCTGCGCAGCATGCTGGCGCACGAGCAGCTCGTGGTGATCATGGACGGGCAGGAGGTCAAGGGCGTCGTGACGCAGGAGATGTACCTGGCGGGCCTGTGGGGCTCGATCAGGTAACGATCTCGCGTAGCAGCGGCACCTGCTCGGCCAGGACGTCGGGCTCCGTGCGCCACTCGAAGACAGGGCCAACGCCTCCGTACTCGAACGACACGACCTCAGGAGCGGGCCACGCCCCGGCGCGGACCCTTCCCATGGCCGCGCGCACCAACGCCACGTCCTCCTGCGTCAAGGGCAGATGGTCGCGCAACCTGCCCTCCAGCTCGCGCACGCCCGATACGTGCAGCTCCCTGAGCGCATGGGTGGGCAGCCGGTCAAGGTACTCCCACACCGCGATGCCGAGCGCGTGCGCGGTGAGGACGGCGTGCGAGAGGTCGAGCAGCAGCCCACAGCCCGACTCCTCCACGAGGCGCGTGATGACCCGCGGGTCAACCCCGGCGCGTAGCAGGCCGTGGTCCGTGCCGCGGTAGGGCACGTTCTCCACGATCACCCTCTCCGCGCCCACGGCCTCCGACAGGGTCGCGATGTCCTCGAGCAGTGCGGTGGCCACCGCGTCCAGGGTGCCTTCGTCGACCGCGTCGACGTCAAGGTCAGGGAACCTCTCACGCGACGGGACGACGTGAGCGTTCAGGTGGGTCGTTCCTGTCGCCTCGAGCAGCTCGAGGCTGCGGCCCAGGTCGACGCCCAGCTTGGTGGCCCCGAGCTCGACCGGGAAGTGGACGTAGACGGGGCCGTGAGCGCTCGCCGCGGCGATGAGGTCGTCCCAGTCCGGCACCTTGAAGACGTCGACCGTGACGCTCCTGTCCTGCACGAGGCTGGCGAGGGCCGGCGAGAAGTTGACGGCCAGCCGAGGCGCCATCAGCCGGTGGCCAGCGGCAGGTAGGGCTGAGCGTCGACACCCAGCGGGTCTGGGTGCGGCAGCGCTTCTCCGGCGATCACCTTGCTCGCCGCCAGCGCGATCATCGCTCCGTTGTCGGTCGCGAGGCTGGGTGGCGGGAACGAGACGTCCAGGCCGCTGAGGGACAGCTCCTCGCGCAGGCGCCGGTTGGCGGCTACCCCGCCGGCCACGACGATGCGCCTGGCCCCTATGGAGCGCGCAGCTCGCAGCGTCACCTCCACAAGCGAGCCGACTGCCACCCTCTCGAACGTGGCGGCGACGTCTGCTCTGTTCGCGTCGGGGTCCCGTTCCAGGAGCAGGGCGACGGCGGTCTTGAGCCCCGAGAAGCTGAAGCTCAGGTCGCTCGAGCCCTTCATCGGCCAGGGCAGGTCGACGCCGTGATCGTCGCCCGTCGCGGCCAACTCGGCCAGAGCCGCCCCGCCCGGGTAGCCCAGGCCGAGGAGCCGGGCGACCTTGTCGAACGCCTCGCCGGCGGCGTCGTCCCGGCTCCGGCCAAGCTCCGTGATGCGGTCCCAGGCCTCTACCCGGAAGAGGACGGTGTGCCCGCCGGAAGCGAGCAGCGCCAGGAACGGGGGCTCGGCCTCGGCTGCCGCGAGGTGGCCGATGAGGTGGTGCACGGGCAGGAAACGGACACCGAGGCCCCAGGCGAGCGCCTTGCCGTAGCTGAGCCCGACCAGCAGCGCGCCCACGAGGCCAGGGCCGTGCGTCGCCGCGACGGCGGTGACGTCAGACAGGTCGAGCTGGGCTTCGGCGAGCGCCCGGGTGACGGCGCTGTCGAGCGCGCTCAGGTGCTCCCGGCTCGCCTGCTCGGGCACCACGCCGCCGAACGCCGCGTGGAGTGCCGTCTGCGACAGCACGACGTTGGACCTCACCGCACGGTCCGCCACGATGCCAACGCCGGTGTCGTCACACGAGGTATCGATGCCCAGGACGACGTTCACGCGCGCGATGCTAGCACCGGGTCACCGTGTAGCCGGTCGCCGCTCCTGGCGCGATGACCCGACCCTGCTTGCCGACCCAGTCCTGCAAGAGTGCCCGGCAGCGCTCGAACGCTTCGTCCCCGGCGATGACTCCCACGGTGGGCCCTGACCCCGAGAGGTAGGCGGCGTCGGCGCCCGCTGCGCGCAGCGCCGTGAGGAGAGCGGCAAGCCCGGGGACGAGCCGGGCCCGAAAAGGCTGGTGGAGCACGTCCAGGGACGCTACGCGCAGCAGCGCGCGGTCGCGGGTGGCCACGGCGGCGACCCACAACGCCGCACGCGACGACGTCAGGACGGTCTGCGCCGGGTCGTACGAGGTGGGCAACGCGGCGCGCGCCGCGACGGTCTGGAGCTCGAACGCCGGCACGCCGAAGAGCAGACGCCAGTCCTCCGGCAACGGCAGCGACCGAGCCACGAACTCTCCCGCCTCGTCCGCCGCCGACACCACGAACCCGCCGAAGACCGCGGGCCCGACGTTGTCGGGGTGCCCCTCCAGGGCCGCGGTCACGCGAAACACCCCCTCCCGGCCTAGGGGCTCGCCCAGGAAGGCGTCCGCAGCCGCGGCTCCGGCTACCAGGGCCGCTGAGGACGAGCCCAGTCCGCGAGCGAGCGGGATGGGGTTGTCGAGTGTGAAGGCGACGGGCCTGGGCTCGTGGCCGAGCGCGGCGAACGCGGCGGCGTACCCGCGGTGCACGAGGTTGCCATGCGCCGCCGGCGCTGGACCCTCGCCGGCGTAGCTGAACGTGTCCTCTACGGCCGGCTCGGCGGTCACGGTCAGACGCAGGTCGACCGCCAGCCCCAGCGCGTCGAAGCCGGGTCCTAGGTTCGCGCTGCTGGCCGGCACTTCCAGTCTGAGCATCCGGGGAAGGCTAACACCACGCCGGCCCGAGCCCTACCTGAGCGGCCTGGCCTCGGCGATACCCATGAGCACCTGGGGCAGCACGTCGACCAGGTCCGATGCGATCAGGGCGGTGCCGCGAGCCTCGGCGGCGACCTCTCCGGCGCGGCCGTGGGCGAATACCGCCAGGCAGCAGCGCTCGAACGGGTCTCCATCCGGAGCCGCGAGCAGCGCACCCAGCGCTCCGGCGAGCACGTCTCCCGTCCCGCCGCTAGCCATGCCTGGATGGCCGCGGTCGCTCACTGCTTCGCGGCCGTCCGGCGCGACGATGACGGTGGTGGGGCCCTTGAGCACCGTGATCGCACCCGTGACCTCCGTGAGGGCACGCGCCCCTTCCAACGGGTCGAGGGCGAGGTCTACCTGCCGGCCGAACGTCGCGAGCAACCTGGTCGCTTCTCCATGGTGCGGCGTGATCACCGCCGTGCCCTCCCGCCGTGGCAGCCTGTCGGTGAGGACGTCGGGCGCCAACGCGCCAGCGTCCAGCACCACTGGTCCGGGGGCCCACTGGAGCACCTCCCTCAGCCGAGACAGGGGCGAACCGGGTTCGCTCGGGTCGAGCCCCGGACCCATCACCAGCGCCTCGGCCGCTCGTTCCGAGAGGTCGTCCGGCGGCCAGCCGCCCGCCGGCAGGTCGGCCCAGACCGTCTCGGGCCACGCCGAAGGGTGCCGGCCGGCTGCCGCGAGGGTCACGAGCCCGGCGCCGGCGCGCCACGCGCCGCGGCATACCAGCTCGGCGGCGCCCAGGTAGCGCACCGAGCCGGCCACGACGGTCACTGTCCCCACGCGGTACTTGTGGGCGGTCGCCTCACGGCGCGGGAGCCACGCAGAGACCGTCGCCGCGTCCAGGTACAAGGTGGGGGATACGGCGCTCAGTACCTGACTCGGCACGCCGATGTCGACGACGACCACCTCCGAGGGTCGTCCCGCCCGAGCGCCGTGGAACGCGCCGCGTACCGGGTAGAAGGCCGAGGCGACCTTCGCTCCGGCCAGCTGCACCGTGACGTCGGCTCTGATGTGCTCGCCGGGCGCGGTGGCTCGGTCCGCGTCGACGCCGGTGGGTACGTCGACGGCAACGACGGGCACGCTGCCGTCGTTGACGACCTTCACGACCTTCGCCAGCTCGCCTTCCAGCGGGCGCGCCAGGCCAGAGCCGAGCAACGCGTCCACGACGACGCCCTGGTCGGGGTCGGTCTCTTCCAGCCAACCGCTCACCGCCGTGACCTCGAGCGATGCCGGCCTCACCCCGGTCTCGGTCAGCTGGCGGCGCGCCGCCGCGGCGGCCGCGGACTTCGGCTCGGGGCTCATCTCCAGGACGGTCACCTGGAGGCGGCGCTGCAGCGCTGCGGCGGCCACGTAGCCGTCGCCGCCGTTGTTCCCGCTGCCACAGAGGACTAGCGCCCGCTTCACCTCGGGGAAGCGGGCGATCAGTTCCTTGGCGACGGCCTGACCCGCCGCCGCCATCAGCTCGTCGACCGAGATCCCGGCCTCGCCCGCCAGGCGGTCGGCGCTGGCCATCTGCTCGGCGGTGTAGAGCCTCGTCAGGCGACCGCCTCTTCGATCCGCTGGAGTACCTCGTCGGAGAGCTCGACCTCGGCGGCGGCAGCGTTGTCGACGACGTGGTCGACCCGCGTGGCGCCGGTGATGACGCTGGATACGCCCGGCTGGGCGAGGATCCAGGCGAGGGCGAGCTGGGCTCTGGTGACGCCGAGCTCGTCGGCGATGGGCTTGAGGGCGCGCACCCGGCGGGCGTTCTCCTCGGTCATGAACCGCTCCTTGAACTGTGAGAAGTTCGCGAAGCGGCTGCCCTCGGGCACCCCGTCGTCGTACTTGCCGGTCAGCATGCCTTGGGCGAGGGGGCTGAAGACGACGAGGCCGATGCCCTTGGGCTCGGTGACCGGAGCGACCTGGTCGCGGACGCGCTCGCGGTCGAGGAGGGAGAAGGAAGGTTGCTCCGTCACCGGCGCTACCAGCCCATGCCCCTTGGCGTAGGCGACGGCCTCCACGATCTTCGTGGGCGGCCACATGCTCGTGCCCCAGTAGTGGCTGCGTCCAGACCTGACGACGTCACTGAAAGCCTCTACGATCTCCTCCAGGGGCGTCTCGTCGTCGTAGCGGTGGGCGAAGTAGATGTCCAGGTGTTCGACGCCCAGCCGTTCGAGCGTCATGTCTATCGACTCCAGCACGTGCTTGCGGTTCAGACCCCGGTCGGTGATCGCGTCGGACTGCGGCCAGTACACCTTCGACGACAGGACGTAGGACTTGCGGGGTATCTCGAGATCGCGCAGGGCCACGCCCATCACGCGCTCGCCCTGGCCGCGGTTGTAGGCGTCGGCGTTGTCGAAGAAGTTGATGCCCAGCTCGTACGCCTTGCCCATGATCTCGGTGACGGTGCGTTGCTCCTCGACCGTCTGCCCGAACGTGGTCCACGCGCCGAGGCTGACCTCGCTGACCTTGAGCCCCGTGTTGCCTAGCCTGCGGTACTTCATCTTTCCTCCTCGCTCCGGCCCTCGGCGACGATGCGGCCCAGCCGCCTGCCGCCGAGCAGGTGCATGTGGAGGTGGTAGACCTCCTGGCCGCCATGCTCGTTGCAGTTGACGATCAACCGGTACCCCTTCTCCAGGCCCTCCTGCTCCGCTATCTTCGCCGCCGCCGTGAACATGCGGCCCAACGCGGCCTCGTGCTCGGGCCTGACGTCGTCGACGGTGGGGATCAGCTCGTTGGGCACGATCAGCACGTGGGTGGGCGCCCTGGGGCTGATGTCACGGAACGCCGTGACGAGATCGTCCTGGTAGACGATGTCCGCCGGCACCTCGCGGCGGATGATCTTGCTGAAGATCGTCTCCTGTGGCATGTGACGAGTTTACGCAGTCGGACGACCGTGCTCCGTTGCCGTCCTGAACGAGCCGGCGGGCGGGCCAGCAGAGGCTAGGCCCGTCCCGCGACGTGCTCGAGGTCGGACATCGTGAACAGCGCCGCGAGCGCTACGCCGGCCTCGGCGAGCGCGTCCGAGCCGCCGGACTCGCGGTCTATCACGCACACGGCGGAGTCGACCGTCGCGCCACGCTCCCGCAGGTCCCGTGTCGAGAGCACGACCTGCCCGCCCGAGGTCACGACGTCCTCCACGACGAGCAGCTTCTTGCCCACGATATCGCCACCCTCTGCCAGGCGCATGGTGCCGTACCCCTTCGCCTGCTTGCGCACGAACACCACTGGCAGGCCCGTGAACTGGCCGAGCATGACGGCCAGCGGCACGCCGCCGAGCTCGAGCCCGGCGAGCATGTCCGTGTCGGGCGGGACTAGCCTGGCCAGCGCCTGACCGATCTCGGCCAGGAGCTCGGGGTCGGACTCGAAGAGGTACTTGTCGAAGTAGCGGTCGGACTTCGCCCCGGAGCGCAGCGTGAACTCGCCGCGCAGCAGGGAGCGCTCGTGGATCGCGCGGGCCAGCTCGTACCGGGTCACGCCGGCGATGCTACCAGCGGGCCGGCGGGATGTCGGGCCGAGCTCAGGGTGGCGGGAGGACGAGGGACCAGGTGTAGGTCGTGCCGCCCTCTGGCGTTCCGTCCACGTACCACCGCTGAACACACCGGGGTTGCCTGGGTCGACGATGCCGGTGATCTCGAAGCTGGGGTCCACTTCGTCGCTGCCGGGCGTCGTCTCGTCGATGTTCTCGTAGCCGCAGGCGCCTGTGGTCTTGAAGCCGTCCTGGGCGGGCACCTCGAAGAACAGGTCGGGCCGCATCTGAAGCGTGTACTCGCCGTTGTCTGCGATGTCGATGCGGTAGACGCCGGGTGTGCCAGCCGGCACGACCTGGCCCCCGGCTCCGTCGTGCGTGACCTCGGTCCTCTCGGTGTAGGTGCAGCCGGGCTCAGACCCCATGACGTTCGTCTCCACCTCGACGAAGCTGGTCACGTAGCTGTACTGGATGCTGCCGCCCGTGACCTCGAAGACGATGGCGCTGTCGGAGCGGCTGAGCACCTCGAGGGACAACTGGCCGGACAGGACCTCGTCCTCCTCGTAGCTGGAGTGGTAGTTGGGGCCGGTTTCCTCGTACTCCTCATGGTAGGCGGCCTGGTAGGTGACGGACGTGCTACCGGTGTCCGAGGGCGGCTTCGCGCGACCCAGCTCGACGTTAATCAGGTTGAATATGGCCTGTGCCCCGGTGCCGGCGCCGATGGTGGCGACGAGGTCGAGCGCGTACTCGGAGGAGTAGGCGTCGTCCTGGAACTGCGTCTCCTCCGACGCGAGCTTGGCACCGAGCTTGAGGCCGGTCTGTCCGCGGGCCAGGCGGATACGGCCGCTGCTGTCCTTGCGTAGGCCCGCCTCCAGCCCCACGAACAGGTAGCCGAAGAGGCTGGCCTCGAGGCGCAACCCACTCAGGTCTCCAGGCAGGATGGGCCGCTGGTGGCCCGTGACATGGGGTGTCAGCTCGGCTACGCCTTCGCAGGCAGGGTCGCAGTCGAAACCGAAGCTCACGTCGGCACCCAATTCGGCGTCGAAGTGGAAGCCGGCCTGTAGGAGCGGGACGGTCCCACCGATGTTGAAGCCGACCCCGAAGGGCACGACGGCGCCGACCACGGCCCCGATGGGTCCGGGCAGGGGGATCTGGATGTCGCCGACGGTGAGGTCGCAGCCAACCGACTCCTGCAGTACGCCTTTGACGACCGGTTCGAACGTGGCGACGGCCTTGGGGCTGCCGTGGACGACGACCTTCTTGTGGCCCGCGTCCACCACCACGTCGACCTTGAGCGCCGACGTGAACGTCACGGCGAAGTTGAGGACGTCCAACTGGGAGAAGTTGAAGTCGGACTTGCAGGTCAGCGGACCGGCCTTGAACTCCGCCTGCGGCACCAGTCCAGCACCTATGGCGCCCTGCACGTGCCAATCGCCGTCCGCGAGCCTTCGGACGGCGAACGTCGGATCCGCGCCGGCCGCGTCGAGGAGCGGTGCGGTCGCCAAGTCGATGCTCTGGTCGATCAACAGCTCCTCGAACAGCTCGTCCAGCGGCACCAGCTCCAGTGTTGCGACGCTGCCGTTGACGGTCGTCACGCGGCCGGCCACCTGCGCTTCACCGGTAGCCAACAGGTACGCTCCGACAGCGGGCGGAGGCACCGCGAGGGTCACTTGGTAGAGCGACCCGACGTCCAACGGCTGCTCCGAGTCCAGGAGCATAGGTCCTTCCACGACGTCGGCGTCAGATACCAGCACGGCGCCCTCTACCGGAACTACGCTGACGACGACGATCTGCCCGCTGACACCTCCTGCCGTTGCCGTCACGAGGGCCGAGCCGACGGCGCCTGTGGCCGTCACCTCGCCGGTCCCGGACACCGCCACGACCTGCGGGGATGGGGCCTGGCGGGCCGGCTGTCAACGGCCCCGCCGCGGCCCGCGTCTCCTCAGGCGTTCGAGGCCGTCAACACCCAGGAGATCAGCCACAGCACGACCATGCCGACGACGAACGTGAGCGTGACGTTCCGGGTGCGCCAGGCGACCAACGCTGCCGCGATCCCGGCCAGGAGCCTCACGTCGACCGGGCCCACGCCGGTGCCGCTCGGTTGCGCCAGGGCAGGGATGGTTATGGCAGCGAACACCGCTGCCGGCACGTACCGGAGGCAGCGCCTGACCAGCGGCGGCAGAGGGGACTCGCTCTGTGTGAGCAGGAAGGACCCGCGCTCGGCCAGCGTCACCAGAGCCGCGAGGGCGATCGCCAACCAGACCTCGGGGCGGCTCACGCCTGGGCCCTCTCCGGTTCCGCGACCGGTTTCGACCGCCGGAACAGCCCCTCGGAGAGCGCGCCAGCCGCGATGCCGGAGAGGGATCCGATGATGAGGCCCAGGTTGTACGGCAGTGGCGCGAGGGCCAGAGCGAGGGTCCCGGCGACCACCGCCGCCACCAGCAGCGGGCGGGAGGTGACCGCGGGCACGAGGAGCGCCAGGAAGAGTAGTGGCACGGCGAAGTCGAGTTGCCATTCCGCCGGCAGTTGCGCGCCCAGGAGCGCTCCGAACGCCGTGGTGCTCACCCAGACGATCCACATGGGCACGCCGATGCCCAGCGCGAAGTGGAACCGCGGGTAGTCATCCGCCTCGCGCGGGTAGCGCAGCACGGTCATCGCGAAGGACTGGTCGACCATGAGGAACGACACGAGCAGCCGCTTGAGCACCCCGTAGCGTTGCAGCCACGGCGCCAGCGACAGGCTGTACATCACGTGGCGCAGGTTGACCATCGCCACCGTGAGCACGATCGCCCAGATCGCCGCGCCCGAAGCGATGAGCGAGATCGCCGCCAGCTGGGACGAGCCCGCGAACACCAGGGCAGACATGAAGATGATGTCCGTCGGGTGCATACCCGCGCCCACGGCGCTCACCCCGGTGATCAGGCCGAACGGGACCGCGCCGATGAGCATGGGCGCCACGTCTTTGAATCCCTGCAGGAAGGCGCGCCTCTCTAGCGACACGCGGGCGAATCTACACCGGCGCGGGCCGGTGTGCTAAACTCAGCCGCTCTGCGGGCGCGCCCAGGCCGCCCCGAACGCCAAGCACCACCCGCCCTACCCAAGAGAACTGGGCGACATGGAGGAACGACATGCCGCGCGTCTGCGCCGTGACAGGTAAGAGGACCAGCAAGCAGAGGACGAGCACCCGCAAGGGCTCGGCGAAGCGCAAGGGCGGCGTCGGCCTCAAGCAGGTGGGCGTGCACAACCGCACCGTCAAGCCCAACCTCCAGAAGCGGACCATCTGGGTCGAAGGCAAGCCCCAGCGCGTGTGGCTGAGCGCCAAGGCCATCCGCCAGCTGGATCCCACGGTCTTCGTCAACCCCAACAAGCCAAGCCAGGGCTGAAGCCCTCACATAGGAAGCCCGAACGGCCCGCCGAGACACCGGCGGGCCGTTCCAGTTCCTGCGCTCGCCGGTCGCGAGCGTGTGCCGGGAATGGACCTCAGGCACGCTAGAATCTCGTTGTGAGAACGGGTTCTCAAAACGCGGTCTTGGGCCCGAGCCGTCCCGCGCCTCCCGCCTTGCACTTCCACTCGGTATCGGTGCGGTTCTCCGAGGCGCCGGTCCTGGAGGACGTGAGCTTCGACCTGGAGGCGGGCCGGTTCCTGGCCATCGTGGGACCCAACGGCGGCGGCAAGTCCACGCTCATCAAGGTCGCGTTGGGGCTCGTGACCCCCGTGAAGGGCCACGCGGCGCTGTTCGGCGACCGCGCCGGGGCGCATCCCGAGCGCGTCGGCTACGTCCCCCAGATCAAGACGTTCGACCGCACGTTCCCGGCCACCGCACTGGAGCTCGTCACCACGGGCCTGCGCGGCTCGTGGCCCGCCCGGGTGACGCAGGAGGAACGGGAGCACGGCCTGGGGGCGTTGCGGCGGGTCGGCGCCGAGGCGCTGGCGGACAGGCAGTTGGCCCGGCTGTCAGGGGGCGAGCTGCAGAGGGCCTACTTGGCCAGGGCGCTGGTGAGGAGACCCGACATCGTCCTGCTGGACGAGCCGGCGACGGGCGTGGACTTCCTCGTCGAGCATGACCTGTATGACCTGCTCGAGGAGTACCAGGCGGAGACGCAGGGCGCCGCCGGTCCCGCGACGATCGCGATGATCACCCACGACATGGCGGCGGCGCGCTACCACGCCGATCTGGTCCTGGTCCTGAACAGGCGCCTCATGGCCTACGGCCCGCCGGAGGAGGCGCTCGAGAGCGAGAGCCTGCGCGAGGCGTTCGGGCATAGGCAGCACCAGCACGCCGTGGCGTTGTGAGGGCTCTACAGGACGTGGCGCCATGACCCTGCTGGACGCGCTCTCCCTGCCGTTCCTGCAGCGTGCGCTGGTGGCCGGCGTGCTCATCGCCGTAGGCACGGGCCTGCTCGGTGTGTTCGTGGTGCAGCGTCGCTTGAGCTTCCTGGGCGACGGTCTGGCGCACGCCGCGTTCGGCGGCATGGGCATCGGCGCCTTCGTCATCGTCACCACTGGGCTCGTCGGGTCGGGCCTCGCGGTGCTGCGCGACCCCATCTGGATCGCGGTCCCCTTCAGCCTGTTGGCGGCGGCCGGGATCTACCTCATGCGCCGCCGGACCGACCTCTCCAGCGACACCGCCATCGGGGTCTCGTTCGCGGTCACCGTGGCGCTGGGGGTGATGTTCTTCTCGCTCATCCCGCCCGACGTGAACCTGGGCGTCTCGCTCATGGACCTGCTGTTCGGGTCGATCCTGGGCGTGAGGGCCCTGGACCTGTACGTGATCCTCGGCGTTACGCTGCTCGCCGCCGGGCTCACGGCCGCGTACTGGGGCAAGCTGGCCTACGCGACGTTCGACGAGGAGTTGGCCAGGGCGGACGGGGTTGACACCGCTCGAGCCGAGCTGGTCCTCTACCTGCTCGCCGCCTTGGTGATCGCCGTCAGCGCCGTCGTGGTCGGCATCATCCTCATGGCGGCCTACCTCGTGATCCCTGCCGCCACCGCGCGGCTCCTGGCCCGGACGCTGTCGCAGATGACCGCGTTGACGGTGGTCATCGGCATCGTCGCGACCCTGCTGGGCTTGGCGGCTTCGTTCCTGCTCGACGTGCCGAGCGGCTCGACGATCGTGTTGGTTCAGGCCCTCATGTTCTCACTCGCGGCCATGTCTCGTCGACCCAGGCGCGAACCTCTGCGGTCGTCCTGAGCTTCTCGGGCCAGCCGCGATCGAACCCCTCGGCCGGCAGCTTGGGCGTGCCGTCCATCACGAACCGCGCTCCGGAGCCGAAGCTGTCGTCGATGACCTGGACGTCCCGCTCCGGGTCGATGTTGTTGAGGAGCGTCCACATGACCTCCTCGAAATCGCGCGGGTCCACGCTCTCATCCACGACGGCGATCAGCCTCACGCCCTGCGACAACGGATGACGCGCGGCCCACTCGCCCAGGTGACGACCCTGGTCGGCCCGGGTCTTGCGGGTGGTGATGAACCAGAAGCCCCCAGTCAGTTGGTGCTGGTCCACGACCTCGGCGTGAGCCGGTAGCTTCTCCTTCGGTCGTTCGACGTTCGCCTCGAAGGGGACGTCGCCGCCCTCCTCGGGGTGCTTGCGCGTGCCGTCGATGATGAGCTTGCTACCGAAGCTGAACGCCCGACTGGAGTGGTCGAGGACGTCTATCGGGCCCTTGGCGAACTGGGAGTCGCGACCCGGCACGGCCCGGGCGAGGACGGCCCGCCAGAAGCCCTGGTGGTCGGTGACGTCCACCTCGGGGTCGTCCGACACGAGCACGACCTTCGCGAACATCATCTGACCCAAGCCCAGGAGCCCGTTGGCGACCTTGTAGGCCTGCCCGGGGTAGCGCTTCTCGATCGATACGTGAACGAGGTTGTGGGCGATGCCGGCCGGCGGCATGTGGTAGTCGCGTATCTCGGGGAGGATCAGCTGAGCGGGGACGAGGAAGATGCGTTCGCTGGCGAGGATCAGGTAGGCGTCCTCCATGGGCGGCGGCCCCACGATCGTGGCGGGGTAGACTGGGTCGTCGCGCATCGTGATGGCGGTGACGTGGAACGCCGGGTACAGGTCTGGCAGCGTGTAGAAGCCGGTGTGGTCGCCGAACGGCCCTTCCGTGACCGGGTCCTCGGCCGGGTCCACGTAGCCCTCGATGACGATCTCGGCGTGCGCTGGCACCTCGAGGTCCACGGTGACGCCCTTGACGACCTCCACCCGCCTCCCCCGCAGGAACCCGGTCAGAGCCAGCTCGTCCAAACCGGAGACGGGGGGGATGGGCGCCGTGGCGGCGTAGGTGAGCGCAGGGTCGCCCCCCAGCGCGACCGCGACCTCGAGGCGCTTGCCGGCGCGCTTGGCGCTCTCGTAGTGCCTGGCTCCGGTCTTGTGCCTCTGCCAGTGCATGGCCGTGGTGCGTGGGCCGAGCACCTGCATGCGGTACATGCCCACGTTGACATCGCCGTGGATGGGGTCCTTCGTGATGACGAGGGGCAGCGTGATGAACGGCCCGGCATCCTGCGGCCAGGTGGTGAGCACCGGCAGCTTGGAGAGGTCGATCTCGTCTCCCGTGAGCACCCGCGTCTGTACCGGCCCGGTCCTCACGCGCTTGGGCGGCAGCGACCGCAGGTCCCGCAGCTTCGGCAGGTTCGACATCATGCCCATGAGGCCGCCTCCCAACCTCAGGTCGAGCAGCTCCCGCAGGCGTTCAGTGACTTCCTTGAGGTCGTCCACGCCCAGGGCCCAGGCGGTCCGCTGCGCCGTGCCGTAGAGGTTCATCGCCACGGGGATGCTGTGGCCCACCACGTTCTCGAAGAGCAGAGCGGGACCGCCTTCCTTCACGGCTCGGTCGGCCAGCGCCGCGGCCTCCAGGAAGGTGGACACCGGGTCCTTCACCCTCACCAGCTCGCCGCGCTCCTCCAGCAGCTGCAGGAACGAGCGCAGGTCGGTCACGCCGTGACGGCCTCCCTGCGCGGCAGCACGTGTGCCAGCTGGGCCTTGAGCTCGTCGAGACCGTCGCCCGCGAGGGCAGACACCGCGACGGCGCCGTAGCGTTCCTTGAGCTGACCGAGCACCTGCTGGTCCGCGGCGTCCGACTTGTTGATCACGACGAGCCTCGGGGGCTCGAGCTCCAGCTCGTCGAGGATGCGCTGCACCGCCTCCACGCGATCGGGAGCGCCGGGCGAGGCGCCGTCCACCACGTGCAGGAGCAGGTCGGCGTGATGGAGCTCCTCGAGCGTCGCCCGGAACGCGTCGACGAGCTCGGCCGGCAGGTCCCTGATGAAGCCCACGGTGTCGGTGAACACGACCTTGCCGCCCCACTGGCCGAGCGCCGGCAGCCAGCCCTCGCGCGTGGTGGGGCGCAGCGTGGCGAAGAGCTTGTCCTGCGAGAGGGCGTCCGACTTGGTGAGCGCGTTGAACAGCGTCGACTTGCCGGCGTTCGTGTAGCCGACGAGGGCGACCACCGGCGTCTGGGACGCGGTGCGCGACTTGCGGGTCTCGGCGCGCCTGCGGCTGATGTCCTCGACGGCGCTCTCCAGCGTGGCGATGCGGTCGCGGATGCGGCGCCTGTCAACCTCGAGCTTCGTCTCACCGGGGCCGCGCGTGCCGATGCCACCACCCAGGCGGCTCATCGCCTCACCGCGGCCGGCCAGGCGCGGCAGCTGGTACTTGAGCTGCGCCAGCTCCACCTGCACCTGCGCTTCGCGCCCGCGAGCGTTCTGGGCGAAGATGTCGAGGATCACCTGCGTGCGGTCGAGCACCTTGAGCTTCGTCAGCGCCTCGACCTCCCGCGCCTGCGCCGGGGTGAGCTCCCTGTCGAAGACGATGAGGTCAGCGTCCTCGTGGAACGCGAGCGACACCGCCTCCTGCAGCTTGCCCTCGCCGACCACGGTCCGGTGATCGGGCTTGGTACGCCGCTGCACGACGGTGGCCGCCACCGTTGCCCCCGCGCTGCGCACCAGTTCGGCCAGCTCCGCCATGCGTGAGCCGGTCTCCTGGTCGTCCGGACCGAGGCCCACGAGCACGGCGCGCTCCGCGCTGGTGCGACGCACCTCGCGTGCTCCCGCTTGGCGCGCGAGCTCCTCCTCGAGGGCGCGCACGCGAGCCAGTACGTCCTGGCTCTCCAGGACCCTGATGGGCTGCGGCTCGTCGACTATCCAGTCCTCGGCGTCGCTGCCGCTGGGCGCGACCGTGGCGAGGTGCGCTCGGCCCACGCTGTCACCACCGGTGCGCGACGGGTCCACGTCGATGGCGACCAGCGCGTCCAGCCGGTTCAGGAAGAGCGTGGTGAGGTCGGTGCCGGACAGCCCGGCGGGTTTGAGATGCGTGTGCGCCAGACGGAGGCCGGCCAGGCGCGACTCGGCCTCGCCGGCGTAGGTGGGCAGCGGCGTGTCGGCCGCGTCCCCGACCGCGACGGTCACGACCCGACCGCGCCGGTCGATGAGCACGCTGACGCCCCGACCGAGCTCGACGGTCAGGTCCGCCATCGCGCGCGCCAGGTCCGCTGTGACCGCCGACTCCGGCGGCACGCGTCTCCTGTACAGGTTGGACAGCCTCTTGAGCTGGTGGTTCTTCAGACCCTGCGTCTTACCGTGGACCTTCTCTATGCGTTACCGCTCCTCTCGGCCAGGCCGGCTATGGGTGCCTCTGTTTGGCCGTTTCAAGCGATTCTAGCGTCATGAGGGGACATGCTAGCCTCCTCACGATGCGCCTCCCGGCCGCGCGTATGGCGGCAGTCCTGCTCGCGATCACACTCCAACTGGCACGAGCGCAAGGCACCGTCGACGGCTTGGACGTCGCCGGCGTCACCTACGTGGAGGCGGGCTCCCTGGCCTTCGCGCTCGGCGACGTCGTGACCGTGACAGACGAGACGCTCACGTGGCGCGGCGAGGAGGGCGTGGCGACGTTCTTCGAGGGCTCCTCCGTGGCGCTGTTGCAGCGACCCGGGGACGCCGGGCCCACCGAGTGGCCCCTCTCCGCCGCCGTGTTCGCGGCAGGCGGATCGTCGGGCGTGGGCGGCGTCGGTTGGTACCTGCCGCTCGACGCGGTGCAGCTGCTGGGCGTGGCGGCCGAGGAGAGCGCCGGCGAGATGATCCTGTACGCCCCCAACGGCGCCCGCCTCGACATCGTCCTGCCGCGGCCCGAGGTCGATGTCGCCGGTCCCGACGCCGGCACCGGCTGGGAGTTGGCGCAGCTCGGGGCCGCCACGGGCCTGCGGTTGTTCTCCCACGACCAGAGCCTGCTGCTCCTCGACCTCGACCTGTTGCCCCTGGCCTTCCCGGAGGCGACCGAGGTTATCGACGACGCGGCGCTGCGGGCGGGCAAAGACCACGTGTTGCTGCTGGTGGGCACCTCTCTAACCGACGGCGCCCTCAGCACCGCGGTCGCGTTCGAGCAGTCGGATCGTCGCCTGGAGGTGGCAGCGCCGTACCGGGTGCACGTGTACCGCGGTGACCCCGGGGCGGTCGGCCCCGGTCACGACCTGGCCGCGGTCGTGCTACTGCCGGCCACGTTCTCGCTGTACGAGCCCCTGAGCGTGTCCTGGTCAGGCGTCGAGGCCACCATCACCTTCCGGCGCTGAGGGCTACCATGGCTCATGGCGGCGCGGGCGCTGGAGAGCGCTCGAGCGCCCATGGAGGTCTTCGACGTGAGAGCTGTCATCGCCGCGGCGGCCAGGACGCCGATCGGGGCGTTCCAGGGCCGGTTGGCCCCGCTCAAGGCCGGTGAGCTCGGCGCGGTCGCGATCGAGGGCGCGGTGGCGCGGGCGGGCCTGACGCCAGGCGACGTGGACGCCGTGTTCATGGGCAACGTGCTCCAGGCCGGCCAGGGTCAGGCGCCCGCCAGGCAGGCCGCGATCTACGCCGGTCTCGATGTGCGCACCCCTAGCGTGACGATCAACAAGATGTGCGGCAGCGGACTCGAGGCCGTGATCCAGGCCGTGCGAGCGGTGCTCCTCGGCGACGCTCGGGTGGTTGTGGCCGGCGGCATGGAGTCGATGACGAACGCCCCCTACCTGTTGCCCGGCGCCCGCGGAGGGCTGCGCCTGGGCGACGCCAAGGTGGTCGATTCGCTCATCCACGACGGCCTATGGGACGTCTACAACGACAAGCACATGGGGTCGTGCGCCGAGCTGTGCGCCACCAAGTACGCCTTCAG
>JBDZWC010000096.1:0-11852 GCA_040256005.1 Deinococcaceae bacterium | reverse complement strand
CCGATGTTCGGCACGGCGCCAGAGTGCTGCCTGACGCCGCCGCCATGCTGCGTGCCGCCGTCCTGCAGGGCTCGGATGCGATGTGCGAACGCCCGCACATGCGGCACCAAGCCCGCCACCGCGGCCAGCGCCACGGCGAAGGTGACGACGACGAGCGGGAGGTACGAGACGAGCGCCTTCTGCACGTCAGCGATGATACGGCCGCACCATGAAACCTAGCGGGTGCCGTAGATGCGGTCACCGGCGTCGCCGAGGCCGGGGACGATGTAGCCGTGGTCGTTCAGCCGCTCGTCCTTCGCGGCGACGATGATGTCGACGTCAGGGTGGGCGGACGTTACGGCCTGGATGCCCTCGGGCGCGGCGATGATGCACAGCAGGCGGATCCGCGACGCCCCGGCCTCCTTGAGGAGGTCGATGGCCGCGACGGCGCTGCCGCCCGTGGCCAGCATGGGGTCGAGCAGGAAGGCGTCCCGCTCGTCGATGTCCTTGGGCAGCTTCACGTAGTAGCGCACGGGCTTGAGCGTCTCGGGGTCACGGTAGAGCCCGACGTGCCCGACGCGCGCCGTGGGGACCATGTTGAGGATGCCGTCCACCATGACGAGCCCGGCGCGCAGGATGGCCACCAGGGCCAACTTCTTCCCTGCCAGGCGCTTCACGTGCGCCTGGGCCACCGGCGTCTCGACGACGCCGTCCTCCAGCTCCAGGTCGCGCATGGCGTCGAAGGCCATGAGCATGCTGACCTCGGTGCACAGGGCGCGGAAGTCACGGACGTTGGTGTCCCTGTCGCGCATGACCGCGAGCTTGTGCTGGATCAGGGGGTGGTCTATGACCGTGACCGACATGGGCTATGGCGCCTTCCGTGCGGCCAGGCGGTGGTACGGGACCCCGCTGTGGGCCGCAATCGATGAGCCGCCCGTCAGGGGCGGCTCGCTTGGCGGAGAGGGTGGGATTCGAACCCACGGTGCAGCAAGGCCACACAACGGTTTTCGAGACCGTCCCGTTCAACCACTCCGGCACCTCTCCTCAGGTTCCAGTGCGCGCGCGACGCGAAGATCCACCGCCCGCGGGCGCCCGCCAGTATAACCGCTCGGGCGGCGCCGGGCGCGGCGCGCGATCTCGTCGCCGCGCCGGTTGACTCGTGACCCACCGGGTTCGTAAGCTCGAGTTTGCCGTTGGCCCATCGTCTAATGGCAGGACAACGGATTCTGGTTCCGTCGGTCGGGGTTCGAGTCCCTGTGGGCCAGCCAAGCGAACGAACGCGCGGGCGCGCCGGTTGATAGACTGGTGACCCGCGCGTTCACATGCGCGCGGGGGCCGCGACAGGCCCAGGACGGTGGCCCATCGTCTAACGGCAGGACACCCGGTTTTGGTCCGGTCGGTCGGGGTTCGAATCCCTGTGGGCCAGCCATGGCGCCCCTTCGGGGGCGTCTTTCCTTGGCGCGCGGAACCGGTCGGACCCCAAGGTCCGGGACGGGCTCAGGCGTCGTAGTAGCCGCCGCCCGACTTGCGACCCAGCTTCCCCGCCTCGACGAGCTTGCGCAGGCCCTGAGGCGGCCTGAACCTGTCGCCGTAGGCCTCGGTCATGGCATCGGCTATCAGCAGCACGGTGTCGAGGCCGATGTAGTCGGCTAGCTCGAGCGGGCCCATGGGGTGATTGAGGCCCAAGCGTACGGCGGCATCGATGTCCTCCTTCGAGGCGACGCCTTCCTCCAGCAGCCGCGCGCCCTCCAACAGGACTGCGGCAACGACGCGCGTGGTGACGAAGCCCTGCCGGTCCTCGACCGTCACCACGGTCTTGCCGCAGGCCTCGGCCACGGCGGAGACGACCGCCAGCGTCTCCGCGGACGTCCGGACCGCCCTCACGACCTCGACGAGCCGCATGCGCTCCGGGGGGTTGAACCAGTGCATCCCCGCGACCCGCTCCGGTCTCGACGTCGCGGCCGCGATCGCTGTGACCGACAGCTCGCTCGTGTTGGTGGCCAGGTACGCCGCGGCGGGCGCGGCGGCATCGATGCGACCGAACAGCTCGCGCTTGAGGTCGAGCAGCTCGGGCACGGCCTCGATCACCAGGTCGGCGCTCGCCACCGCTTCCTCCACCTCCGCGTGGAGGCTGAGCGCACCGGCGCCACTCGCACCAGACAGCTTGCTCGCACGCGCCTGAGCGCGCTCCAGCGCGGCCGCGGACGTGTCCGCCAGGCTGACCTCGTACCCTGACGCTGCCAGCACCGCCGCGATGCCACTGCCCATCAGCCCGGCCCCTACGACGGCGACGCGCTTCACGTGTGGGACGCGCTCCTCGCTCACCGGATCACCACTCAGGCATCATAACGGCGCGTACAGGTCGTACCTGACCGACCGGCCCCGGATCTCACCGCTGGGCCGGGCGGCGCCCAGAACCGGTGACCTCAGATGGCGCTTGACTACAACGCGACGCGAGGCGACCTCGCGAGCGGCCCTCAGGAGGTCCTCGCCGCCTACGTCGTCCGGGCCCAGCAACGCCCTGAAGAGGGCCATGCCCTTCGGCGGCAAGGACCTGCGGCCGGCGGCGTGGAACATCGGGTCGAGGTAGACGACCGCCGTCTCCCGCGCCGGCAGCGCGCCGGCCCGCAGCACGTCGCGGGCGTCGCCGACCACCAGACGGACCCGCGCCGCGGCCTGCGCCGCCTCGGGACCCAGGGCGCCGGCCGCTGCCGCGCGCAAGGCGTCCTCGAGCAGGGCGGCCACCACCAAGGAGCGCTCGATCATCGTGACCTGGGCGCCCCTCGCGGCCAGGTGGAACCCGTCGCCGCCCAGGCCGGCGGTAGCGTCCACGACCGCGTACTCGCCCCCCAGCACGGCGCGCCACAGTGGATCGGGACCGTGTCCCTTGGGCGGCACCAGCGCCGACCGGCTGGCGCCCACCGCGGGCCCGGTCCCCGACCGCAGGGTGAGGCCGTCGCGACCCACGCTCAGGACGAGTCTCCCTGCCGTCTCCCCCGCGTCCGCGACGGGCCGCGACCGACCACGCGTCCGCTGCCCCGAGCCCTCCATCCCTCCCGAGGCGCTCCCCGCGACCGTCACGCTGGTGACGCCCAGGCGCGCCGCCAGTTCGTGAGCCCGCGTCAGCAGGTCCGGATCCTCGGCCTCGATCGCCAGTGAGAGCGCGCCGCCACGACCGTCCACGCCCGATGGTACGGGGAGCGACCGGTCACCTAAGGTGCGTGACGAGGGGGCGGGATACCCGTGCGCATGCGTCGGTGAGGAACGCGACACGTGCTACGATTCGTCGTGAGAAGTGCGGATTGGCGTTCGATTCCAAAGCGCTGGAACCAAGACGGTTTCGAACCTTAAGCGAAGGCCGGTGGACGCCGCCCGCGAGAGGAGGCTGTTCATGACCAACCAGCAGCTCAGGGACAGGCGGGCCGCGGCGGTGACCCCAGGTGCCACCAGCACCCACCCGTTCCACCCGGTGAAGGGCAAGGGCTCTTACGTCTGGGACGTCGAGGGCAAGAAGTACCTCGACTTCTCCACCGGCATCGCCGTCATGAACATCGGCCACTCCCACCCGGCCGTCGTGGAGGCCGTCAAGAAGCAGGTCGAGGAGTTCCAGCACCTGTGCTTCGCCGTGGGCATGCACCCCAGCTACATCGAGCTGGCCGAGCGCCTGAACGCCCTCGCGCCGGGTGATACCCCCAAGAAGACGTTCCTGGCGAACAGCGGCGCCGAGGCCGTGGAGAACGCCGTCAAGATCGCCCGCGCCTACACGGGCCGCCCCGGCATCGTGGCATTCACGCACGCGTTCCACGGCCGGACCTATATGGCGTTCTCGCTCACCGGCAAGGCGAACCCGTACAAGGCGGGCTTCGGTCTGCGGGCGGCGGAGGTCTACCGCGCGCCGTACCCGTACCACTTCCGCAACCCCTGGGGCGCCCGTACCGAGGAGGAGACCGGAGAGGCAGCGCTGGAGGTCCTCAAGGACCTGGTCAACGTGACGATCGGCGCCAGCGAGGTGGCGGCGTTCATCATCGAGCCTGTCGCCGGCGAGGGCGGCTTCATCCCGGCTCCGGGCAACTTCCTGCGCGGCCTGCGCGAGTTCGCGACCGAGATCGGGGCGCTGTGGATCGACGATGAGGTGCAGGCCGGCGTCGGTCGCACCGGCAAGCTCTGGGCCGTCGAGCACTACGGCCTGGAGCCCGACCTGATCGCCTCGGCCAAGGCCCTCTCTTCAGGCTTCCCACTCTCGGCGGTCGTCGGCAAGGCCGAGGTCATGGACGCGCTGCAGCCGGGCCAGATCGGCACCACCTTCGGGGGCAACCCGGCCGCTGTCGCCGCCGCGCTGGCGACCCTCGACGTCATCGAGAGCGAGGAGCTGTTGGCTCGCGCCACCCAGATCGGCACCAAGGCGAGCGCTCGGCTCAACGAGCTGCGTGCCCGGCACCCCGGCATCGGGGATGTCCGCGGCAAGGGCGCCATGGTCGCCATGGAGTTCGTGCTCGAGGACGGCTACACCCCCGACGCGGCCAGCGTCGAGAAGATCGTGTCGTTCGCGCGCGACGCGGGGCTGATCCTGCTGCCGACGGGCTCCTACGGCAACGTCATCCGGCTGCTGCCGCCCATCAACCTCTCCGACCAGGAGCTGGAAGAGGGCCTGGCGATCATCGAACGCGCCGTCGAACATGGCTTGGGTAAGACTGCTCAGCGTGAGATGCAGACCGCCTGAGCCTCGAGCTTCGTATCACTGGACGGGCCCCGTGGCAGCACGCCGCGGGGCCCTCGCTTTCCTGCTGTCGCCGGTGAGCTAGCCGTGCACCTGGCCGCCGCTCACGGCTGCTCGCCCTGACGGATGGGCACGCCGACCATGTTCCCCCACTCCGTCCACGAGCCGTCGTAGTTCCGCACGTTGGGGTAGCCGAGCAGGAACTTGAGGACGAACCAGGAATGGCTCGACCGCTCGGCGATGCGGCAGTAGGCGATCACGTCCTTGTCCTTGGTGACGCCCGCCTTGCCGTACAGCTCCTCGAGCTCGGCACGCGACTTGAAGGTGCCGTCCTCGTTGACGGCCTGCGCCCAAGGGATGTTGGCCGCGCCCGGGATGTGGCCCCCGCGCTGAGCCCCTTCCTGCGGGTAGTCGGGCATGTGGAGCTTCTCACCGGTGTACTCGGGGCGGCTCCGAACGTCGACGAGCGCTCCCTCCCCGTCCTTGACCCGCAACAGGTGCTGTATCACGTCGGCGGCGAAAGCCCGGATGCTGGCGTCCCGGTAAGGCACGCGGTACGTACCCGGCTGCACCTCGGGCACCGCGTCGGTGGTCTCCCGACCTTCGGCCAGCCACTTCTGCCTGCCGCCGTTCATGAGCCGTGCGTCCTCGTGACCGTTGTACTTGAAGAACCACAGGGCGTAGGCGGCCCACCAGTTCGACTTGTCCCCGTAGAGGACGACCGTCGTGTCGTTGCTGATGCCCTTGCGCTCCATCAGGGCCGCGAACGCCTCCCCCGAGATGAAGTCCCGCCTGTCCTTCTCCTGCAGCTCCGTGAGCCAATCGATCTCCACGGCGCCGGGCGCGTGGGCCTGCTTGTAGAGCAGCGGGTCCTCGTTCACCTCGACGAGTCGCACGCGAGGGTCGTTAAGATGCTCTGCCACCCACTGGGTGCTCACCAAACTGTCGGGCGTGGCGTAATCAGACACGTTGCATCCCCTTCCTTGCAGGTCAGATTGTAAGGCGGTCACCGCGTGCTGCACGGGCCCTCGGGTACCAACCGCGGGCCCAGCACCGACTTCCCCGGCGAGAAGACGGCTCGCGTCGCGGGCGCCCGAGCGGCTCACACGGCCTGGGCTATACTCCGCCGCGTGAGCCGCTACGTACTCGCCGCCTCGGTCCTCGCCGCTGACCTCGCCCGCTTGGGACAGTCGGTCTCCGAGGCTCAGGAGGCCGGCGTCGAGTGGCTCCACCTGGACATCATGGACGGCCAGTTCGTCCCGAACATATCGTTCGGTCCAGCTGTGGTGGCCGCCGTCCGCAGCCAGACGGCCCTACCGCTCGACGTCCACCTGATGGTGCAGCACCCGGGCGCTCTGCTCGAGCGTTTCGCTGCCGCTGGCGCCGACGGCATTACCGTGCACGCAGAGGTGGACCACCACCTGCACAGGCTGCTGCAGCAGGTCAGGGAGAAGGGCGTCAAGGTGGGTCTGGCCGTCAACCCGCTCACGCCGCTCGCCTACTTGGAGGCGGCCCTGCCCTACCTGGACCTGGCGCTGATCATGTCGGTCAACCCCGGCTTCGGCGGTCAGGAGTTCATCGCCGGCAGCCTGGGCCGCATCGAGGCCCTCAGGCGCATGCGCGACAGGGCCAACCCCAACTGCCTCATCGAGGTGGACGGCGGCATCACCGCTGCCAACGTTCAGCAGGTGGTGGACGCCGGTGCTGACGTGGTGGTGGCCGGCACAGCGGTGTTCGGCGGCATGGGCACGGTGACCGAGAACGTGGCGGCCCTCAGGGGAGCCGTCGCCAGCGGCGTCTGAGGCTTCAGGCCGCCTCGGCGAAGCGCCCCAGGCTGCGGAACCGCTCGTAGCGCTGGTCGAGTAACGCCTGCACGGAGAGACCCTCGAGGCCGGCCAGCTCCTCCCTGAGCACGTGTTCGAAGGTGGCTATGGCCTCGGCGCTGGCGCTGTGAGCGCCGCCGAGCGGCTCGGGTATGACGCGGTCCACCACCCCCTGCTCCAGCAGGTCCTTGGCGGTGAGCTTCAGCGCCTCGGCGGCCTTCTCGGCCTCACCGGAGTCGCGCCACAGGATCGCGGCGCACGACTCGGGACTGATCACCGAGTAGATGGCGTTCTCGAGGATCAACACGCGGTTGGCGACGCCGATCGCCAGGGCGCCGCCTGAGCCGCCCTCACCGATGACGACGCTGACCGCAGGCACCTCGAGCCGGCTCATGCGCTGGATGCACGCGGCTATCACCCAGGCCTGCCCCTGCTCCTCGGCCGCCAGGCCCGGGTAGGCGCCCGGTGTGTCGATCAGGCACACGACCGGCAGCCTGAACTTGTCGGCCAGGTCGAACATCCGGATGGCCTTGCGGTAGCCGCTCGGGTGGCTCATGCCGAAGTTGCGCGAGATGTTCTCCTTGGTGTCCCGGCCCTTCTGCTGTCCGACCACGACGACCTGTCTGCCATCGAGCTTCGCTAAGCCCGTCACCATGGCGGGGTCGTCACCCAGCGCCCTGTCACCGTGCAGCTCCGTGAAGTCCGTGAACGCCGACGTCAGGTAGTCCAGGGCCGTGGGCCGCCCCGGCGCCCTGGCCACCTGCACCCGCTGCCAGCGGGTGAGGTTCTCGAAGGTGTCGCTCTTGAGGCGGTCGAGACGCGACTGCAGCAGCGCGATCTCCTCCGACATGTCGACCTGCTGCTCCGCGGCGTACCGGCGCATGTCCTCGATGCGGGCCTCGAGGTCCTCGATCGGCTTCTCAAACGGCAGCGGCACCGATCTTCTCCTTCGGCACGCGCGCGCCCGCCCCCGTCAGGGCGCCCAGCACCGTCACCAGCCTGGTCTTCAGGTCCTTGCGGTGCACGACGTCGTCCACCATGCCCTTGTGGAGCAGGAACTCGGCACGCTGGAAGCCCTCTGGCAGGTCCTGCTTGATGGTCTGTTGGATGACGCGAGGACCGGCGAACGAGATGAGCGCACCCGGTTCCGCGAGGACCACGTCCCCGAGCGTCGCGAAACTGGCGGTGACGCCGCCGGTGGTGGGGTGGCTCAGCACGCTCACGTACGGCAGGCGGGCGCGGGCGAGGCGCTCCAGCGCGACCGTCGTCTTCGCCATCTGCATCAGGGAGAGCGCGCCCTCCTGCATGCGGGCGCCGCCAGAAGCCGTGATGGCCACGAACGACCTGCCCTCATCGGCCGACCGCTCCGCGGCCCTGGCGATCTCCTCGCCGACGACCGAGCCCATCGAGCCGCCGAGGAAGAAGAAGTCCATGACGATGATGCCCACCTCGATGCCGCCCAGCTCGCAGCCGCCCGTCACGACCGCGTCCGGGCGACCTTGGCGTTGCTCGGCCTTCTCGATGCGTTCCGTGTACGGCTGCGTGTCCTCGAACTCGAGCGGGTCGAGCGGACGGATAGCGCCGGACCAGCGTTCGAACGTGCCGGCGTCGGCCAGCATGTCCAGCCTGGCGTCCACGGGCATGCTGTAGTGATGCCCGCACTCCGGGCACACGTGCAGGTTGGCGATCAGGTCCTTACGGTAGATCTGGGCGTTGCAGGCATCGCACTTGAGCCACAGCCCGGCCGGACTGTTGTCGTCCTCCTTGCGCGTCGGACGGTTCCGTCTGAAGAGGCGCTCAAGGGCCATCTCGCCTCCCGACCGGGGGGAACGCAGTGGTCAGCGCAGGCACGCGCCAGTGTAGCAGTCAGTCACTCCAGCACGCAGCCCGGGGCTGCCAAAGCCACACCGCGGGCGGTGACTCCCGCCTACGACTCGGCGGTGGCGGCGGCTGCGCGGGCGTCGTCCACCTGCGCCGGCTCGCCCTCGGCCTGTCCTCCTGGACCATCGGGACCATCGGTCGGGGTGAGCGCGCCAACGCCAGTGGTGACCCGCGGCGACGGGTCCTGACGTCTATCGGCGGCGACGGTCTCCCGCAGCACGTCGGCGGCCAGCCTGCCGCCACCCTGGCGCGTCATCTCGCTGCGGCCCGTGAAGCGGGCGCCCTCCTCGATGTCGAGGGCGGCGGCCTTGACGTCGCCGACGAGCTCGCCGCCGTTCCAGATCTCCACCTTCCCGCTCACGACGACGTCCGCCTCCACGCGTCCCAGGACGCGCAGCTCCTCCGCCTTGACCGTGGCGCCAACGATCACGCCGGCCGGAGCGACCTCAACGACGCCGGCGACGTCGACCTCCCCCTTGACGACCCCGTGCACGCGCACCCGGCCCTCGGCCTTGATCCGGCCCTCGAAGGTGGTGCCCTTGTGTATGTAGGTGAAGGGCTCCCGCTTGACCGGCTCGGCCGGCTGACTCTTCTGGTTCCTGCGCAGCATTCTTCCTCCGTGAGGCCCCCACGGGCACCCTGGACCGTTCCAGGTTCCCCCGGCGAGCCGCTCCATGAAGCGGGATGGCTCACACGTCGGGCGGGTACCCGGGTCAGGGATGAGGAAGTCGTATCCTAGCCGAATGGAGAGAGCCAGGGTGGTCCTGGTCACGAACGTGGGCCAGGGCTTCGGTAGGGCCGTCGCGCTCGCTTACGGGCGTGCCGGCTATCACGTCGTCTGTGCCGACCGCGACGTGGACCTGGCCGCGAAGACCGCCGCCGAGGTCGAGGAGCTCGGCGGCCAGGCGATCCCCATCCAGGCGGACATGACGACCCAGATGGACGTGCTCACCACCTACCACAAGGTGCTCGAGATCTTCGGCGCGCTGGGCGGGGTGGTTCACCTGGCCGAGCACGTCAACACCACGCCGTTCGAGAACATGGCCGAGGCCGAGTTCTTCGAGGTCATGGCGGAGACCGTGCGCAGCTCCTTCCTCGTCCTCAAGACCGCCGCGCGGCTGCTCAGCGTCGGCTGGGTGGTGATAGTCGCGCCACCCGCTGTCGATTCCGTGCAGATGCATACCGTGCAGGGCGCGCTCTCGAGCATGGTCACAGGGTTCAGGCAGCGCTTCACGTTCCCGCGAGCGAACGTCGTCGTGCCTTCCCGCCTGAGCTCCGACCCGCGCCACGACCAGGCTCTCGTGCGCGCCGTCCGCTACTTCGGCTCGCTCGAGTCCTCCGGCGTCAGCGGCCAGGCCGTCAGCGTCGACCTGCCGGAACCGCCCAGGGTCGCGGAGGCGATGCTCCCCGAGGTGAGGGCCGCACTCAACGTCAACGTCAGGCAGGTGGACGACTACGTTCAGCCCTGGGAGCTCAACGGCGATGACGACGCCGAGGACCTCATCGAGGCCGCCGAGGACGACCGGCTGGCCGACGGCGAGCACGAGCCGGAGGCGGCGGACCAGGGCGCGGACGACGACGACCACGAGTACGAGACCTTCGACCTCCTCTGGACGCACGAGCTCGGTCTGGTCGGTCGGCCGCCGGCGCTGCGGCACATGGTGGCTGACGAGGCCGACGCCAGCGCTGCCGAGGACGCCTACGCGGCTGGGCTGGAGCCCGCGGTGGACCTCTACGGGGACCTCAGCCGACTCGAGGGGGGCGGGTTCGAGGAGACCTTCGAAGGCGACGAGACGACCTTCGATATCGGGCCCAGGCGAGAGCCCGACTTCGACGCCGAGGACCTCTACAAGAAGCGCTGATGCGTTGCCCCTACTGCTCGGCCGAGGACACCAAGGTCGTCAACTCGCGTCCGTCCGACGAGGGCGCCTCCATCCGCCGCCGCCGCGAGTGCCTCAACTGCCTGCGCCGGTTCACGACCTACGAGCGCGCTCAGTTCGAGGCGCTCATGGTGCGGAAGCGGTCCGGCAGACACGAGGCGTTCGACCCCGACAAGCTGCTGCAGAAGCTGCGCATCGCCGCCAACAAGAGGCCCGTGTCCGAGAAGGTGTTGCGGGAGTTCGCCTACGGGTTCGAGGACGAGGTCCAGGCGCCGGAGGTGAGCAGCGAGCTGATCGGCAAGCGGGTGTTGCAGTTCCTGAAAGCGCTCGACGACGTCGCCTACATCCGCTACCTGAGCGTCTACCGCGACTTCGACTCGGTCGACCGCTTCATCGAGGAGATAAGGCAGCTCGACGCCGACGTCGCTGCCGGTCTCTCGGGAGTGGCTGCCGCGGCCGCGCAAGGCCAGGCGACCGGCGACGGGGAGCGACCGGAAGACCCTGCGCCCACCGGACGACCGGAGCCCTCGTGAGCCCGGCGGCCCGCCTCGCACTCCCGGGGTGAAAGGTCCGCCCAACCTAGAGCCGCTGCCACCGGCGTTCGTGGCCCGCATGCGCGACCTCCTGGGTGCCGAGGCCACGGCCCTGCTGGCCGCCCTGGATGAGCCCCGCGCGCCGGGCCTACGCCTCAACCGGCTGAGGGGCAGCGTCACGGACCTGGCTGCTTACCTGCCGTGGCGGACCGAGGCCGTTCCGTGGTGCCCCTCAGGGCGGGTGGTCTCGGCGGCGAGCGCCGAGGTCGCGGATCATGCCCTCAACGACGCCGGCGTGTACTACCAGCAGGACCCCGCGGCCATGGTCGTCGCCGAGGTGCTTTCGCCGTCGCGAGGCGAGCTGGTCGTCGACGTGGCCGCCGCGCCGGGCGGCAAGGCCACGCACGCCTCCGGCCTCGCCGGGGACCGCGCTCTGGTGGTAGCCAACGACCTCGGCGAGGGCAGGGCGCGGTCGCTGCTCGGCAACTTCGAGCGCCTCGGGGTGACGAACGCTGTGGTGACGCATGGCCCCGTCTACAGGCTGACCGGGCCCCTGGGCGGCCGGGCCGATGCCGTGTTGCTCGACGCGCCGTGCTCCGGCGAGGGCATGTTCAGACGCTCCGTGGCCGCCAGGGCGGCATGGAGCGAAGCGGCCGTCGAAAGGCACTCGCTCCTGCAGCGGCGGCTCATCGCGGCGTCGGCGGACCTCGTCGCTCCCGGCGGCAGGCTCGTCTATAGCACGTGCACGTTCGATCCTCGAGAGAACGAGGAGGTAGTGGCCTGGCTCCTCGCGCGGCGGGAAGACTTCGCGCTGGAGCCCGCGGTGCTCCCCGGTACTTCTGACGCGGGCCGGTTCGGGCTCCCCGGTGCGGCGCGGGTGTGGCCCCACCAAGGCGTCGGCGATGGGCACTTCGTGGCGCTGCTGCGCCGCGATGCCGGGGCCCAGCGGTCGACCGCCTCACGCGCCATCCAGACCGGTCGCCGCGGCGGTAGTCGGCATGGCCGCGACGAACGGCACCGCCGGCACACGGCCACCGAG
>JBDZWC010000202.1:0-3071 GCA_040256005.1 Deinococcaceae bacterium | reverse complement strand
GCGCTGGGCGCCCTGACCATCCTCACGTTCCAGGGCGCGTGGAACGACTTCTTCTGGCCGCTCGTAGTGCTGACCACACCCGAGGACATCAAGACGCTGCCCATCGGCCTGCTGTCGTTCCGCAACGCGTACGCCGGTGCCGGCGACTGGGGGCTCATCCTGTCCGGCGCGGTGCTTAGCGCCGTGCCCATCATCGTCCTGTTCTTCGTTTTCCAACGGTACTTCTTGGAGGGCGTCTCTTACGGCGTCGGGAAGGATTGAGGCGGGGCGCGTAGGTTGGGCTCGGGGCCTCCGCCTGCTTCTCCGCGAGCTGCCCTGCTTCCTGCTCCCGTCTGGTTTCAGATATGAACTTCGTCGACAACCTCGTTCTCAAGGAGAACTACACGTTCGTGGTCGCCGACGCCGAAGGCATGATCACCGGCGGCGAGCACGGCCTGTACAACCGCGACACCCGGTTCCTCTCGCTCTACCAGTGGCAGTGGGGCGTGGGGGAGAGGCCGTTGCGGCCGCTCGTCACCGAGACGCCGCGGCCGGACACGCTGCACGCGCATCACGCGTTGATCGAGGGGCCGTCGCAGGTGGTGGCGGTGAGGCGGTCGGTGACGCTGACCGCCGGATCGATGCTTGACGAGCTGGAAGTGTCGAACACCTCGCTCGAGCCTCAGACGGTCGACCTCGAGTTGGAGTTCGACGGCGACTTCATCGACCTCTTCGAGGTCCGCGGCTGGGGCAAGCATGTGCGGGAGGCGCCGGACGTGCATGTCGACGACGAGGGCGCCGAGTTGCGGCACCGCGCGTCAGACGGCGTGGAGCAAGGCGTACGGGTGGCGGTCTCGGGGGCAGCGCCGCGACTATCTCTGGTGTCCACATTCGGCGAGCGACCTGGAGCTCCCGTCACGGCAAGCTTCCAGGTCAGCCTCCAACCCATCGAGTCGGTGACGCTGCGAGTCACCGTAAGCATCGACAACCCGCTGGACCGGCCGCCCGTCGGTCAGATGCCGTACGACTCGTGGCGCGAGTCGTTCGATGGGCTTCTCGCCTCCGACCTGGCACAAGGACCGCACAGAGGCACGCTGGTCCGCGCGATCGACGACCTGCGCGCCCTCCTGCTGTTCACGCCCGAGGGCCCGGTACCCGCGGCGGGCATCCCCTGGTTCGTCGCCGCGTTCGGCCGCGACTCATTGCTCACCGCGCACTTCCTCCTGCCGTACCGGCCCGACGTAGCGGCCGGCACCCTCCGCTACCTGGCGCGGCGCCAGTCGCACGAGGACGACCCGTCGCGCGAGGCCGAGCCGGGCAAGATCATGCACGAGCTGAGGTTCGGCGAGCTGACGAGGACCGGTAAGACGCCCCACTCGCCGTACTACGGGTCGGTGGACGCGACCCCGCTGTTCCTGATGCTGCTCGAGGGGCACTTCGAAGCCACCGGTGACGACACGCTCCTCACCGAACTGCGCCCGGCGTGGGAAGCGGCTTTGACCTGGCTGGTTGACCGGGCCGATGTTGACGGCGACGGCTTCATCGAGTTCGGAGCCAATGCCAAGGGCCTTGGCCATCTGGGCGTGCAGTCGTGGAAGGACTCCAACGACTCGATGAGCCACTCCGGCGGCGAGCTGGCGCAGGGCGCCCTGGCCGTCTCCGAGGTCCAGGGCTACACGTTTGCCGCGTACTCCTCGGCCGCTACCTGGTACGAGCGGCTGGGTGAGCCGGACCTGGCCGCACAATGGCGGCAGCGGGCCGGCTGGCTGCAGGCTGCCTTCGACGAGGCGTTCTGGCTGCCCGACATGCGGACGTACGCCATGGCGCTTGACGGCGAGAAGCGTCCGCTGGCGGTTCTCAATTCCGATGCCGGGCAGCTCCTGTGGACGGGCATCGTGCGCGAGGAACGCGCGGCGGCCCTGGTGGAGACGCTCACCAACGAGCGCAGCTGGTCGGGCTGGGGGCTACGCACCCTGGGCGACGACGCCGTGCGCTACAACCCAGTGAGCTACCACAACGGCTCGGTGTGGCCACACGACACGGCGCTTTTCGCGGCGGGATTAGCCAGCTACGGGTTCAACGAGGAGAGCGCTCGCGTCCGCGCGGCCCTGTTCGACCTCGCCAGCCGGCAGCCCGACCTGCGGCTGCCTGAGCTAGTGGCCGGCTACCCGCGTGATCACCGGCCCCCGGTGCCCTACCCGGTGGCTTGTCGGCCGCAGGCTTGGGACGCCGCGGCGCTTCTGTACCTGGCGAGCATGGAGTAGCGACCGGGTAGGACGCAGGCACTACACCTTAGAACCGGTCCGCGCATCCGCGAGTGGATCGGCCGCACTCGTTCCCGCCTCTGCGGCTGCACCCGCCCGCCCCAGCCGTGAAGGCCACCAGATGCGCGGGCCCACGTCCAGCGCCAACGCCGGCACGAGCAGTGAACGGACCACGAACGTGTCGAGCAGCACGCCGAACGCGACGATGATGGCGAGCTGCACGAGGAAGAGGATGGGGATGACGGCCAGCGCCGCGAACGTTGCGGCCAGCACCATGCCAGCCGACGTGATGACCCCGCCGGTGACGGTCAGCCCGCGCAGGACGCCCTTGCGGGTTCCCACCTTGAGCGCCTCTTCGCGCACGCGTGTCATCAGGAAGATGTTGTAGTCGATCCCCAGCGCGACCAGGAACACGAAGCCGTAGAGCGGCACGGCCGGGTCCGCGCCGGGGAAGCCCAGCAGGCCGTTGAAGATTAGGGCAGCCACGCCCATGGTCGCGCCGAAGGACAGCACCGTCGTGAGGATGAGCAGGATCGGCGCCACTACCGATCGCAGCAGCACCATGAGGATCAGGGTGATGACCACCAGCACGACGGGGATGATCAGCGTGCGGTCGTGGATCGAGGCGGCGATCGTGTCTATTGAGGTGGCAGTGACACCGCCGACTGCTACGTCACCGTCCAGGGCGGCGGCCAGGTCGGTGCGTAGGTCCTTCACCGTCTGCATGGCCTCGTCCGAGTCCGGCGCGGCGATGAGTGTGGCCTGCAGCAAGACCTGCCCGTCTACCACCGTCGCTTCGGCGGGCGGCGCGCCTGGCCGCCCGGCTAC
>JBDZWC010000095.1:0-11936 GCA_040256005.1 Deinococcaceae bacterium | reverse complement strand
TTGGGGGGCCGCGTCAAGACCTTGCACCCCGCCATCCACGGCGGGGTGCTCGCCAAACGGACGGCCGAGCACACGAGGGAGATAGCCGCGCACGGCATCGCTCCCGTGGACATCGTCGTCTCCAACCTCTACCCGTTCAGGGAGACGGTCGCCCGGCCGGGCGTTACTGATGATGAGGCCCTCGAGCAGATAGACATCGGCGGCCCCGCCATGATCCGAGCGGCCGCCAAGAACCACCCCTCGGTAGTCGTCGTCGTAGACCCACGCGACTACGCGAGCGTGCTGGCGGAACTGCGCGACGGCATCAGCGAGGAGAGGCGACGCGGGCTGGCCATCAAGGCCTTCGCGCACACCGCCGCTTACGACGCCGCCATCGTGGCGTGGCTCCAACGTGAAGATCCCTTACCTAGGTATCTGAACCTGGCGCTCACCCGCGAGCAGGATCTGCGGTACGGCGAGAACCCACATCAAGCGGGAGCACGCTACCGGTACGTGGCTGAGACCAGCGTATGGGACGGCATGATCCAGCACTCTGGGCAGCCGCTCTCGTACCTGAACCTGTTCGACGCCGAAGCTGCCTGGCGTCTGGCGCACGAACTGCCCGCCACCGCTTGCGTGATCGTCAAGCATGCCAACGCCTGCGGCGCCGCCGTCACCGGCGACCTGCTAACGGCCTACGAGCGGGCCTTCGCCGCGGACCCCAAGTCCGCCTTCGGTGGCGTCGTAGCGCTGCCTGGGTTCGTAGACATGACGCTCGCCGAGCGCCTAGCGGCGAACCCCAAGGCGGACGTGATCGTGTCACAGGGCTACGCGGCCGAGGCGCTCGATCTCCTGGCCCGCAAACGGAAGAACACGCGCGTCCTCGAGATGGCCCCGCCCGGTCCCAGCGGCCTAGACGTCAGGCGCCTGGACGGCGGGCTGCTCGTGCAGCGGCCCGACGAGGTGGAGGAACGTTCCTGTTGGCAGGTGGTCAGCCGTAGGCAACCGAACGAGTCCGAGTGGCTCGATCTGGAGGTCGCCTACAGGATCTGCGCCCGCACGTCGTCGAACGCGATCGTGCTCGTCAAAGACGGCGTGGCGGTGGGAGTCGGCGCCGGTCAGCAGAGCCGTGTGGACGCCGTGGAGATCGCGGCTAGGAAAGCCAACGGCAGGGCAGCCGGCGGCGCCTGCGCCTCGGACGCGTTCTTCCCGTTCCGCGACGGTCTCGATGCCGCCGCAGCCGCGGGCGTCACCGTCGTCGTGCAGCCGGGCGGCTCCATCCGCGACGACGAGATCTTCGCCGCGGCCGACGAACTGGGCCTCGCGATGGTCGTTACCGGCTACAGGCACTTCAGGCACTGAGCCGAAGCTCGACGTGCTCAGGCCTCGATGCCGAGCCAGTCGAGGGAGCCTATGCGCCATGGCCACCAGGCCCGGCCAATGGGGTGCCTGCCTCATCCACCGCGTACGCGGAACCCTCGCCACTGTCGCCCGACCGCGCCTGTCGAACGTGACGGCCCGGAGATGGGGGGCCAGGAGCTGCGCGAGGGGCACGCCGACGGCCGAAGAAGCGCCTCCTGAGCCGCTTTCGAAAGGCCGCTCGTCCGAACCTCGTATGCCCTGATCGATAGCGAGTTAGAATCACTACATCGCCACCATTGGTAGGCGCTAGACTGGCGGATACAACATCTTGTAGGTGAGTGCCTCCGTTCGGGGGCGCGCCAGCCACAAGGTAGAGGCAGTCCAGGTGGCCCGTCGGACAGTGATCCGAGCGGGGCGCGGGAACCACCTGACACCTGCCGAGTCTCGTCCAGTCTGGGCGCCGACCGACGTCGAGGGGAAGTGAACATCGTGGGCAAGCTCTCGTCTTCCAACGCCAACGCAGCCACGTTCGGAGAACACGCGGTGAAGGTTGCCAGGCGCCAGTACTTCCAGCCGGGAGACGAGACGGTGTTCGACATGTTCGAGAGGGTGGCGACCTGGGTCGCCCAGCCGGAGCCGGATGCGCACCGCGACAGCACGGCAGCCGAGTTCTACCGTCTCATGGCCGAACAGCGCTTCTGCCCCGGCGGCCGCGTACTGGCAGGCGCCGCCACCGAGCACGGGAACGTCCTCAACTGCTTCGTGCAGGACGGCAGCCCCGAGGCCGAGGGCACCGACGCCTGGGTGCTGCGCCTCGCCACCAAGCTCGCCCTCGTCACCAAGGTGGGCGGCGGCAACGGCCTCAACCTGGACCCCATCCCGCCCAAGCGCCGGTTCGACGGTCGCGTGGGCTCCCTGTACCTGACCGTAGACGCCTCTCATCCTGACCACGACGCGATCCAGACCGGCACGTTCCTCGACCTCGTGCGTAACGAGATGGTCACCAAGGGCTACAGGGTCGCGAGTTTCGTCGAGAAGCCTGAGGCGCCGGAGGGCGCCGAGGTGATCGAGGTACCCGACTCAGTGGAGGGGATCTGGAACTCCGCCGGCGCTGCCGCGTCGCGCCTGCTCGCGGGCCGCGACGTGCTGGTGGACCTCTCGCTGCTGCGGCCGGTGGGCACTGTAGTCCGGGGGTCGGGCGGCACCTCGTCTGGGCCGGCCAGTTTCGCGGTCGAGATCTTCGACAACTTCGCCGTATGGGCTGGGTTGGGCGGAGCTGACCATGCTGGGCCGGTCGCCACGTTGCGGTACGTCTTCGCACCCACGTTGCGAGCGATCCGCCAAGGCGGCTGCCTTCACCCGGACACGCTCGTCCACACCAGCCGCGGCACGATGCGCCTAGAGGAGCTGGTCGACGGATTCCAGCTTGGTTGGCAGGACCACCATCTCAAGGTAGCCACCGACGAGGGTTGGAAGGTCAGCCCAAGGGGATTCAACAACGGCATAGTCGACACTTTGCGAGTCACCCTGGCGAACGGCCAGACGCTGCGGGGCACCGCGAACCACAAGCTCAAGGTCCTTCGCCCGGACGGTACGCGCGAGTGGATAGAGTTCGGTGCCCTTCAGAAGGGTGACAACGTCATCCAGGTGCTGGACCAGCACACCGGCGCGCCGGTCATGCTCCGGCCGGTCGACCTACCGCACCACAACGCCAAGCCTATCCGCATGCCCGAGGTCCTCGACGAACGCTTGGCGTTCTTCCTTGGGTACCTCTGGGGCGACGGCTTCGTTAGCACGGGACGAGTCGGCTTCGCAGTGTCACACGGCTCGCCGATGATCAGGCAAGCGCCTCGGATATTCGACGAACTCTTCGGCCTGGGCGTGATGACCGAACAGAAGGACAACGATGGCAGCCTCATCTTCGTCACGAAGTCCGCTCAGCTCATCGCCTGGCTCAAGGCCAACGGCCTGATGAAGGAGAAGGCGCGCGAGCTTTCCATCCCCAAGGCGATCCGGATGTCGCCGCGGCCGGTGGTGGGAGCTTTCCTGCGGGGCCTGTTCGAGGCGGACGGCACGGTGACTCAAGGGATGCCAACGCTTAATACGGCGTCTGTGAGGCTGGCCGAAGACGTGGCGACGATGCTCGCGGGCCTGGGCATTCCGACCAAGACCCGCACAGTGGGAAGTCGTCTAGACAGGCACTCGAAGCACGCTATCCATTCGGTGCGAGTAGTCAGCCACAAGGGGCTCGAGCGTTTCCTGGAGCGTGTCGGCCATATGGACGGCTCGCGGCTCGCGGCTGCGGGCGAGCACGTGCCAGACGAAGGCAGGGAGAAGTCCTGGCTCATGCCGCACGCGAGCGCCCTTTTGACGGGGGCCTTCGAGGCGATCCCAGCCGGAGCCAAAGGACGCCCGTCGCGGTTCACTCAGACCCGCAAGACGCTCTCTCGCTACATCCGAGGTGAACGCAACCTGACAGTGACAGCGTACGACCGTCTGCGTACGTATCCAGAGCTGACGGAGTACCTGCCAGAGTTCGCGTACGACGAGTACTACGTCCCTGTCGTGGACGTGGCCGATGCGGGCCGTTCACTCACGCTCGACCTCTCCGTAGATGAGAACAAGACGTACCTTGCCGGCGGCTTCGTGACGCACAACACTAGGCGCGGCGCCGGCATGGCCACCATCTCGATAACGCACCCTGATGTCCAGGACTTCATAACCGCCAAGGACCTGGAGCGGGAGCGGGACGAGGGCGACATCTCGACCTTCAACATCTCGGTCCTCGTGACCGATGAGTTCATGCAGAGGGATGCATACGCGGCTGGTGGCGGAGTCCTCAGGGATATCGCCCAGCATGCCTGGGCTACGGGCGAACCGGGTCTGATCTTCATCGACCGGATCAACGAGCATAACGCCATGCGAGGTGCTCTCGGAGACATCAAGTCGACCAACCCGTGTGTCACCGCGGACACCTGGGTCAACACCCACCTGGGCCCCCGAACGGTTAAGGAGCTCGTCGGTAAGCGTTTCTGCGCCGTGGTCGACGGCAAGCTCTACGGGCTGGAATCAGACGGCTTCTTCGCGACCGGCACCAAAAACGTCTACAAGGTCGTCACCAAGCACGGGTTCGAGTTGAGACTGACAGCGGATCACAAGCTGCAGTCCGTCACCGAGCACACTCGCAACGTGTTGGAGGGCGAGTGGAAACAGGTCGCCGATCTCGCTCCCGGTGACGAGGTCTTCCTTCATGACCACCGGTCCGCGCCTGCATGGGGTGGTGACGGGACGTTCGTCGAGGGCTGGCTCCTCGGTCAGCTCGTCGGCGATGGGACGTTCTTGACAGACCGGGACATGGCGGCCCTCGACTACTGGGGCGAACAGCATGCCCAGTGGGCCGCCCTGGCCGAGGACGGCATCCGGAGCTTCGCGCCAGGTGAACATGTTTGGGTCACGAACGGCGACGGCAAGTCGCGGGTGTCCTCAGACGGTCTGGCGATCCTGGCGGCGAGGTACGGCATCCACCGCGGCCACAAGGTCGTGACGGACCAGATAGAGCGAGCCAGCGAGGAGTTCTACCGCGGCTTCCTACGCGGGTTGTTCGACGCGGACGGCAGTGTTCAAGGCACGCAGCAGAAGGGCGTCTCCGTCAGGCTGGCGCAGTCCGACCTGGGCACCTTGAAGCGGGTGCAGCGCATGCTGGCACGCCTGGGGATCATCTCGGCCATCTACCCGGAGCGGAGACCCGCTGGATCCAGGATGCTGCCCGACGGCCGTGGCGACTATGCGGCATACGAGGCCCGCGCTGACCACGAACTCGTCATCGCGAAGGACAACCTCCCCGTCTTCGCCGAGAAGGTGGGCTTCGAGGACCCGAACAAGCAGGACCGCTTAGGAGCCTCGCTCGGCGCTTACGCCCGCCGTCTGAACCGCGAGAGGTTCGTCGACGAGATCGTCTCCATCACGCCCGACGGCGTGGAAGAGGTCTTCGACGTTACGGTCGAGCACGTACACGCCTTCGACGCCAACGGTTTCATGGCCCACAACTGCGGCGAGATCCCCCTCTATCCGGGCGAACCATGCGACCTGGGTGCGGTCAACATCGCGGCTTACGTGCATACCAGCGGTACGGGCATAGCCGGCTTCGACATGGACACGTTCCGCCAGGACGTCGCCACCTGCGTACGCTTCCTCGACAACGTCCTCGACGTCAACCGCTTCGCGCTTCCGGACAACCGCGAGATGAGCATGAAGCTCAGGCGCTTGGGCCTCGGCGTCATGGGCCTCGCCGACGCCCTCATCAAGATGGGCTACGGCTACAACACCGACGAGGGGCGCCAGGCGGTGCACGCGATCATCACCGCGCTGCGCGAGGCGGCCACGGACGCCTCCGAGGGGCTGGCGGCGGAGCGTGGCCCGTTCCCGCTGCTCGACCAGGCGGACCTAGGCACGCCGCGCCGCAACGTCGCGATCCTCACCGTGGCTCCCACCGGCACCACGAGCATGCTCATGGGCGTCTCGTCCGGCGTCGAGCCCGTGTTCGCGCCGTTCATCTACCGCAAGATCGGCGCCGAGTACCACGCCCTCATCCATCCGCTGTTCCAGGAGCTCCTGGACCGGCATCGTCCGCCCGCGGGCTACGCCAAGGACGGACAGTGGGACTGGGACGCGGTAGTGAAGGCCGTGCAGGACAACCACGGTTCGGTCCAGGGCCTGGAGTTCATCCCCGAGGACGTGCGGCGTGTGCTGATCTGCGCGCACGACATCACGCCAGCCGATCACGTGAAGATGCAGGCGACCGTGCAGACCGCGTTCGACGGTGGCGCGAAGGTCGCGAACTCGATCTCCAAGACGATCAACCTGCCCAACTCGGCGACTGTCGACGACGTGTACGAGGCATACCGCCTGGCGTTCGAGACCCGGTGCAAGGGCATCACCGTGTACCGCGACGGCTCGCGCGAGTTCCAGGTGCTGTCCACGTCCAGCGAGAAGAAGACGGAGGAGACCATGCCAGACGCGGCACCGGCGAGCAGCACGACTAGCCCCACCGCTGAGCAGACGAGCGGGGCCAAGCAGGCTCCCTCCGCCAGGAACGGGCACGTTCCAGCGGCGGTCAAGGCCCCGCCGGTCACGGTCTCCCGCCCGGTCCCGCCCGCGGCGACCGGGAGCGATCGCCTGCCCGGAGAGCCGCTGTTCGAGCGCTCGGTTCGGCTGACCGGGTTCACCGACAAGGTCAAGCTCCTCGAACCGAACGGCGAGAAGCGTGGCTTCTACGTCACGGTCAACAAGCAGGACGACTTCCCCACCGAGGTGTTCATCCAGTCCGGGAAGGGCGGCGACGAGGCTAACGCGGATAGCGAGGCCTTGGGCCGCGTGGTATCTATCGCGCTCCAGTACGGCGTGCCCGCCGAGGCCATCATCAAGACGTTGCGAGGCATCAACGGCGGCATGTACGGCACCTACCAGGGTCGGATGGTGGCCTCGAAGGCTGACATCATCGCCGTGGCGCTCGAGACCGCGGGCGTGGAGAACGTTCTCAACCGAGGCAAGGGATGCCCAGAGTGCGGTGCCCCCCTGCGGTTCGAGGAAGGCTGTCAGAAGTGCGAGAGCTGCGGCTACAGCAAGTGCGGCTAGGCGACTGAGATATGCGCTGGGGAAGGGACCGCCGCGATGCGGGCCCTTCCTCTGCCGCCTGGCGCATGCCGACTGCCCGTGACCAGGTGACGTCGACGTAAGCCGACCACCCTTCGCTGCAAGGAAGCGACGTGGCAAGGGGTACGCAGGCGGCCTAGCTTCGACGTGTGCGCCCGACCTCGAGGACCCCTGCGTCCCAGCGCCCGAAGCGTTGGCCCGAGAGGGACGGTCCCCTCCCGTGAGCCAGCTTTACGACGTGCTCGTAGTGGGGGCAGGGCTAGCCGGCCTGGAGTGCGCTCGGCGCCTGGGCCTGACGGGTGCCTCAGTGCTCCTGGTCGATCGCAAGAGGTCAGTGGACCAGCACGTCCATACGACGGGCATCTTCGTCAGGCGGACCCTTGAGAGCTTCGAGCTGCCGCACGACTGTCTGGGGCCGCCCGTACGCCGCGTGGTCCTGTACTCGCCGAGCGGCAAGGCGCTGGCGCTCGAGAGCCGCCTCGACGAGTTCAGGGTCGGGCGCATGGCGGAGCTCTACCGCCGAGAACTGGACACCTGTCTCCATCTGGGCGTCACGTGGTCGCCCGAGACGACCCTCACCGGTCTCGACCCTCTGCCACAGGGCTCGGCCGCCACGTTCCAGACCGGCGGCCGCTCGTGGCGAGCCCGGGCGCGCTTCGTCATCGGGGCCGACGGAGCTACCTCCCAGGTGGGGCCGGCTCTCGGCCTCGACGCCAACCGTGAGTGGATAGTGGGCGCGGAAGAGGTGTACCACCGCGCTCACACCACCCACCGTCCCGCGTTCCACGTCTGGCTCGACCCCGCACTGGCCCCCGGTTACATCGCCTGGGTCGTCGACGACGGGGAGGAGGTACACGTCGGCGTGGGAGGCTACCCGGCGCGCTTCGTGCCGGCCGAGGCGCTAAGACGGTTCAGCGACCAGGTCGCCGACCGGTTCCACCTCCGTGGTGCCGAGATCAGCGAGCGTCGGGGCGGGCGCATCCCCGTCGGCGGCGTGCTGCCACGCATCGCCAACGCCCGTGGCCTGCTGGTGGGTGACGCCGCCGGCGCGGTATCGCCACTCACCGCCGGAGGACTGGACCCCTGCCTGAGGCTGTCCGAGCTCGCCGCGGGCGTCACGACCGACTACCTGGCGGCCGGAAACGGTCAGGCCCTGGCTCGCTACAGCGGCGAAGCCCTCCGACGCCACTTCCGGAGTCGGCTGCTGCTGCGACGGGTACTGGCCTCGGTCCGAGCCCCAGCCGTGGCCGAGCTCGGGTGCGCCGTGCTGCGACTACCTCCCTTCCGAGGCGTAGTCCACAAGGTCTTCTTCGGCCGAGGGTCGTTCCCCGATCTCGTGGGCTAGTCGGAGGCTTCAGCTCCGATACACGTACCTATCACGGCGCTAATACCTCCGATCCCTATGGTCTTGAGCAACGCCCGTCGCCCGCTACACGAGGGAGATGGCACCAGGAGGCACCCCATGTCCACCGATGTCGCTGTGCTGGTAGGCAGCCTGAGAGACAAGTCGTACAACCATCGCCTCGCGTTGGCGTTGGAGAAGCTGGGTCCCGACGACTGGAACTACACGCACGTCCGCATCGACGAGGTGCCGTACTACGACGCGGACGAGGAAGAGCCCTTACCGTCCACGGTCAGGAAGCTCAAGGACACGATCGAGGCGGCAGACGCGCTCATGTTCGTCACGCCGGAGTACAACCGCTCGGTGCCGGGCGTCCTGAAGAACGCGATCGATTGGGCGTCCCGTCCCTACGGCCAGAACTCGTTCGTGGGCAAGCCCGCCCTGATCGCTGGGGTGTCCTCCGGCAACATCGGCACCGCGGTCGCACAGGCTCACCTTCGCAGCACGCTGGCGTACCTCGAGGTGCCGGCCATGGGCCAGCCCGAGGTCTACATCGCCTTCAAGCCCACGGACCTGATAGACATGGACGGCAACGTGACGGTGAAGGACACCGAGGAGTTCCTCAAGTCGGTGATGGCCTCGTTCCAGGAGTGGGTGGAGCAGGTGAGGTCAGGGCTACACGCGGTCGAGCAGGTGGCAGAGGAAGCCTAGGCGGGTCGGGGACTGCTCCAGGACCTTCGGTCGGCTCCGGCCTAGACCCGCCCGGCAGCGGTCTCTAAGAGCCGGACAGGACGCTGTTCACGGCGCTAGGCTCGCTGCATGGTGAAGCTCAAGAGGGCGTACGACGAGAAGGCGGAGGACGACGGCACGCGGGTGCTCGTGGACCGGATCTGGCCCCGGGGCGTCACGAAGGAGCGCGCGGCCATAGATTGGTGGGCCAAGGGTCTGGCACCCAGCGAGGACCTGCGCAAGTGGTTCTCGCACGACGCCAAGCGGTTCGAGGAGTTCGCGGATCGCTACAGGGCGGAATTGAACGGGAGCGAGGACCTGGAGAGGCTCAGGCAGCTGAGCGCCAGCGGCGTCGTCACGCTCGTGTTCGGCGCCAAGGACAGGGAGCACAACCAGGCCGTCGTCCTCAAGTCGATCGTGGAGGCCTAGAGGGTCGGCCGGGCACAGGGCCGCGCCGCGTGGCGGCCTCTCAGCGGTCGTCGCCGCTCCCATGTAGCACGCCTCTGGCCTTGCGGCTGGCGAGCTTAGCGAGGTTGTTGGCGCCCACCTCCTCGAGCGACAACCCCAGGTCCGCCGCCAGGTTGGCGACGTACCACAAGACGTCACCCAGCTCCGCCGATAGGGCGCCGCGCTGGGCGCTGCTCAGTTGCGCTCCAGGCAGGTAAGCCTCGTCTCGCATCAGCTTGCCCAGCTTCTCGGCCACCTCGCCGGCCTCGCCAGCCAGCTTGAGGGTGGGGTAGAGGACGCTCACCTCGCGCGGGTAGAGAGCCGTGGACCTGGCTGCCTGTTGGTACTCGTCGAGGGTCATCTGGCGATGCTAAACCGCTAGCGCGGTCCGCGCTGCGCACGGCGCTGGAGCGGCAGCGTGGACAGCGCCGGCCAGAGCCCTAGCGACGCGACCTGCGGGACGGTGCGGCAACGATCAGCGCCGTAGACTCGCGGCATGGTCTCGCCCGAGGACCTCGTGCGCTCGGTCTGCCTCTCCTTCCCGGCAGTGGAGGAGCGACCCAGCCATGGTCACCCCGCCTGGTTCGTTCGCGGCAAGAGGCAGTTCGCCACGTATCACGCAGCCCATCACGACGTCTCTCGGCCGCATCTCTGGTGCGCGGCGCCGCCGGGTGCGCAGGAGGCTCTCGTGGCGCGTGACCCAGGTACATACTTCCGTCCGCCCTACGTAGGACATAGGGGCTGGCTCGGCATGTACCTGGATACCGGCGCCGAAGCCGCTGAGATCGAAGGGTTGCTCGTGGAGGCCTTCAGGAGCGTGGCGCCGCCAACGTTGCTCGCCCGGTTCGATCGCGCCGGTGAGACGGACCTCCGTGGACGTCTCGCCGGGTCATGAACGGCTCGGGCGTGGCGGCCGCCCGGGACGCCGGCATGGGGAGGCTCCTGATCTACGGAGCCAACGGCTTCGTGGGGCGAGCCGCCGTCGAGGAGGCCAGGGCCAGAGGTTGGCACCCCATCGTGGCCGGCCGGGACGGCCAGGCCATAGGTCGCGTGGCGCACGAGGCGGGCCTCGAGCCTAAGGTCTTCGCCTTGGACGACCCGGGACAGGTACGAGAGGGCCTGGCTGGCGTAACAGTGGTCCTCAACATGGCCGGCCCCTTCGCGTTCACCTGGCGGCCGCTGGTCGAGGCGTGCCTGGAGGTCGGCGCCCACTACGTCGACATCACGGGGGAGATGGACGTGCTGATCGGCATGGCCGAGCTCGGGGCAGCGGCCAGGGAGCGCGGCGTCATGCTGCTGCCGGCGGCCGGCCTCGACTCGGTCCCGGCGGACTGCCTGGCCGCGTACCTATGCGCCCGGCTGCCGTCCGCGACCACAGTCCGGCTGGGGCTCCGCTACTCCGGGCCGGCCGGGCTGCCCCCGGGGACCCTGAAGACGATGATCCGCCTGGCCCACCTGCCGGACAAGGTCGTCCGGGGCGGCCGACCGGTCGAGGTCGGTGGGACGGCCTCCGGGACCATCGACTTCGGTGATGGGCCGGTGACCGCTGTGCGATACCAGGCGGCGGACACGCTGGTAGTGAACCGGACCACCGGCGTCGGGGACGTCGAAGCCTACGTCGCTCTGCCGCCGGTCGCGCTGGCAGGCTACCTGGGGCTCAGAACGCTGAGGCGGATGCTGTCGCCTCGCCCGGTCCGCGACGTGCTGGCGAGGTTCGTGCGCGGCGGGTCCACCGCCGATCAGAGGCGCCGATCGAGCACTGTCGTCTGGGCGGAGGCGCGCGACGACGCCGGTGGGCGCGTGGCCGCCAGGCTTCACGGCCCCGAGGGTGCCGTCGTCTGGACCGTCAGCACGGCCCTCAACGCGGCCGAGCGCGGGCTCACCGGCCGCGCCGTGCCGGGCCTGCAGACGGCCGGCGCGGCCTTCGGTCCCGACTTCGTCCTGCTGACCCCTGGCGTCGCGCGGGTGGACGCCTGACGTCCTCGGACGCAGGTGCACCTCGTCGAACGTTTGGTTGGAACCGCTTGGACCTTAAACGAAAGAAGCGCGCTTCCCGCGCGCTGATAAAGAGAATCATACTCCGATATGCACGATTCGTCAAGGTGATGCAGGGATCCTGGCACGCTGGCACCTCAAACCGCGCCGAACGGCCTGGTTCGGGCTGCTCACGGGAAGGTTTCCCGGGCCGCCCAGCGGGTCATGCGCTGCGCCAAGAGATGGGTTGCTTCACTCGGCCCGGTCTGGAGTGCCTCGGGGTCCTCGAGATCCGGGCCGGAACGGCCGGCCGTGTGGGCACGTTTCTTTACGGCCCAGTACCGCTCTGATAGACTGGCTTCCGTTGTCGCGAGGCTACGCCTCGCCGCTTCGTGCGTTCGGCGGTAGCTCAGTGGCAGAGCGATCGGCTGTTAACCGATTGGTCGTAGGT
>JBDZWC010000006.1:0-45797 GCA_040256005.1 Deinococcaceae bacterium | reverse complement strand
GACCAGCGGGGCGCGCCTGTTCGTGTCCGGCCTGGGCGAGACGCGCCTGCGGGGTCTCGACGACCGGACGGGCAGCAACGTGCTGTTGCTGGAAGGCGTCAGGGACCGCACCGCCGCCAGGGCGCTCGTGAACGCCGCGGTGTACGTGCACGCGCATGACCTCCCGGAGGGCGTGGCGGAGGCGCTGAGCGCTCCCTCCAGCGAGGAGGTCCTGACCGGCATGCCGGTGGTCGTCGACGGTCACCGTTGGGGAGAGGTGAGCGCCGCGCACCTGAACGCGGTCAACCCCTACGTGGAGGTCAGGTCGGATACCGGGTCCGTCTCGCTCGTCGCGCTCGCGGCTCCTTACGTCGAGGTGACCGAGGAAGCCGTGGTCCTGACCTCTCCGCCCGACGGCCTACTGGACTGACCATGCGCTTCACCGTCTACACCCTCTTCCCCGGCCTCATCTCGCCCTACCTGGAGGAGGCGTTGCTGGCGCGTGCCGTACGCGAGGGGATCGTCCAGGTCGACGTGCGCGACCTCCGCCGCTTCGCCGGGAACAGGACGAACAGGGTGGACGACGCGCCGTACGGCGGCGGCGCCGGCATGGTTGTGAGGGTCGACGTGGCGGCGGCCGCGCTCGACGAGGCGCGCCGCGACGACCCGCCTCCCGACGAGGTCGTGCTCCTCTCTCCCGCCGGCGAGCCCCTCACACAGGACCTCGTGTCAGTGTTGGCGACCCGCGAGCACGTATGCCTCCTCGCCGGCCGTTACGAAGGCTTCGACGCGCGGGTCGAACGGCTGGTAACGCGCGAGGTGTCGATCGGCGACTTCGTCCTCATGGGTGGGGAGCTGCCCGCGCTGTGCGTCATAGAGGCCGTCACGCGCCTGCTGCCAGGCGCCCTGGGCGACGACGAGAGCCACCGTCAGGACTCGTTCCAGACGGGGTTACTGGACTACCCGGAGTACACGAGGCCGCCCGAGTACCAGGGGATGGGCGTGCCCGATGTCCTGCTGTCCGGCCACCATGCGAAGGTGGCGCAGTGGCGCCGCAGGGAGGCCCTCAGGCGGACCCTGCTCAGGCGTCCCGACCTGCTGGAAGTCGCGCCGCTGACCGAAGATGACAGAGTCGAACTCGCCCGACTGAGAGAAGAACGCGCCGACGGCGAGTAGGCCGGTTGGAGACAGGGCGTCCTAAGTCCTAAGACGTCAGCCGGCGATCACTGAGCGCTCAACCTGTCGACCACCATCTGCGTGATGTCCAGGTCAGGATCGGCGTAGACCACGAGGTTCTGCTCCCGCGCCTTGTCCGCGTCCATGATGATCGTGTAGCCGTTCTCCTCAGCCAAGTCGGCGAGTATGCCGTTCACGGCCTCGATGGCGGGCCTCGCGGCGGCGTCGATCTCCTCGGCGTAGCGATCCTGCACAGCGTTGATCGATGTCACGAGCGCCTGATAGCGCTCGTTCTCATCGGCGGTGAGTTCGTTGCCGGCGGCCAGCTTGGCGTCCAGCTCCCTGAGGCTGGCGACGAGGCCATCCACCTCGGCCTGGGCTTGCTGCTTGAGCTGGTCCACCTGCGCACCGGCCGGGTGGGCGAGGATGGCGGTCTGCGACCGCACGAAGACCACCTTCGTGTCGCGGCTCTGGCCGCTCAGGTGGGAGAACGCGAAAAAGGTGGCCAGGACGGCGACGACGCCGAGTGCGGTGAGCCTCTTCATAGCGGGCGCAGGATAACACCGGGATGATGAGAACCCAGGAGCGTAAGTGCCGCCTTCCACGCAGTTAGCAGGACCCAGGACCCCCCGGGCGAAACACACAGAGAAGCACGCGTGACCGCCCTACTCGTGGCCTTCGCGGCGGCGCTGGGAGCGATCGTCGGAAGCTTCGCGAACGTCGTCGTGTACCGGTTGCCACGCGGCGAGTCCATCGTCTTCCCCGGCAGCCGTTGCCCCAACTGCGGTCGCAGGCTCGCGGCGATCGACCTCGTGCCCGTGCTGTCCTGGGTCTTCCTGCGCGGCAAGTGCAGGACGTGCCACGCCCCTATCTCGGCCCGCTACCCGCTCCTCGAGCTGCTGATGGCGGCCCTGTTCGCCGTCCTAGTCGTCGCCTTCTCGCCCGTCCTCCACGGCCCGGCCGTCCTGCCGCTGCTCGTCGCCGTAGCGATGCTCGTCATGGCGGCCCTCATCGACCTGGAGCGCTACGTGCTGCCGGACGTCCTGACGCTCCCCGCGCTGGCGGTCGTGCTCCTCGGCTCGCTGCTGTGGCGGGGCGTGGCGGGCCTCCCCGACCCGCTCGAGGCCGTAGCGGGCGCGTTGGCGGGCGCCGGCGTCCTGGTGCTGATCAACCGCGTCGGCGGACTGGTCCTGAGGCGCCTCGCCGACACGGCAGAGCGCCTCTGGCCCTTGAGCCTCGACCAGGTGAACGTCGCGGCGGTGGTGGGCGCGGGCTTCGGTGTATGGCCGGGCGTGCTGGCCGGGCTCGCCAGCCTCCTGGTCAACCTCATCACCCGACGCACACTGCGCCTGCCGGAGCCGCTCCTCTACGGGCTGTGGCTGCTCGCGTTGGTGCTGTCGTCGCTCGGGTTCCCCGTTCCCGTCACGACCGCCGTCGCCGGATCGGTGATGGCTGCGGGTGCCTGGGCGCTGTTGGGCGCCGCCTACTGGTGGCTCCACGACGTCGTCAAGGGCGAGGTCGCGGGCGGTGAGGGCGAGGTCCCGGGCGAGGAGGACGCCGAGCCGGTCGCGATGGGCTTCGGCGACGTCAAGCTCGCGGCGGTTCTGGGGGCCTTCCTGGGATGGGAGAAGCTCCTCGTCGCGATCTTCCTGGCCGTGACGATCGGCGCCGTGGGTGGCGTGATCGCCCGTCTGGCCGGCGGCTCGCGGATGGTCCCGTTCGGGCCCTACCTACTGCTGGGTGGTCTGGTAGCGCTGCTCGTCGGCGGCGGCGTGATCGATTGGTACCTCGGCATGCTGGGACCGTGACGTCGGCCCTGGGCGCCCCACTCGGAACGCCACCCGGGCGGCGCACCGCGCGGTGATAGACTGTGCGCTTGTCCGCCGTTCCCTGGCGTCCGTCACGACGGTCAGCCACGGCTCGAGCGGGCTTCCATGAACGTTAGGGGCTACCAGATGGACGTGCTGAGGGTGCCGACACTGGCCGGACGCGACCTGCTGTCGCTCGCTGACCTGAGCAAGGACGAGTTCGACGGTCTGCTCGAGAGCGCCGTGCAGATGAAGCAGGACTGGAAGAGGGGCGTGAGGCCCCGGCATCTCGAGCACAAGTCGATCGCCATGATCTTCGAGAAACAGTCGCTGCGGACGCGCTCGACCTTCGACATCGCCATGGCCCAGCTGGGAGGTCACGCCGTTCTCCTGAGCCAGAACTACATCGGCTGGGGCGTGCGCGAGACGATCAGGGACGTGGCCTCGAACCTCGACAGGTGGGTTGACGGCATCATGGCGCGCACCTACGGCCACGACACCCTCGTGACCCTGGCGCACCACGCCAAGGTACCGGTCATCAACGGCCTGTCGGACCGGCTTCACCCCTGTCAGCTGCTCGCCGACTACGTGACGTTGCTCGAACGCTTCGGCGAGCTGCGCGGCCTGCGCGTCGCCTACGTGGGCGACGGCAACAACGTCTGCAACTCGCACGTGAACGCCGCGGCACTGGCGGGGACCAGCCTGGTCATCGCCTGCCCGGAAGGCTACGAGCCCGACGCCGAGGTCCTGGCAGCCGCCAGGTCGCAGGGAGCGGACATAACGATCAGTCACGACCCGCGTGAGGCCATCAAGGGCGCCGACGCTCTCTACACGGACGTGTGGGTGTCCATGGGCATGGAAGACGAGCTCGAGAAGCGCCGCAGCGCCTTCGCCGGCTACACGGTGACACCGGCCTGGTTCGAGGACCTGAGCCCCCGCGGGGTGTTCATGCACGACCTGCCGGCCCACTACGGCGAGGAGTGCACGGAAGAGGCGGTCTACCACGAGCGCAGCGTGGTCTTCGACCAGGCGGAGAACCGACTCCACGCTCACAAGGCCGTGCTGGTGCAGCTGTTGGGAGAACCGGGGTACTGACGTGGCAGAGCGACTGAACGTTGGCATCCTGGGCGCCAGCGGGTACGGCGGCGCGGGGCTCATCGAGCGGCTGGCCAGGCACGACGCCGTGCGGTTGGCCGCGGTGGGCTCCAGGCAGTACGCGGGCCGAACGGTAGACGCGTGCTGGCCGCACCTGGCCGGCCTGTTCCCTGACCTCAGCTTCACCAGCGAAGAGGAAGTGATACGGGCTTCCGACGTGGTGTTCTGCGCCACTCCGCACGGTGCGACGGCGCCTTTCGCCAAGGTGGCCCTGGACGCGGGCAAGCAGGTCGTTGACCTCTCGGCCGACTTCCGCCTCTCCGCCGCTGGCTACGCCGAGTGGTACGGCGGAGCCCATCCCCACCCCGAGCTGCTCGACGAGGCCGTGTACGGGCTAGTGGAGCTTCACCGTGACGAGCTGGTAGGGAAGCGACTCATCGCCAGCCCGGGCTGCAACGCCACGGCCTCGAGCCTGGCGTTGGCGCCGCTGGCGGCCGCCGGCCTGCTGGGGTCGTCCGCGGTCGTCAGTGTCCTGGCCGGCGTGTCAGGAGCGGGGCGCGGCGTCTCCGCCATGCTCCACTACCCGGAGATGGCCGGCAACGCCCGCCCGTACAAGCCTTCTGGCACCCACAGGCACACCGCGGAGATCGAGGCGACGGTGGGCCGGGTCAAGAAGGGCGGCAAGCGCCTGTCAACCCACGACGACTTCGAGCCGTACACGGTGAGCTTCACGCCGCACATCGTGCCGATGGAGCGGGGCATCCTCGCGACCTGCGCGACCCGGAGCAAGGACGCTGAGCTGACAGACGCGGCCGTCCTGCAGGTCGTCGCCGACTACTACGCCGGTGACCCACTGATCCACGTCCAGGAGGACCTGCCCCAGACGAAGGCCGTCTACGGCAGCGACCGCGCCGTCCTCTCCGCCCGGTACGACCGCAGGAGCGGCCACGTGCTCACGTTCTGTGCGATCGACAACCTGGGCAAGGGTGCCGCCGGTCAGGCCGTGCAGGCCTTCAACGTAGCCAACGGGTTCGACGAGACCCAGGGCCTCAGCCTGGCCGGGGTGTGGCCTTGAGGGCGCCACGCGGCTTCGAGCTGGCGGGTGTGACGGCGGGCATCAAGGAGTCGGGCCGGAGCGACCTGGGCCTCATCTACTCCCCACATCCTCTGGCGTGGGCGCTGGTGTCGACGACGAACCTCGTCAAGGCGCCTTGTGTCTCCCGCAACCGGTCGCGCTTCGCCGCCGAGGCGAGCGTGCGGGCGGTGGTAGTGAACAGCGGCAACGCCAACTGCGCCAACGGCGAGAGAGGCACGTGGGACAACGAGGACCTGGCCGGGGCGGCCGCGGCGACCTTGGCGCTCGACCGCGTCCAGGACGTGCTCACGGCCTCCACCGGCGTGATCGGTGTGCCGTTGCCGATAGACAAGCTGAAGGCCGCCATGCCCGCCGCGGCCAACGACCTGACCGCAGACTCCGCTGCCTTCGCACAGGCGATCCTGACCACGGACACCGTGCCGAAGGAGGCCGTGGCCACGCTCTCCACCGGGGCCCGCGTCCTCGGCGTCGTCAAGGGCTCCGGCATGATCCACCCCAACATGGCGACCCTGCTGGCGTTCGTGATGACGGACGCGCGCATCTCGCAGGAGGACCTGCGCGAGATGTGGCCGCGGGTCGTGGACCGCACGTTCAACCAGCTCAGCGTCGACGGTGATACCTCCACCAACGACATGGCGATCGCCCTGTCGTCCCAGCGCGTGCCCGCGGACCTGGAGGAGCTCGAGGAGGCGCTCGTCGACGTCTGCGCCAAGCTCGCCAAGAAGGTGGCCAGGGACGGCGAAGGGGCGACGAAGCTGATCACCGTGAGGGTCACGGGTGGTCGCAACGACGTGGAGGCCAGGTGGGCGGCCAAGACGGTCGCCGGCAGCATGCTGGTCAAGTCGGCCGTGCACGGCGCCGACCCCAACTGGGGCCGCATCCTCGCCGCCGTGGGCCGCTCCGGCGCCGTCTGTGACCTGGCCAACGTGCGGGTAGCCGTGCAGCGCACCGAGCTCTACAAGGGGGCCCCGCGGCCGTTCGACGCCGCCGAGGTCTCCGTAGCGCTGCGCCAGGAAGACGTGCTGCTCGAGGTGGACCTGGCCGCCGGCGACGCGACCGGCGAAGCGTGGGGCTGCGACCTGAGCGCCGAGTACGTCCGCATCAACGCCGACTACACGACCTAGGCCCTAACCGTTCACCTGCGGCGGTTGGCGATGTGGATCGCCCTGCCGTGGGCGTGCTCCGCTGCCTCCATGAGCCCTTCGGAGAGGGTCGGATGCGGGTGCTGCGTGAGCGCGATGTCTTCCAGGGTGGCACCCATCTCGATGGCCAGGGTGGCCTCGGCGATGAGCTCGCCCGCCCCCGGGCCCACGATGTGCGCTCCCAACAGCAGGTCGGTCTCCTGATCCCCGATCAGCTTGACGAGCCCCTCGTCGGTGCCCAGGCTGGCCGCCCGGCCCGACGCCGTGAACGGGAAGCGTCCCACGCGCACGGTGTAGCCCGCGTCCTTGGCTTCCTGCTCCGTCATCCCGACGCTGGCGAGCTCCGGCCACGTGTAGATGACCGACGGCACCACGGTGTCGTAAGCCACGGGCTTGCCGGCGGCGTGCTCGGCCGCCACCAGGCCCTCCTTCATCGCCTTGTGCGCCAGCAGAGGGGCTCGAGCGACGTCGCCGATGGCGTAGACGTGGTCGAGGGTCGTCTGCATGTGCTCGTTCACGACCTTGACGAACCCGCGCTCATCGACGTCGACGCCGATCTCCTCGAGGCCCAGCCCCTTGCCGTTCGGGCGCCGGCCCACGGCGACGAGCACCTTGTCGACGGTCACGGTGCGCTGACCGCCGTCGCCGTCGAGACTCACCTCGATGCCTTTCTTGCCCCGCTTCTGGCCCGCGACCTTCGTGCCCGTCAGGACCTCGATCCCGCGCTTCTCGAAGGACTTGCGCAGCTCCTTGGCGGCGTCAGCGTCGGATGCCGGCGCGATCTGCTCGAGCATCTCGACGACGGTCACCTGGCTGCCCAACGCCTGGTAGACGTCGGCGAACTCGAGCCCTATCGCCCCGCCGCCGATCACGAGCATGCGCCCAGGCACCGCGCCGCCCACCTCGAGCGCGCCGGTCGAGTCGATGATCCCGTCACCGTCGATCTCGAAGCCGGGGATGGAGGCCGGCCGGGATCCGGTGGCGACGATGAACTTCTTCGCCTTGTGGCGCTCTCCCGCCACCTCCACCTCGTCCTTGGAGACGAAGCGTGCCTCGCCCTTGAGCACCTCGACCTTGTTGCCCTTGAACAGCATGCCGACGCCGCCCGTCATCTTCTTGACGACGCTGCTCTTGAAGCCGTCGATCGCCTCGAGGTCCAGTTCGGGCTCGCCGAACCTGACGCCGATCTCGCCTGCATGCCTGCCGTTCCTCACCTCGGCGGCCACGTGGAGCAGCGCTTTGGTGGGTATGCAGCCGACGTTGAGACACACGCCACCGATGTCGGCCTTCTCGGCGCAGGCCACCTTGAGGCCTAGTTGTGCGGCCCTGATGGCGGCGTGGTAGCCCCCAGGTCCCGACCCGATGACGATGAGATCGAACTCCATGCTCGGAGTCTACAGCGGGTCACCGGCGCCGGGCCGCCACCCTGGAGCGTCCGGGTGCGCACATCGCGCGCTCTCGGTACGTGCTGGAGCGCCAGCCAGCGTCCGGAGGGCAGGCGCCCGCCGGACCCGCAGGCAAGGGTGGTCGGACGGTCGCCCTGGCTGCGATCAGCGCGGTTGACTGGCGTTCCCGCGGGGCCTACGATGCCGTCATGGACGCGAGGGCCGCCCACAACTGGACTCACCGCAGCGGCGGCGCTCGACTACGCCTAGACCTAGCTGGTGCGCCCGGCTGACGGCCCGAACAGGACCGTTCGTCCGACCAGGCGCACCCCGGCTCGCGAGGCCGGGGTTCTTCATGTGGTACTAGGCACCTGAAAGGTTCGGAGGGACCATGACGCAGACCATCCCGAGCAGCGATGCCGTTCAGGCGGACCGCTACTCGCCCGGCGAAGTCGAGGCCAAGTGGCAGGAGCGCTGGCGAGAGCGGCGCCTCTACGAGGTTGACTTACACGACGACAGCAGACCCAAGTTCTACTTCCTGACGATGTACCCCTACCCCTCGGGCGACCTGCACGTGGGCCACTGGTTCGCCGAGGCGCCCGCCGACGCGGCGGCGCGCTTCAAGCGCATGAACGGCTACAACGTGCTCTTCCCCATGGGGTTCGACGCGTTCGGCCTGCCGGCCGAGAACGCCGCGATCCGCGCCGCGCGCCAGGGCGAGGACGTGCACCCTGCCACGCTCACCTACCAGCGCATCGAGCGCATGGAGCGTCAGTACGACCAGATGGGCGCCATGTTCGACTGGTCGAAGAAGGTCATCACGTGCGACCCCGAGTACTACAAGTGGAACCAGTGGTTCTTCCTGAAGATGTACGAGCGGGGCATCGCCTACCGCAAGGAGTCGTTCGTCAACTGGGACCCGGTGGACCAGACGGTGCTGGCGAACGAGCAGGTGATCGACGGGCGCGGGGAACGCTCCGGCGCCCTCATCGAGCGGCGCCTCATGCCGCAGTGGCACTTCAAGATCACCGACTACGCTGACGAGCTGCTCAGCTTCGAAGGCCTCGACTGGCCCGAGCGCATCCGGGTGATGCAGACCAACTGGATCGGCCGCTCCGAGGGAGCGAAGGTGGTCTTCAGGAGCGAGCAGGGAGACGATATCGAGGTCTTCACGACCCGTCCCGACACCCTGTGGGGCGCCACCTTCATGGTCCTGGCGCCCGAGCATCCGCTGGTCGAGAAGCTGACGACCCCGGACAGGCGCGACGCCGTGCGCGCCTACGTCGAGCGTGCCAGCCACATGACCGAGCTCGACCGCCAGGCCGAGACGCGGGAGAAGACCGGCGAGTTCATCGGCGCCCACGCCCTCAACCCCGTCAACGGCGAGAGGATCCCCATCTGGATCGCCGACTACGTCCTCATGGGTTACGGGACCGGCGCCATCATGGCCGTGCCCTACGGCGACGAACGCGACCACGAGTTCGCGCAGAAGTTCCACCTCGAGATCCGCCCCGTCGTGCGCCCCGACGACTCGCGCGTGCCAGACGAGGAGCTCAAGGACCTGTGGACGGGCCCGGGCACCATGATCAACTCGGGGCCTCTGAACGGGCTGCGCAACAACGGCGAGAAGGGCCGCGCGAACCCTGCGATCGCCGCGGCCATCGACCACCTCAAGGGCATCGGTGCCGGCGAGGAGCAGGTGACGTACCGCCTGCGCGACTGGCTGATCTCGAGGCAGCGTTACTGGGGCACGCCCATACCGATCGTCTACTGCGACGACTGCGGCATCCAGCCCGAGAAGGAGGAGAACCTCCCCGTACTGCTGCCGGACGACGTAGCGTTCATGCCCACGGGTGAGTCGCCCCTCAAGCACCACCCGGCGTTCGCCGAGGTCGCCTGTCCCAACTGCGGCGGCAAGGCACACCGCGAGACCGACACGATGGACACGTTCGTGGACTCGGCTTGGTACTGGTTCCGCTACCTCTCGCCGCACGACGACGCCAGGCCCCTCGACCCGGAGCTCGTCAAGCGTTGGACCCCGGTGGACGTCTACACGGGTGGTGTCGAACACGCGATCCTCCACCTGCTCTACGCCCGCTTCTTCACCAAGGTCTTGCGCGACCTGGGCCTGGTCGAGATAGACGAGCCGTTCCTGAAGCTCCGCAACCAGGGGATCATCCTGGGCGCCGACAACGAGAAGATGTCGAAGTCGCGCGGCAACGTCGTCAACCCCGACGAGCTCGTCACCCAGTACGGGGCCGACACCGTCAGGGCCTTCCTCATGTTCATCGGCCCGTGGGACCAGGGTGGGCCGTGGAACTACCAGGGGATCGAGGGCGTCTACCGGTTCCTCCACCGCGTCTGGGCACTGGTCGTCGAGCAGGAGGCGAAGCCGGAGCCCAGCCCGGACGCGGACTTGGACACCGTGGCCGGCGAGCTCAAGCGAGCGGTCCACAACGCGATCAAGGAGGTGACCGAGGACCTGGGCGCCTTCCGCTTCAACACCGCGATCGCAGAGCTCATGACGCTCTCGAACGCGATGGGCAAGGCCAGGGCGCACAGAGCGGCGCTGGGTCCCGCCTGGTCGGAGGCCGTCCGCGAACTCCTGCTGCTCCTCGCTCCCATCGCACCCCACATCGCCGAGGAGCTGTGGGAGCGCTCCGGCTTCCCGGGCTCGGTCCACCTGCAGAGCTGGCCCAGCTACGACGAGTCCGCCCTCGTGGCGGAGACCGTGCAGATGGCGGTGCAGGTCAACGGCAAGGTGCGTGGCCAGGTCCAGGTTCCCGTGGGTGCCGAGGACTCCCAGGTCCTCGACATCGCCCGTGCCGAGCCGAACGTGGCTCGCTACCTGTCGGAGGGACAGGTCGTGCGCGAGATCGTCGTGAAGGGCAGGATGGTCAGCTTCGTGGTGAAGGGCTGACGCCCGTGAGACCAGGCGTGCAGGCGGCCGGCCCGAGAGCCGGCCGCCCGTCTATCTGAGGGCGACGGCGGTCCTAAAGGCGGATCGCGGACCCGACGGCGTTCACTTGTCGGCCGAGTACCAGAACGTCAACCACGTGCCCACGTGGTCTTCGACCGTGAACTCGTCCTGTCCCCACGGCCGCGGCGCCATGGGGTCCACCACGGTGACTCCAGACGCTTGCAGCCTCTCGTAGAACTCCTTGAGGTCAGGAGCCTCGATGTAAAGCGAGATGGGTGCCGCGCCGCCGAGCCGCCGCCTTATCGCCTCGTTGTAGGCCGGCGAGTAGAGGTCTGTGGGCACCTCGAGCATGATGCGCGCGTCCCCGCGGGTGAGCGAGTTGTTCACCTCTTCGGGGCCACCGCGGTCCAGGGTGAAGCCGAGCTTCCCCAGGTAGAAGTCAAGAGCCTCGCGCATGTCGGGCACGCGCACAGTGGGTATCACTGCCCAGCCAGCCATTGATCACCTCCAGCGCCGCCCCGGTCCATCAGGTCAGTAGGTTACACGCGGAGCTACTGCGGCGCGACCAGCACGACCTCGCGGAGGATCGCCAGCTCCACGCTCGGGCGCACGATGTAGGTGCGCCTGAGCTCGTTGGGATCGGGCGGCAGGACCTGCTCCACGACACCGATCAGCACGCCCAGCGGGAACAGGCCCCCGAAGCTCGAGGTCTCGACGAGGTCGCCCACCTCGACCGGCTCGTCCTCCTCGAAGCGGGTCACCCGGACCAGCTCGCCGACGTCCCCGACGAGCACTCCCTGGCCGCCCTTGCCCCGGACGGTGACACCCACGCGCGACTGCGGGTCGGCGATCGTGCGGACGACGGCGGACGTGGGCCCCACCTCCGTGACGATGCCCACCAGCCCCGCCGGCACGGTCACGGGCATGTCCACGGTCACGCCCTGGCGACTGCCGGCGCCGATGGTTAGCCGCGCGCCGTCGGCTCCTATGCCGCCCCCGATGCCGGGAGCCGTGGTCACGACGCCCGGCGATTGGGCGCGCCTGACCTGCAGCACCTGCTCGAGCCGCTGCACCTCCAGCTCCAGGTCGCGTGCCTCCTGGTGCGTGGCGGCCAGCTCGGTCTCCAGGCGCTCCAGCTCCGCCCGCAGGTCCCGGCGGTCGGTCATGCTCTCGATAGTCAACCTGACGTTGGTGCCGGTGCGATGCAACATGTCGTGCGGCAACGCCACGGCGGCGGTGAGGTCGAAAGGTACCCGCCCCACCAGCGCCATGAGCGCGATCGTCACCAGACCGAGCGCGATGAACGCGTACCAGGCCCTGAGCAGGCTAGACAAGCTCCACCCCCAGGCGCCTGGCCGCCTCCACTACGGCGGGCAGGCTGAGGCCCACGACGTTCGTGTAGCTGCCCTCGACCTCGGCCACGTGCGCCGCGCCCAGACCCTGTATCGCGTACCCGCCGGCCTTGTCCAAGCCCTCTCCCGACCGAACGTAACGGTCTATCTCGCCGTCGGTGAGTCGCCTGAACCTCACGCGCGTCCTCACGACGCCCCCTTCGGAGGCCGCACCCAGTCTCAGGGCGTGACCGGTGTAGACGTCGTGCGTCCGGCCGGACAGGAGGCGCAAGAAGGCAGCGTTCTCTGCCGCGTCCGTCGGCTTGTTGATGACCTGCCCCTCCACGACGACCGTGGTGTCGGCGGCGATGACGAGCGCTTCGGGATGACGATCCGCCAGGGCCTCGGCCTTGGCGGTCGCCAACCGCGACACCAGGTGTTCGGGTCGTTCCCCCGGCAGGACCGCCTCGTCGACGTCCGCTGGTTCCACCGTGAACGTCAGGCCCAGGCTGGCGAGGAGCTCCCGGCGGCGTGGCGATGCGCTGGCCAGCACGATGCTCCGCACGTCGCTAAGTCTACCCAGGCAGGGGCGACGGTTAGACTGCCCGCCGAGATGAGTTCCGAGGATCTGAAGCGCGCGGCCGCGGAAGCGGCCCTGAAGTACGTCGCGAGCGGCATGACGGTGGGCTTGGGGACGGGCAGCACGGCGCGCTGGTTCGTGGCCGGCCTGGCGAAGCGCGTGGCTTCCGGTGACGTGAGCGACATCGCATGCGTCCCGACCTCGCAGGCGACCGCCGACCAGGCGCGGGAGGCGGGCCTGAGGCTCGTCGACCTGCCGGCGGCGGGCGTCGACCTGGCCGTGGACGGCATGGACGAGCTCTCCCCTGCTCTCGACGCGATCAAGGGCCTGGGTGGCGCGCTGCTGAGGGAGAAGATCGTGGCGGCCGCGGCACAGAGGTTCGTGCTCATCGGCGACGACTCGAAGCTCGTGACGCGGCTGGGCGAGAAGGCGCCCGTCCCTGTCGAGGTCGCGCGCTTCGGTTTCCGACGGACCGTCGCCCTTCTAGCGGAACTGTGCGAGGAGGCGACGCCACGACGGGACGGTGACGGGCTCTTCGTGACCGACAACGGCAACCACATCGTCGATTGCCGGGTGGCTCCCGGCTTCGACACACGCGAACTGCACTCCCGTCTGAAAGGCGTGCCGGGCCTCGTGGAGCACGGCCTGTTCGTCGGCATGGCGGACGAGGCCCTGGTGACCGGCTCCGGCGGCGTGAGGCGCCTCGAGCGGGCCGGGACGCGGTGAGAGCGGCGGCTGCCAGCGGCGCCCATCGGGGTCACCGCCCGTGATCGTCGCCGTGGGCCTCGACCTGATCGAGATCGCGCGCGTACGCCGGGCTGCTCAGCGCCACCCGGTCAGGTTCCTGAAACGCTGCTTCCACCCGGAGGAGCTAGCCGAGCTGGAAGGTCGCAAGGACGTCTACCCCGGGCTGGCCGCCCGCTTCGCGGCCAAGGAAGCCTTCGCCAAGGTATGGCCGTCCTCGTTGAGCTGGCGCGACGTGTGGGTCGTGAAGGAAGGCGAGCGGCCGGTACTGCACGCCAGTAAGGAGCTGTCAGCCGCCATGGCCGCGGAGGGGCTGGTCGCCCACGTCTCGCTGTCCCACGCCGTCGACCATGCCGCGGCCGTCGTCGTGCTCGAGCGAACGCCGGGTGCTGCCGCAGCCGAGGCCCCACCGTGACCGCACCCGCCGTCACCGTGTACACCGACGGCTCCTGCGACACCACGTCGGGGCGGGGGGGTTGGGCCTACCTGGTGGAAGCCGGCGACCAGCGCCTGCAGGCGTCCGGCTTCGAGCCGAGCACCACCAACAACCGCATGGAGCTCACGGCGGCAGTGCGGGCCCTGGAAGCCCTGGCCGAGCCGGCGCGGGTCACCATCGTCACCGACAGCGAGTACCTCAAGAAGGCGTTCACGGACGGCTGGCTCGCGCGTTGGCAGCGCAACGGCTGGCGCACGGCCGGGCGTCAGCCCGTCAAGAACCAGGACCTGTGGCAGCGACTGCTGCAACTCACGAGCTTCCACGACGTGAGCTGGGAGTGGACTCGGGGGCACGCCGGGCACGAGCAGAACGAGATCGTCGACAGGTTGGCGTTGAGCGCGCGCAGGCAGGGCCGCTGACGGCGCGCTGCGGCGGCGCTCAGGCGGAGAGTCGCTCCAGCAGGTCCCGGAACGCCGCCAGCCCGGTGGGCAGCGAGGCGGCTTCGACCCATTCGCCCAGCGTGTGAGCGCCGCCGCCGCGGTAGGCCCCGAAGGAGATCGCGCTGATGCCGGCCGCCATCGCGGCGTTGGCGTCCGTGCTGGCCGCGGCCAACGACGCCTTCACGCCCGCCGCCTCCAGCGCCGCTCGCGCGGCCGCGACGAGTCGCTGGTTGTCGCTGGTCCCCGCCGGCCGTGCACCGATCCTCTCGATCCGCACCGCGCAGCCCTCGGCGTCGGCCGCGGCCCGCAGCTCGTTCTCGCTCGCTTCCCACAGCAGGTCGAGCGTGTGCTGATCCACGCTGCGCAGGTCGAGAGCGAACCCGGCCTCGGCCGCGATCGTGTTCACGCTGGTGCCGCCCCACAGGAGCCCCACGTTGAGGCTCGAGCGCGGCTCCTTGGGCACAGAGAGCCGGGCCAGCCTGGACACGGCGCCGCCGACAGCATGCACGGCACTGGGGCTGGGGTAGTCGCCCCAGGAGTGGCCCCCGGCGGATGTCATCGTCACCTCGTGCCGCAGGGAACCGACACCCTGGTGGCAGATCGAGCCCAGATGCCCGTCGAGCGCGACGAAGTGTTGGATGTCTCCCGCCCAGTCCGCCACCACGCGCCGGGCGCCGCGCAGGTCGCCCGCGCCCTCCTCCCCCACCGTGGCAGCGACCACGAGGCGGGGGCGACGATCGGGCGGTTCCTGCAGGTAAGCGGTGAGCACGGCGAGGCTGGCCGCGTTGTCCCCGACCCCCGGCCCGAGCAGGCGATCGCCTTCCCGGCGCACCTTCACGTCGGTGCCTCGGGGGAACACGCTGTCCAAGTGGGCCGCGACCAGCACGGTCTCGCCTTGCCCGCCCGGCACCGTCGCCACGACGTTGCCTACGCCGTCGAGCTCCGGCACCAGCCCGGCGTCGCGCCAGAGCCGCGATACCAGCGCGGCCCGGTCGTCCTCCTCGAACGTAGGAGAAGGCGTCTGAGCGATCTGTACGACGAGGTCGACGAGACGCTCGTACGCCGGCTCCGGCGCGACCGGCACCTGGGCTGGGCCGGGCGCCGGCAGCTCGCTCACGCCTCGCCGCCGTCTTGCAACGTGGCGATGCCCTCCCTGAGCGCGTAGAGCGCGGCTTGTGTGCGGTTGTTGAGGCGGAGCTTCGAGAAGATCTCCGTCAGGCGGTTCCGGACGGTCTTCTCGCTGACCCCCAGACGGGTCGCGATCTCCTGGTTGGTGGCGCCTTGGGCGAGGTGCCTGAGGATCTCCTCCTCGCGCTCGGTCAGCTCGCTCAGCTCGTGCTCGGGGTGCGGAGGCAGCTCGCCGTACTTGCGGAACTCGGCCAGTATCTCCGCTGCCATCTCCGCGTTCAGTAGGGTCTCGCCGGCTGCCACGCGTCGGATGGCCTCGATCAGCTCGTCGGCGCCGGAGTCTTTGAGCATGTAGCCGCGGGCGCCCACCTTGATGGCCTCGAACACGTAGCGGTCCTGGCGGTACATGGTCAGGACGATGACCTTGGCGTCGGGCTGCTCGGCCAGGATCGCCTTGGTGGCGGCCACGCCATCCATCTCGGGCATCTGGATGTCCATCAGGATGACGTCGGGCCTGGTCTCCAGGGCGTGCCGTATGGCCTCCCGGCCGGTGGAAGCCTCGCCGGTGACCCTGAAACCCTCTTCCGTCTCGAGGATCCCGCGGAGGCCCTGCCTGAACATGGCATGGTCGTCGCAAAGCAGGATCCGCGTCATGCACCCCACTGTACCCGTACCGCTCGAGCCCGGTGATACCCTGACGGGCGCAGCTGCCGGGCACGTCGCACCGGCCATGCCCCCGAACCGCCTCACCAGGCCGGAGGCCTGGTCGTCACGAGGTGCCCGGCAGTTGCCATAGGCGGCGAAGCCCAGCTTTGGACGAGAAGCGGCGCGCCGGCCATCTCTGGAGAGAAGATTGGAGGACGCATGTCGCATCCGAAGGGCGTCCTGATCGAGCGGGCACAGAAGCTGGGCCTGCCAAAGCCCGAGTTCCGCACCGAACAGACCGGTCCGGAGCACGAACCCCGGTTCCTGTCGGACGTGCTCATCGATGGTGAGGTGCTGGGCACGGGCCAGGGAGGCACGAAGCGCACCGCCGAGACGTACGCGGCCGAGGAGGCGCTGGCAGCTCTAGAAGCCCGCCAACCGACCGACAAAGCTACAGGCAAGAAGGCCGCTGCGTCCTCGAAAGGAGCCGTCGACAAGAAGGGCAAGGGCGGCAAGGCAGCTAAGGCGAAGCCCTCCGGGGAGACCACCGTCGAGCCTGCTGCGGCCGCTGGCCGGTCTCGGGCCGATGAGGAGGAACCGGTCGCCGCCACACAGGACGAAGGGTTCGACGGACCGTGGCCCATGTTCGACGACCTGCTGGCCGCCGTCGTGACGGTGGCCGAGAGACGCGTTACCTCCGACCTGCGAGGCGAGAGCGCCCGGACGGCCATCCGCGACTTCTCTCTCGACCTCTACAAGGAGCTGTTGCTCGGCCTGGGCGACATCGTCGATGACGAGGAGGACGCGGAGGAGGAAGAAGACTAGAGCCTGTCGGCGCGCTTGGCGAAGCGCTCGATGCTGCGCAGTAGCGCCGTGGCCTTCTCCCGCACCAACATCTCCCGCAGCTGCGGGCTACCGGCGAAGCTCTCCGTGCCGTGCAGTTCGATGATGTCGACGGCCTTGGCGCTGAAGGCCGTCAACGGTGTCGTCATCGTGATGCCGGCCAGTTCCTCGGCAGCCGGGCTGCGCAGCTCGAACAGGTCGTCATCGAGACCGCCGGCGGCCGGGTTCACCACCACGACGACGTCGCCGTCGCCGGTCTTGACGAGGTAACGCCGCTCTGCCCTCGGCCGCAAGGGGTCCATGAGCTTGGCAGGCTATCACGCGGCTTCGTCCCCGTCGGCAGCCGCGGGAGGTGCCGCGACCCGTGACCGGATGGCACACTGTCACGGTGCAAGATCTGCTCGCGTCCCACCCCGGCCTCGCTGTGGCCGTCATCGTCGCCCTCGGCGTCGCCGCCCAGTGGCTCGCGTGGCGCTGGCGAGTGCCTGCGATCCTCCCGCTCCTGGCTGCCGGTTTCCTCGCCGGGCCGGTCTTCGGCCTGCTGAGGCCCGTCGGGATCTTCCCAGCCGAGCTCTTCTTCCCGCTCGTATCCCTGGCGGTCGGGCTCATCCTCTTCGAGGGCGGGCTCACGCTGAGGTTCTCGCAGATACGCGAGACGAAGCGGGTAGTCCTGAACCTGGTCACCTGGGGCGCCGCCGTCACGTGGCTCGGGTCTGCCTTGGCGGCCAACCTGATCCTGGGTATCGAGCCGCACATCGCCCTGCTCTTCGGCGCCCTGGTGATGGTGACCGGGCCAACGGTGATCGGGCCGCTACTGCGGATCGTGCGTCCGGTTGCCGACGTGGCGAACGTCCTCAAGTGGGAAGGCATCGTCATCGACGCCGTGGGCGCCCTGGTCGCCGTCCTCGTCTACGAGTCGCTGGTGCTGCGCTCGGCCGGCGAGCCGCTGGGCATCGTCGCGCTGCTCCTCGGGCGCTTCCTACTCGTGGGGGCCGTCGTCGGCTCGGCCGGCGGCGCGGCACTGGCCCTGCTCCTGAAGCGCAGGGTGATCCCCGACTACCTGATCAACGTGACGGCCCTCGCCATGCTGTTCGCCACCTTCGAGCTGGCGAACTACTTCTCCGCCGAAGCCGGGCTGTTGGCCGCCGTGGTCATGGGCATCATCGTCGCGAACTCGGGCGTGCCGAACCTCGACTCGCTGCTGACGTTCAAGGAGGACCTGACCGTGCTCATGGTCAGCGTCCTGTTCATAGTCCTGGCCGCGAACGTGACCCCGAACGCCGTGATGGCGGCGATCACCTGGCAGACGCTAGCGCTCGTCGCGATCGTCGTGTTCGTGCTGAGGCCGCTCGACGTCTTCCTGTCCAGCCTGGGATCGAAGCTGGGGTTCAAGGAGCGGCTGTTCATCGCCTGGGTGGGCCCCAGGGGGATCGTGGCAGCCTCCGTCACCTCGCTGCTGGCGGCACGGCTGCTGGAGAACGGCATAGACGGCGCGGCCACGATCGTGCCCCTCGTGTTCGCCGTCATCGTCGTCACCGTGCTACTGGCGAGCCTCACCGCCAAGCCTCTGGGCGTCAGGCTGGGGGTGGCCGACCCCGATCCCCAGGGGTTCGTCCTGCTGGGAGCGCACCCGGTAGCGCGCGAGATCGGCAAGCTCTTACAGGACCGCGGCTTGCAGGTCCTGCTCGCCGACACGAACCCGTCGAACGTCACCGCGGCGCGGCAGGAGGGGTTGCAGGCGTACTACGGCAGCTTGCTCTCCGATCGCAGTGACGACCAGCTGCGGCTCTCCGGGATCGGCCGCCTCATCGCGCTCACCCAGAACGAGGAGGCGAACGCGCTCACCGCCGTGAAGTTCCGCCGCGAGTTCGGCAAGGACGCCGTCTACCAGTTGGCTCCCAAGGAGCACGCCTCGGACACCAACCGCCTCGGCGGCGAGAACCGCGGGCTGTGGCTGTCGCGCGGCGGCCTGTCGTTCCAGCGGCTGCAGCGCCTGCACGCGAGCGGGGCGGAGATGGTGGAGGTCGAGCTGTCGCCGGAGCACACGCTGGCTCAGTTCATGCAGACCCACGGCGAGAGCGCCGTGCCGCTGTTCATCGCTCAGAACGGGTCGATCAGGGTCGTCTCGGAAGCCACGGACCCGGAGCGAGAAGACTCAGGGACGCTCATCACCTACATCGAGCCACGGTCGTGACGCCGGCGTTCAGTAGAACAGACGGGGTAGCGGACGACTCCGGAGCCCTGCCGACACGCTCGGTTGCCCGGTTGATCTAGCCAGTCGACGCTGGACGGGGCTCACTCGCTGGCTTCGTCAAGGAACTGCTGCAGCTTGTCGACGTTGACGGTGATGGGCGCCCTGCGCCGCCGCACGGCGCCGTACTCGAGCAGGCGCGCCAGGCAGTGGCTCACCGTCTCGCGCGTCGCGCCGATCATCTTCGCCAGGTCCTGCTGGGTGAGGTTCAGGTCGATGACGGTGCCACGGTCGGAGTCGGCGCCGAAGTCCTGAGCGAGCCTGAGCAACAGGTTGGCGAGCCTGCCGGGGGCATCGAACGCGCCAACCTCGGCCTGCCACTGCTGGGCCTGCCACAGGCGCGTGCTCATGACCTGGATGAACTTCATGGCGATGGCCGGGTGTTGCTGCAGCAGGCGCTGGAACTCCTGCTCCGGCATGACGATGAGGGTGGTGTCTACCACGGCTTCGGCCTGGTTGGGCCTGCGCTCGCTCTCGAGCAGGAGCAGCTCGCCGAAGATGTCGTACTGGCCGAGCAGGCCGAGGATCATCTCCTTGCCGTTCGGGAAGTACATGGAGATCTTCACCATGCCGTCGCGCACGAAGTAGAGCGCGTCGGCGGGGTCCTCCATGTGGTAGATGATCTCGCCTGCCTCGAACCGCTTGTATGGCGTGATCCGAGTGATCTTCTCGAGCTCGTCCGGCGTCAGGTCCTGGAACAGCTTGGTGTTCTTCAGATGCCAGACAAGGCTCGGGTACTGACTCGTATCGGTCATCAAGCGCCCCTCTCGAGCTGCGCCCGCACGTCGACCTCACCGAGCGCGGCGAGCGTGAGACGTGGTGCACGGTTCTAATGAATCTACTATCTCACGACGGCGAGGAACAGCGCCGGTCCCGGCGCCGCTACTCTTCGCCGGTCAGCGGAGCGCCAGCCGGCAGCGGCCAAGCCACCTGACCGTCACTCTGTCGTCCCGCCGTCCTCACCCACCGCTGTGAGCGCCCGCGAGAGGCGCATCAACCGCTCGTACTCCTCGCGGTCGAGGTAATCGCCCACCTTGAGCCCGTCCACGAAGATGCTGGGCGTCCCGGTGAGGCCGATGTCCTGGGTGGCATGCCTGTACGCCTCCTCGATGTCGGCGCTGAATCGGCCGGTGCGGATGCACATCGCCAAGCCGTCGGTGCCCAGGCCCTGCTCGGTCGCGATCGCCGTGAACACCGGCAGCGGGTCGGGCAACGAGACCCAACGGGACTGCTCGGCGTAGAGGGCGCCCGTGAAGACCCAGAAGGCGTCCTCACCGGCCTGGTCCCCACCGGCCGCCGCCTCCGCCGCCACGCACTCGCTGGCCTCGGCCGCCACGGTGGCGTTGGGGTGGATGCTCTTGAGCGGGAAGTGGTGCACCTCGAACCGCACCTCCCCGCCCGCCACCAGCTCCTCCACGATCGGTTGCCCGTTGAGCGCGAACGAGGCGCAGAACGGGCACTGAAGGTCGGTGAACTCACGGATCACGTGACGCGCGTCCGCGGGACCGAGCGTGTGCGCCGGCGCGCCGAAGGTGTCGGCAGGCACGGCCTGCGGCTCGAACCTCATGGACACGGATCGCGGCTCTCCTTCCGAGACGGTCACGTACATCAGGTACTCCTGCACCTGGACGGCGACCTCGCCCCGGTCCACCATCTCGGCCGACCGGCTCCTGAAGAAGTCCGTCACCGGCGCGGCGATGTCCGGACCGTAGCCGCTCGCGGCGCCGATCAGCGCGCCGATGAACCTCGCGTTGGCGTCGGTGAGGGCCCCTTCTCCCATGACGGCGACCGCCGTGTTCAAGGACTCCGCGACGTCGAAGCTGAACCCGGAGGCGGACACGAACCCAGCGTCGGCCGGCGAGACCGAGTAGTCGGCCAGTTGGTCGACGATCGTGTCCGGGGCGTAGCCGATCTGCGCGGACGCCACCGCGGCCAGCGAGAGCAGTACAGGCAAAGCCGCGGCGAGGAGCCGCGACCCAGGAGCCGAAGCGGCGGGATCGTGCGAACGCATGCCGCAGTCTATGGGCACCCCGCTTCCCACACAAAACCTGACAGGTGAACGCCGCTTAACCCGCTGAAACGCAGGTGATTGGGGAGATCGACTGAGGTTCTGAATCGCGTGGGAGGCGATGACCCTAGGGCCGCGTCAACTCCGTGCGCCCGGCCGACGTGACGTCGTCCAGGTCGCTGGCGTCGAGCTCCAGCAGGGCGTTCAGGCCGCCACCGCCGGCGAAGACGGTGCCGGTTGCGGGCACGGTGTTGGCGTCGAGCCAGGTGGGCAGCTGGACCCTGTGGCCGAAGGGCGGCATCGCCCCCACGCGGTAGCCGGTTATCAGCAAGGCCTCGTCGGGTGAAGCGAACCGCAGCCGTTTGCGGCTGACGCTGAGCGCGCCGGCCAGCAGCGGATACGAGATGCGGCTTTCGCCCGCGGCGATCACCAGGAGCGGCTCACCGTCGGCGAGGAAGACGAGGCTCTTGACGATCCGTTCCGGTGCGGTTCCCACGGCAGCCGCGGCGGCGGGCACGGTCGGCGTGTCGACCGACAAGCGATGCAGCTTGGCCTCTATCTGGTTGAGCGCGCAGAAGGCCATCAGGTCCTCCTCGCCGAGGGGCGATACGGCTGGCATGACCGGCAGTCTAACCGCCCACTGCATTGCGGCCAGGACGGCGTTCCTGGCCGGAGTGGTATCTTCCATCGATGTTGGAGATCCCCGAGGCGTTCCGCGAGCTCGCCGCTCGCGAGCGGGAGGCCATCACGGACCTCCAGGTGCTTCTCGGCCGCCTCGGGGCAGACGACGAACACCTCTCCGACGTTCGGACCGCCCTCGCTGACCTGGACGGGCTGTTCATGATCGTCGTGGCCGGCGAGTTCAACGCCGGCAAGTCCAGCCTGCTCAACGCCCTGCTCGGTGAGCACGTGATGCCGGAGGGTGTCACGCCCACGACCGACCGCATCACGGTGGTCACCCATGGCGAACGGCCCACCGAGAGACAGGAAGGCGCTGCGGTCGTCCACAGAACGCATCCCGCACCGCTGCTCACCGACATCGCACTGGTAGACACGCCCGGCACGAACGCGATCGTCCAGCGGCACCAGGAGCTCACGGAACGGTTCGTGCCCAGGGCCGACCTGCTGTTGTTCGTCACCTCGGCCGACCGGCCGTTCACGGAAAGCGAGAGGCGCTTCCTCGAGCTGATCGCCTCTTGGGGCCGCAAGGTCATCATGGTCGTCAACAAGGTCGACATCCTCGAGACCGTCGAGCAGCGGGCCGAGGTGGAGCGCTACGTCAGGGACCACGCTCGCGAGACCCTCAGGGTGACGCCGGACGTGCACCTCGTCAGCGCCAAGACGGCGGAGAGGGCGCGCCAAGAGGGGGACCTGGACGGCCTGGAGGCTTCGGGCGTACCAGGTCTGGCGAGGGCCGTCTCCGAGCGGCTCAGCGCCGAGCGTCCCCGGCTCAAGCTGCTCTCCCCCCTCGGCGTCGCCGAGCGCACCGTCACCGTGTACCAGGACCAGCTAGCCGCCAGGCTGGCGCTCCTCACCGACGACAGCGGGAGCCTCGACGAGATCGAGCGCCAGCGCGCGCAGTTCGAGAAGGACATGCGGCGCGAGTTCGAGACGCACGCGATCCGCGTCAAAGACATCGTGCGGGACGTCAGGCAGCGCGGGCACGACTTCTTCGACGACACGATCAGGTTCCGCCGCATCCCCAAGCTGCTCAACACGAAGCAGGTCCAGGCCGACTTCGAGCGCGAGGTCATCAGGGACACCGACACCCGCATCGACCGCGCCGTCTCCGACCTCGTCGACTGGTTCATCCAGCGCAACCTCCAGTTCTGGGAGGACGTCATGCGGTTCGTCAACGAGCGAGCCTCGGCGTCGGAACAGCGGGTCATCGGGGAGGTAGGCGGTCGCTTCCAGTACGACAGGCGGGCGCTGGTGCGCTCTCTCGGCGAGCGCGCCGAGGACGCGCTGGCGACGTACGACGACGACGCCGAGGCCAGGCGGCTGGCGGACGACCTGCAGCAGGCCGTGTTCCGCACCGGCCTGTTCAACGTCACAGGCATCGGCCTCTCCGCTGCCGTGCTGGCGTTCATCTCCACGGCGGCGCTCGACGTCACCGGCATCGCCCTGGGGCTCACTCTCGTCAGCGTCGGCCTGCTGGTGCTGCCCAGGCAGCGGGCGAAGGCGAAACGCGAGCTTGACGAGCGCATGCGCCAGCTCGAGGGCACGTTGATCGAGGGCATCACGGGCCAGTTCGAGGACGAGCTGGCTCGGTCGCAGGAGAAGCTCTCCGGCGCCATCAGCCCGTACACGCGCTTCGTGCGCTCGGAGCTCGAGCGCCTCGAGGCGCTGGGCGAGCAGCTGGACGAGATAGCCGTGCGCCTGGCCAGCCTCCGCGGCGAGGTCGAGGCGCTGGAGTAGACTCTCCCGCATGTCCGTCACGACCGCTACCCGCGTCGCGTTCCAGGGCGTGGCCGGGGCCTTCAGCGAGGAGGCGGCGCACGCCTTCGCACCCGGCTCGGAGGCGGTGGGCTACCCGTCCTTCGAGGAGGCGTTCGAGGCCACCGTCGCAGGCGAGTGCGACTTCGCCTGCCTGCCTGTCGAGAACAGCCTGGCAGGCTCGATCAACCAGACCTACGACCTGCTCACCGACTCGGTGCTAGTCGTCGTGGCGGAGCGCGTGGTGCGCGTCCACCACAACCTGCTGGTCAGGCCGGGTACCAGGCTCGAGGACGTCAGGCGCGTCTACAGCCACCCGCAGGCGCTCCAGCAGTGCCAGCGTTTCATCAGGGACCGCGGCCTGGAGGCCGTGGCGGCGTACGACACGGCCGGCGCGGCGAAGATGCTGGCCGAGCGGGTGGGCGCGGAGCCGGACAGCGGGGCCATAGCCAGCCGCCGGGCCGCCGACGCGTACGGCTTGGACATCGTCGCCGAGCGCGTGGAGGACCTCGACTTCAACTTCACGCGCTTCTTCGTGCTCGGCCACGAGGAGCGTCCGCCGCAGCCCGGACGGAGCCACAAGACGAGCCTGCTCCTGGCCACGCATCACCGCCCCGGTGAGCTGGTCGCCTGCCTGCAAGTATTTCCCGAACACGGCATAAACATGACCAAACTCGAGTCCAGGCCGCGCCGCGACAAGCCCTGGAGCTACCTGTTCTACATAGACATCGAAGGCCACGTCGCCGAGCCGCAGGTGGCCGCGGCGATGACCGGCCTGATGCGCCGCGCCGCGTTCGTCAAGTACCTGGGCAGCTACCCGGCCGCCGAGCCCGTCGAGATCGACTGACGGGCCAAGCCACCGCGCGACACCTGGCCGATCGTAGTTACGGCGCCGGCATGGCAACCACCTCCAGTCCGCCCAGGCCATCCAGCCTGAGCGCCTCGCCCGGGTACCACAGCGTGCGCGAGCGGTACGCGCCCCGCCACGGCGAGCGCAGCACCTCTGTCCAACCGCGCGCGACGTCCAGCAGCCACAGCTCGCGCGCCCCGGCCGCCGCGTACATGGGCACCCGCTCCTCCCTGGTGGCGCGCCCCCTGACCAGCTCGACCACGACGAACGCAGCGTGGGGATCGTGCGACCCGCCCACGCCCGCCGTAGCGAACCCGGCGTCGCGGCCGGCGCCGTGGGCCCCGAGCAGAGCCAGGTCTGCCCTCAGCAGGTCACCGGGCCCGAGACGGAACGCCGCGTTGACGACCACGAGGCCGCCCGCCTCCATCACCTCGGGCCGGCTCAAGGCGGCGTACAGGTGGGCGATCACGGCCATCTGCGTGGGTGTGGGCGTGTGACCCGGCGAGACCCGACCGGCCAACAGCTCGGCGCGCGGACCCTCGGGCAGTGCCCCGGCGCGCAGGGCGGCCAGGAACGCCGGGACGGTCACGAGCGGCACGGGGCTGTCGCGCATCGGGGCGCAGCGTGCACCGGCCGGCGAGCGTCCGTGACGAGCGCCGGGCTCGCGGCCCGGCGACCCTAGGCGAAAGACGTCCCGCGGCCCGGGGTCTCCCGAAGCGGGTGATACACTCCGCCGGATAAACATGCCGCGGCGCGATGACATACACAAGATCCTGATAATCGGTTCCGGGCCCATAGTCATCGGGCAGGCGGCCGAGTTCGACTACTCGGGCACCCAGGCGTGCAAAGCGTTGCGAGCCGCCGGCTTCGAGGTCGTGCTCGTCAACTCGAACCCGGCGACGATCATGACTGACCCGGACGTCGCCGACAGGACCTACGTGGAGCCGTTGACTCCCGAGTACGTCGAGGCCGTCATCCGCACGGAGCGCCCCGACGCCCTCCTACCCACGCTCGGCGGCCAGACCGCGCTCAACCTGGCCGCCGTGCTGCACGAGACGGGCGTCCTGGAGGCCTACGGGGTGAAGCTCATCGGCGCCAACTACGAGGCGATCCAGAAGGGGGAGGACCGCAAGCTCTTCCAGGAGGCCATGGCGCGCATCGGGGTCAAGACGCCGGCCGGGAAGATGGTCACCAGCCTGCAGGAGGCGCTCGAGTTCGTCACGGGCATCGGGTACCCGGCCATCGTGCGGCCCAGCTTCACGCTCGGGGGCACGGGCGGCGGCATCGCCTACGACGAGGAGCAGTTCCGCGCGATCGTCACGCAGGGCTTGCATGACTCGCCGGTCCACAGCGTCCTGGTAGAGCAGTCCGTGCTCGGCTGGAAGGAGTACGAGCTGGAGGTGATGCGCGACACGAACGACACCGTCGTCATCATCTGCTCGATCGAGAACTTCGACCCCATGGGTGTCCACACTGGTGACAGCATCACCGTCGCGCCCGCCCAGACGCTGTCAGACAAGGAGTACCAGCGGCTGCGCGATCACTCCATCGCGATCATCCGCGAGATCGGTGTCGACACCGGCGGCTCGAACATCCAGTTCGCCGTGAACCCGGAGGACGGCGACGTCATCGTGATCGAGATGAACCCGCGGGTGTCGCGCTCCTCGGCGCTGGCTTCGAAGGCCACCGGCTACCCCATCGCCAAGATCGCCGCCCTGCTCGCCGTCGGCTACCACCTCGACGAGCTGCCCAACGACATCACCAAGGAGACGAAGGCCGCCTTCGAGCCCACGATCGACTACGTGGTCACGAAGGTGCCGCGCTTCGCGTTCGAGAAGTTCCCCGGCACGCCGGACGACCTGGGTACCCAGATGCGCTCGGTGGGCGAGGTCATGGCGATCGGGCGCACCTTCAAGGAGTCGCTGCTCAAAGCCATGCGCTCGCTCGAGCTCGACGTGCGCACCGAGACGGCCCAGCTGTCCGTCGAGGAGCTCAAGTCCCGCTTGCGGCCCAACCCCAGGCGGCTGCCTGCCGTCCTCGAGCTGCTCCGGCGGGGGCGGTCGGTGCAGGCTCTGCAGCAGCTCACCGGCATCGATCCCTGGTTCCTCTCCCAGCTCGAGGAGGTCGTGCAGGCCGAAGCCGAGGTGCGCGCCGCCGGTGAGCCCTCGACCTGGTCCTGGGAGCTGTGGCGCGAGGTCAAGCGCCTCGGTTTCTCGGACGCGGACGTGGCGGCGTTGACGGCGACTCCGGTGGGCGAGGTCAGGCGGCTGCGCCTGGTCAAGCATCAGGCGCCCGTCTACAAGACCGTCGACACCTGCGCCGCCGAGTTCGAGGCGTACACCCCGTACCTGTACTCCACCTACGAGTGGGAGGACGAGGCGCCGCCCACCGATAGGCAGAAGGTCGTCATCCTCGGCTCGGGCCCCAACCGCATCGGCCAGGGCGTGGAGTTCGATTACGCGACCGTGCACGCGGTGTGGGCGCTGCAGGCGGCCGGCTACGAGACGATCATGATCAACTCGAACCCCGAGACCGTCAGCACCGACTACGACACGGCAGACCGCCTCTACTTCGAGCCGCTAACGCTCGAGGACGTCCTGAACGTCGTCGAGCACGAGCGACCAGACGGGGTCATCGTCCAGCTGGGCGGTCAGACGCCGCTGAAGCTCGCCAAGGGCCTCGAGGCCGCCGGCGTGCCCATCTGGGGCACCTCAGCCGCCGCCATCGACGCCGCCGAGGACCGCGACGCGTTCCACGCGCTGTGCGACAGGCTCGGCATCCCGCAGCCCGCCGGCGGCGTCGCCGCGCGTCCCTCCGAGGCGGCGACGTTGGCGGCGCGCATCGGCTACCCCGTGATGGTGAGGCCCAGCTACGTGCTGGGCGGGCGGGCGATGCAGGTCGTGCGCAGCGAGGCGGAGCTCAGGGAGTACCTCGACGTCGTCTACGCCGAGCTCCCCGGCCAGCCCAGCGTCCTCGTTGACGAGTACCTGGAGGGCGCCACCGAGGTCGACGTCGACGCCATCGCCGACGGTGACGTCGCCGTCGTGGCCGGGATCATGGAGCATGTCGAGCCAGCCGGCGTCCACTCCGGTGACAGCGCCTGTATCACTCCGCCGGTGGGCCTGTCGCCAGAAGTGCTCGCCACCATCGAGGAGTACACGATCAGGCTGGCGCTGGAGCTGGGCGTCAAGGGCCTCCTCAACGTGCAGTACGTGATCAAGGACGGCACCGTCTACGTCATCGAGGCCAATCCCCGCGCCAGCCGGACGATCCCCTACCTGTCCAAGGCCATCGGTCACCCGCTTGCCAAGTACGCGGCGCTGATGTCGGCCGGGAGGACGCTGGCCCAGATCGGTTTCACCACCGCCCCTCGGCCCAGCGTCTACAGCGTCAAGGAGGCCGTCCTGCCGTTCCTCAAGTTCAGGGGCGTGCTGCCGGTCCTTGGCCCCGAGATGCGCTCCACGGGCGAGAGCATGGGCATCGATGCCGATCCTCACCTGGCGTACTACAGGGCCGCATTGGGTGCGGGTGCCAGGCTGCCAGACGCCGGGGTCGCCCGTCTCATCGGCGACGGCCTGGAGGCGGAGGCGCAAGAGCTCAGGAGGTTGGGTTTCGAGGTCCGGCTGGGGTCTCTTCCGGTCGGCTCACCGCCCGACTACGACCTGCTCCTGGACGTGCAGAACACGCGCGAGTTGAGACGCGCCCTGGAGAACGGCGTACCGTTCGCGACCACCGCTCGAGCAGCCCAGTGGACCGTCGGGTCCATGGTCGCCGCCGCGGCGGCCAGCGTCGCGGGGCCGCTAGAGGTCACGGCGCTACAGGACCTGTTCGCTCAGGCCGAGATGCCGCCCTCGCTGGTCGGTTCCTCGTCGTCCTGACCCTCGTCGTCCCACTCGCCCGAGCCCACGAGTAGCTCCGGCTCGCCGAGGCCGGTCAGCTTCTCGACCTGGCGCTCCGGCAACTGGTCCTTCAGGGCGAGCGCGTAGCTCGCGAGGCCGGAGAGCGCCGAGGCAACGCTTTGGCGCAGCACGAACTCGCCATGGTCCACGCGGGCCACCAGGTGGAACGGAGCGGCGGTGAGCCGCTCGAGGATCGCCAACGCCCGGTCGCGCGACATGTTCATGTCGGCCACCAGGTCCTCGAGCAGGAAGACGGCCGGCGCTCGCAGCTGGTTGAGCCGGGAGAGCACCTCGGAGAGCTCACCCCGCTCCGCCACCCGCTCGGCGATGGTGGCCTCGAACCGCTGCAGGCCGTGCTCGAACAGCCCATCGCGCTCGAAATGTGGCTCCAGGTCGATGGGAGACAGCGGCACGGTCCTGCGTAGGCTGGCCATGCGCTCCAGCCCCTGCCAGCTCCACAGCGTCGCCCGCGCCAGCTCGGCCGGACCGGTGAGCCTCAGCAGGTCGTGATGGTCGCCGACCACGGCCAGGTGGCGGTAGTCGTCACCGCGCCGCTTGGACAGCAGCTCGGCCCAGTCCAGACGCTCGCTCCTCGTGAGCAACTGCGCCAGGACCTTGTAAGTCCGCCTGCCCATGGCCGCCACGAGGCGGAGCTGACCTTTGCCGACCGGCTCGATCCGGTAACCGACCGGGCCCATGACGCGCCTGAACCGGCTGGTCAGCTCGGTCACCTCGCTCGCGGGCTCGTCGTAGTCTTCCGCCTCTTCGACCGCGAACGGTGTGCGGACCGCGCGCCGCTCCACGACCGTGCGTTGGACGTCGTGCCCTGCGGCGCCGGGCGCGTCGGGGCCAGCCAGCTCCTGGGCCCAGAGACCCGCCTGCTGGGGAAGCCCCTGCCCGGCCGCCGACTGCGGTGAGAAACCCGCAGACTGCGGTGCGGAGCTCTCTGCACCGGCGAACATGGCCTGCGCCGCCTGCTCTTCCCCCCGTCCGGCGTCAGCGGCGGCCCGCGCAGGTTCGTCGGCAGGCGCGTTCAGCTCGTGTCGGGGGGAAGGCACGCCTACGGCGACCGGGTCGGCAGCAGCGACGGGATCGTCCTCGAGCTCGACCTCGCCGGCCAGGTCTATGCTCACGACCGGCGGGTGGACCTCGTCCTCGACCACCAGGGTGGAGGCGTTCACCCACCGGCCCTCGTGCAGGGCGAAGCGGCCGTCTGCCCGCAGGGCGGTGTCAAGGTCGACGTCCTCGGGGACGTCGTGAACGGCTCTTATCTCCTGCTCCGACAGGCGGGCAGAGGCCTCGTGCAGCTCGTCCAGCAGTGCCGCGAGCCCTTCTTCGGTGGAGTAGTCGGGAACCCGCTGGCGCGTCACCGGCGTGATCGCGAACCGCCCGTCGTCGAGCGCGCGCACCTGCAGCTCGTCGTTCACCGCCAGGCGGTTGGCGCGGTACAGCTCTCCCAGGCCCGTGACGGTGCGGGGCGGCTCGAGCGTGAGCAGGTGCTCGGCGCCGGACTTGGTGTCCAAGGCGGTGACGGAGCGACCCTCAGGGAAGAGGCCCACCATCGCTTGCGGCAACGTCATCGTGCCGCTCCGGAGGCAGTAACGCGTCAACGGGTAGCGGAACTCTCCAGCCATCTAACGCCTCCCGGCTCTCTCGCTCCACGACAGGGCTCGCCTCACAAGGTGCGAGGCAGCGCCCCCTTGGTGGGTTCGCCGCGAGTCTAACCCGGGCGTGAGCCATGCCTTGGCGAGACCGTCATGCCGGGTCTAGCCGAAGACCAGGCGCCGGCGCTTGCGCCTCTTGGCCGGCGCTGCGGCCGGCGCCTCGGGCGCTGCCGTGGCCGGTGTGGTGGACGGGGACGTAGCCTGCCTTCCCTTGGTGCTCGGCTCCGGCGCCGCGGTGCGGGAGCCCCGGCGGCCAGCAGCGGCGGCAGCCTTCCCTTTCCCTCTCTCGGCCCGCGGAGCGCTGTCGGGCTTGGCCGCCGGCTCGGCCTTGGTGGGCTTGGCCGCCGGCTCGGCCTTGGTGGACTTGGCGGTCCCCTTCGCGGGCTTCGGCTTCCTGCCGCCGTTCTTGCCCGCTTTGGCGCCCGGCTTGCCCGCTGCCTCCTCTGCGGCCCTCGCCGCGGCGCTGGGTGCGGACCTGCGCCCGGTCACGAACTCGGCATCGATGCCGCCCTCGGACGGGTCCCGCAGTTTCTTGGGTGGCTTGGTCGGCGCCTGCTCGTCGGCCTCCGGCACGCTCACGTCGACAGTCGCCGGCACCAGGTCGATCTGCCTCTGCGTGGGGTTCGCCGCCATCACCTTGACCTCGACCCTGTCGCCCATGCGGTAGCGCTTGCGAGTGTGCTTGCCCATGAGCATGAGCGAGTCCTCGAGGTAGATGTAGTAGTCGTCCTCCAGGTGGCTGACGTGCATGAGCCCCTCGACGCCGTTGGCGAGGGCGACGAAGACGCCGAAGTTCGTGACGCCGACCACCACCCCCACGAAGGCCTCGCCGATGTGCTCCTTGGCCCAACGAGCGTGGTAGTAGCGCGTCAGGTCCCGCTCGGCCGACTCGGCCACCCGCTCGCGGTCGCTGGCGTGCTCGGCCAGCTGTGGGAAGTCGGAGCGCATGCGCTCCTTCAGGGTCGGCGACAACCGGTGCTGGAGGATCGAGCGCACGACGCGGTGCACGACGAGGTCGGGGTAGCGCCTGATGGGGCTGGTGAAGTGCAGGTAGTTCTCGAAGGCCAGGCCGTAGTGGCCGAGGTTCTCGCTCGAGTACCGGGCCTGTTTGAGGCTGCGTAGCAGGAGCGTGTTGACCAGCTGTGCCTCGGGCTTGCCGGCCGCCTCGCGGAGGATCGCCTGCAGGTCCTGCGGTCGCGCGTGCTCCAAGTCGAGCGTGTAACCCAGCTTGGCCAACGCCTTCTGCAAGGCGAGCATCTTCTCTTCGCTGGGGTCTTCGTGCACGCGGAACAGCGCCGGGACGTCGCGCTTGGAGAGCTCCTCGGCCACCTTGCGGTTCGCCAGGAGCATGAGCTCTTCGATCAGCTGCCTGGCCGCGTCGCTGCGGACCGGCGTGACGTGGAGGGCGCCCTGCTCGTCCACGTCGACCTTGGCCTCGGTGAACTGGAAGTCGAGGGCGCCCGCGCCGATGCGCTCAGTGCGCAGCTCCTGCGTCAGGTTGAGGAGCACCTTGACGTCGCGCTCGAGCTTCCGCTTGCCGGCCGGCAGCCTGCCGCCCTCGGCGAACTCCTGCACCTGCTTGTAGGTGAGCCGCGCGTCCGACTGGATCACGGTCTCCTTGAGCTTGAACGCCTTGACCTCGCCGCTGCGCGTGACGTCCATGAAGGCCGACAGCGCCAGCCGCGGCTCGCCCTCCACGAGCGAGCAGATCCCGTTCGAGAGCTCCTCCGGGAGCATGGGCAGTACCTCTCCAGGCAGGTACACACTCGTGGCGCGCTCCACCGCCTCCTTGTCGAGGCTCGTGCCCTCCGCGACGTAGTAGCTGACGTCTGCGATGTGCACGCCCACGCGCAACAGCCCGTCGCGCTTGCCGTCCAGCCTCTCGACCGAGACCGCGTCGTCGTAGTCCTTGGCGTCCTCGCCGTCGATGGTGAAGGTCGGGACCTTGCGGTAGTCGGTGCGGCCCTCCATCATCTCGGCCGTCACGGTGTCCGGCACGGCCTTGGCCTCCGCCAGCGTCGCCGGGTCGAAGTCGGCCTTGAGGCCGTACTTCACGATGACGGCCCTGGTCTCGACCTCGGGGTCGTCCGCCTCGCCCAGCACCTCGTGGAGCTCGCCGAACGGTTCCTTCTCCCCCGAGTCCTCGGGCCACACCATGCGGGCGACGATCCTCGTGCCGCCGGCTACCTTCCCGACCGACTCCGGGGTGAGCAGGACGCGCTCGCGCAAGCGCGGTGAGTCCGGCCTGAGGATGGCGTAGCCGCGGGCGTACTCGAGCGTGCCGACCAGCAGGTCGTTGCCCCGCTCCAGGATCCTGACGACCTCGCCGCTGGGCCTGTCTCCTTCTGACTTGAGCGGGTTGGGCCGGGCCAGCACGCGGTCGCCGTCCCAGGCGCCGCCCAGGCTGTCGGCGGGTACGAAGAGGTCCTTGCCGCCCTCGTCGAGGATCACGAAGCCGTAGCCGCCAGACGTCACCTGCAGTCGGCCGGCCAGGAGGTTCATCTCCTCGGGGAGGCCGTAGGTGCGGCGGCGGGTCTTGACCAGCTGGCCGGCCTGGACCAGCTCGGCCAGCGTCTGACGCAGGCCGGTACGGTCGTCGAGCTTGAGGCGGCGCTGCACGTCTTGGACGTGCCAGGGCTTCTCGGGATGTTCGTGGAAGAACTTGAGCACTTCGCTCTGTGCGATCGACATCTGGGACGAGTGTAGCGTCTAGCCCATGAGTAGCACGGTACCGTCAGGTATGGCCGAAATCCGCTCGGTGTACATGACCTTCCCTGACCTCGACAGCGCGGCGTCGGTGGCCAGGCACCTCGTCGACGAGCGCCTGGCGGCCTGCGTGAACCTTCTGCCCAGGGGGGTGTCCGTCTACCGCTGGGAGGGGCAGGTCAACACCGAGGAGGAGGTCGTGGCTTTCGCCAAGACGACCGCGGATCGCGTCGACGCCCTCGTGACGCGGGTGAAGGAGCTCCACACCTACGAAGTGCCCTGCGTCGTGGCCCTGCCGGTGACCGGCGGACTGCCGGCGTTCCTCGCTTGGGTCGCTGCGGAGACGCGGCCCGAGTAGCCGCGAGCCGGCCGCTACCCCGAGCCCTCTACGCGACCCGCCTGAGTTCCTGTTCGGCCAGGTCGACTAGCGCGGACTTGGCGGCCGAGGGCGGGAACCGCGCCAGGGCGTGCTTGGCGGCCTCCACCTCGGCGGCGATCAGCTCGCGCATGGCTGCGTCGCAGCCGTGGGACCTGGCGAGCTGGGCCATGCGCTCCACGTCACTCGGCTCGGAAGCGTGGCGGCCGACGATCAGCCTGGCCTCTTCGCTGTCCTCGTCGAGTATCAGGCGCAAGGCGAGGTACGTGGCCTTCCCCTCGCGCAGGTCGCCGCCGACCGGCTTGCCCAGGCGCTCCGGGTCTCCGAGCAGGTCGAGGTAGTCGTCGCGCAGCTGGAACGCCCTGCCGTACGCCGTACCGAACGCGCGCAGCGACGACCTGATGTCCTCCGAGGCGCCCGCCAGCGCGGCGACGCCCTCCGTGGCTGCGGCCATGAGGGCGGCCGTCTTGCCGTCGTTGATCCGCGCGTACGTCTCGTAGCTCCACTCCTTGAGCGTCGCGCACTGGAACTGGAGCACCTCGCCCTCGCACAGCGCGGCGGCGGCATCGGCCATCAGGCCGGTCAGGTCCCTGTTGCCACCGCGGGCGAGCAGGCCGAGGACGCGCGCCAGCATGAAGTCGCCCGACATCACGCTGACCACGTTGCCGTAGCGCAGGAAGGCCGCCTGCTCACCTCGTCTCGTCGTCGCGTCGTCTATCAGGTCGTCGTGGAGCAGCGAAGCGGAGTGCAGGAGCTCGACCGCCAGCGCCACCTGCCGAGCCATGTCGGGCGCGACGTTCAGCAGACGGCCGGTGAGGAGCGACAGCGCGGGCCTGACGCGCTTGCCGCCCGCCCGCACCAGGTCCTCGCCGATGGCGGCGATGAAGCCGACGTCCGAACGCAACTGGGCCGCCAGCTCGGACTCGAACTGGCTCAGCTCGTCCTGGAGCGTGCGCGCGTCGAGCTCGAGGTCGCCTGGCGTCATGCCGGGCTCTCCTCGGGCTCGGCCGCGTCCTCGTGCAGGAAGTAGCTGAGCCGCTTGAGCGCCGCCAGGAAGTCGACGTTCTCCACCCTCACGTCGGCAGGCACCGAGACGACCGTGGGCGCGAAGTTCAGGATCCCCTTGACGCCCGCCTTCGTCACCGCGTCGGCGGCGACCTGCGCCGCCTTGACGGGCACAGTGAGGAACGCGATCTCGATGTCGAGCTCGTCGACCGCCGCTGGTAGCTCGTCCAGCGACCTGACCAGCACGGTGCCGTAGCCTCGTCCCACCTTCCTCTGGTCGACATCGAACGCGGCCACCAACTCGAAGTCGAACTCGCTCATGCCCGGGTAGTCGGCGATGGCCTGGCCCAGGCGCCCCATGCCGACGATGGCCACGCGCCACTGCCGGGTCAGGCCGAGGATCCGCTTGAGCTCATCGCGCAGCGACGAGACCGTGTAGCCGGTGCCGCGGGTCCCGAAGGTACCGAAGTAGGCGAGGTCCTTGCGAACCTGGAAGGCCGAGACCTGGGCCTCCGACGCCAACAGGTCTGAAGAGACCCTCTGGACGCCGCCGGCCTCGAGGCCGTTGAGGACGCGTAAGTAGGTGATCAGCCGGCTGACCGTCGCCGAGGGGATGCCCTTTGACGTGCCGCGGGCGCCCCCGCGCGGCATCAGCGGGGGAAGCTCTCTATCCCCTCGGACCGCAGCCTGGCTTGGGCATCGGCCAACTGGCCGGCGTCGAAGGGTCCGATGAGGAGCTTGACGAGGTCACCCTCGACGCGGTCCGAGACCACGAAGCCCATGCCTTCGAGACGTTCGCGCTGCGGCAGGGAGCTCTCTCGCGAGCCGTACGCGCCCACCTGCAGGTAGCGCGTCCCGGCCGCGGCGGCTTGTGTGGGCTGGTCCTGCGGAGGAGCCGCGGGTTGGGCTGGCGCCTGCGAGGTCTGGCCGGCCGCCGCCGAGCTCGGGCCCACCGCGGACTGCTGCCCGGCGGCCTGACCCGCCGTACCGGAGTCCTGCTCGTCGGGCTCGAACCTGTAGACGGTGGGATCGCTCACGCCCATGTTCGAGCCGGCGATGCGCGCCGCTACCGAGCGCGCTTCGGATTCCGTGTCGTACGGGCCCACGAGAACGATGCTGAGGTCGCCCTGGGTGCCGATGAAGGCCGGGTAGCCCGCCGCCTGGAACGCTTCCAGCTGCCGCTGCGCGTTGGCAGCGTTGCCGAAAGCGCCGACCGAGACGCGGTAAGGGGCCTCCTCGTCGGCAGAGGCCGTGGGAGGCGGTCCGCTCGCCACGGCCGACTGGCTGGCGGGCGTGGAGCTGGAGCGCGGCTGTGCCGCGGAGCTGCTGGCCGAGCTGTTGACCGAGCTGTTCACAGAGCTGTTGGCGGAGCTGGCCGGCGGAGCCGCTGCCGACGCCGCGCCACCGTCCGGAGGCAAGGCTTCCACGGACGACTGCTGCGCGTCGCCTGCCTGGGTATCGGCGGCGCCGGGTTCCTCCGCTGTCTGCTGCGCAGCGCTAGGATCCTCGGCTGACTCTTGGCCGGCAGGATCCACCGCGACCGCAGGTGGTTCCTGAGCGTCTACCGAGCTGGAGAGCGAAGAGCTGGACTGAGGCCCGGACTGTTGTGACTGGCCGCCCGCCTGTTGCCCGTCTGGTTCCGATTGGCTCTGAGACTGTCCTGGCGTCTGACCGGCGGTGATGCCCTGGGTGGTGCGCGGCGTCTCGGCGCGGTTGCCCACCGGGAAGAACGAGCCGCCCGATACCAACGTCGCGATGATGCCCGCGATCACGGCGACCAGAGCCACACCGATGAGGAGGTCGGGCCAGTTGCGTCTAAGCCAGTCCATGTTCCCCCATGTTAACCCCGGTCGCGTGGGCCAAGTCCCGGGTCGGACGGAAAGTGAAGACTCGGGCAGGGGTGGGCGACACCGCACCCTCCCCCGCCCGATGACTCATCCTCAGAGGTACGTCGTGATCGCCGAGCAGGCCGGCTGGAAGCCTTGCTCGCAGGACGCGACCCAGGCGTCGCTGGCGGCGCTGCGCCGGTTCTGCGAGTAGAGCGCCCAGCCCAGGTTGTAGAGCGCCTCGACGTCGCGATCGTTCTGCTCGACGAGGAGCGTGTAGACGCTCTCGGCGTCCTGGTAGCGCTGCGCGGCCAGGTACGCGGCGCCCAGGTTGGCGCGCGCCTCCACGCTGTTCGGGTTGAGCTGCACGGCACGTTCGAAACTGGAGACGGCGGCGGCGTAGTCGCCCTGCTGGTAGGCGGCGAGGCCCGACCACAGCTGAGCCTGAGCGTCCGCCGGCCGTGACTGGAGAACGGCCCTGAACTGCTCGGCCGCGGCGCGGAAGTCGCCCAGGCGGTAGTGCGAACGACCGGCGATGAACCGGGCCGATGCGACCTGCTCGGCATCGCTCAGGCCGCTCACCGCGCGCTCCGCGTAGGTGAGGGCTTCGCCCGGGTTGCCCAGTTGGTCGTGGGTGGTAGCCAGCGCCAGGGCCACCTCGGGCCGGTCTGCCCCGCCCTGCTGCCTGGCCCTGTCGAGGGCCTGCACGGCCTGCTGCGGCTGGCCGCTTTCGAGGTAGGTGACGCCGAGGTTGTACTGCGCCTCCCACGAGCTCGGGTCGGCCTCGGCCGCCAGCCGGTAGGACTCGGCGGCGTCCGACTCGCGTCCCAGGCTGCGTTGCAGCGTGCCGAGCTTGATGAGGGTGCTCGCCTCGGCCGGCTTGTCACCGGCGGTCCGCGCCTTCTCTAGCGCCCGCTCCAGCGACCACATCGCGTAGTCGATCTGGCCCTGCGAGACGTAGATGTCGGCGACGAGAGCGCTGACGCGGTAGTCGCCGCTGCGGGTCTCGAGCTCGGTGAGCTCCGGCAGGGCGACGAGGCCCTGACCGGCGTTGTGAAGCGCCTGCCCGCGGCGGAGGATGTAGTCGGCGTTCTCGGGGTCGAACCCGAGGGCGGCGGCGTAGGCCTCGGCCGCGCCCGCGTAGTCACCGGCCAGCTCCAGCTGCCCGGCCAGGGCGATGTGGGCCTGCACCTTGTCGTCGTTGGAGGCTTCCGGGTCCGCCTGGGCGAGCGCCTCCCGGAACGCGACGGCGGCGTCCTGCGGACGGCGCAGCCGTGCCAGGGTGACGCCCCTGTTGAAGTGGCCGTCGAACCTGTCGGGGTGAAGCCTGGTGACCTCGGTGAACTCGAAGAGCGCGGCTTGGTAGTCGCCGCGAGCGAACTCGGAGAGGCCCAGGCCGTAGTGCGCGTCGCCGGACCGGTAGTCGAGCGCGATGGCTTCGAGGAACGAGTCCTTGGCGGCGTCGTACTGCGCGCCCTCGTAGAGGGCGTTGCCAAGGGCCACCCATGCCAGCACGCTGCCGGGGTTGGCCTGAACCTCGGCGCGCAGCTGGTCGACGTTCGACTGCGCCGAGGCGGTCGCCAGCATGAGCGTCGCCGCGACCGTCAGTGCCATTGCGGCGGTCCGCTTGCACTTACCGATGAACATGCCTGCCTCCGTAGAAGAGCGCGTGAGCGCGTTATGAAAGGCGCATCGAACGCTAAGTCTCGGCGGCAAGTCTATCCGCACGCCAGGCGCCGACCTGTGAAATCCGGCACGGTGCCATGGTGGCGAATGAGCCGTCTATGACGATGAAAACCCGGTGTCGACAGGTCGCCGCTCAAGCCGCCGCGCCGCGCTTGAGGGCCAGTTGGCCGCAGGCCCCGCCGGCGTCCCTACCGCGGCTGAAGCGCACGGAGACCGACATCCCTTTCTCATGAAGCTTGGCCTTGAACGCCTCGGTACGGGCGCGCGAGGTCTGTTCGAACCCCGACCCGTGCCACGGGTTGAACGGGATGAGGTTGACGTGGACCTGCACGTCCCGCAGCACGCGAGCCAACTCCGCGGCCTGCGAGTTCGAGTCGTTGACCCCCGCCAGCAGCGTGTACTCGATGCTGACTCGACGGCCCACCCGCTCCTGCCAGTAGCGCATGGCGTCCACGATCTCGGCCACCGGGTTCGCCAGGGCGGTGGGGATGATCCGGCGGCGCGTCTCGTCGTCCGGCGCGTGGAGGCTCACCGCGAGGACCAACGGGAGCCCCTCGTCGGCCAGCTTCCGCATGCGCGACGGGAGCCCTACCGTCGACAGCGTGATGCGCCGCGCCGACATGTCCAGTGCCCTGGGGTCGAGCAGCGTCCGTATGGCGGCGAGCGCCTCGTCGTAGTTCAGAAGCGCCTCGCCCATGCCCATTAGCACTACGTTGCGCAACTCCCTGGCCGCGACCTTCTCATGGCGCGCGACGGCCAGCAGCTGGCCCACGATCTCGCCGCGCGATAGGTTCCGGCCGAAGCCCAGCGCACCGGTCGCGCAGAACGCGCACCCCGCGGGGCAGCCAACCATCGAGGACACGCACACGGTGCTCCTGCCCGCGTACGGCATGTACACGGCCTCCGTCTGTTTGCCGTCACGGAGCGTGAACAGGTAGCGCACCGAACCGTCGCGCGAGGGGAAGCGCCGGGTGGCCGTGAACGGGTCGGCCACGTACCGCTCCCGCAGCCAGGCCCGCATCGCCGGCGGGAGGTTCGTCATGAGTCCGAAGTCGCTGCTGCTCTTGGCGTACAGCCAGCCGAGCAGCTGGTCGCGCCGGTAGCCGGGCTCGCCCGGAGGCAGTGGCATGTCGCTCAGCGGCGCGTCGAGGACGTTCGGCAGCCTGGCGCTGTGCGCGGCCACAGGGGCCTCGTCACCCTCTTGGCGACCTGTCGGCGTGTGCTCTCTCGTCATCGTTCCTTCCGTCCAGGTGCGCTTCCGCGTCGAAAGCGGCTCACATGGGGCCGGGCTATCATGCCGGCACACGAATGTTGGGACGGTCGACCAAGGTCATCGGCATGGTGCTGGCGGGCGGGAAAGGTTCTCGCCTCCATCCGCTGACGTGGAAGCGCACCAAGCCGGCCGTCCCGTTCGGCAGCAAGTACCGCATCATCGACTTCGCGCTGAACAACATGATCAACTCCCGCATCTACGGGATGTACGTCCTAACCCAGTTCAAGGCCCAATCCCTGACCGAGCACATCCAGCGGAACTGGCGCTTCGGCGCGTTCCTCTCCGACCACTTCATCACGCTGGCGCCCGCTCAGATGTACCTCTACGAAGAGCTGGGCGCCGAATGGTACCGGGGCACCGCCGATGCCATCTACCAGAACCTCCACCTGGTCGAGAACTCGGCGGCCGACTACGTCGCGATCTTCTCCGGCGACCACATCTACAAGATGGACATCGCCCACATGGTGCAGTACCACCTCGAGAACGGGGCCGACGTCACGATCGCCGCCTACCCCACGCCGCTGCAAGACGGGAACCGCTTCGGCGTGCTGCAGGTCGAGAGCGACTGGCGCATAAGCGAGTTCCAGGAGAAGCCGGCCGAGCCGAAGCCGATCCCGGGCCGCGAGACGCACTGCCTGGCCAGCATGGGGAACTACATCTTCAGCGTCCCCACGCTCATCGAGCTGCTGGGCGAGGACGCCATGCTGCAGACGTCCGACCACGACTTCGGCAAGGACGTGCTGCCGCGGGCTCTGAACGAGGGCAAGCGGCTCTTCGCCTACGACTTCGCGCGCAACCCCATCCCCGGCCAGCAGGGGCCGAACACGTACTGGCGGGACGTCGGGACGCTGGACAGCTACTGGGAGGCGAACATGGACCTCGTGGCTGTGGAGCCGGAGTTCGACCTCTTCAACGAGGAGTGGCCGCTGCGAACCTCGGCCGAGTACTCGCCGCCGGCGAAGTTCGTGCACGAGGAAGAGGGCCGGCGGGGGCAGGCGTTCAACTCGCTGCTGGCGGGTGGCGTCATCGTCTCGGGCGCGACGGTGCGCGAGTCGGTGCTCTTCCGTCGTGTGCGCGTGAACTCCTGGGCCTCCATAGAGCGCAGCGTCATCTTCGACAACGTCGAGATCGGCAGGCACTGCGTGATCCGCAACGCGATCATCGACAAGAACGTGAAGGTGCCGCCAGGCACCCAGATCGGCGTTGACCTGGCCGAGGACAGAGCGCGCGGCTTCACAGTCCTACCCAGCGGCCTCGTCACGGTGCCGAAGGGCTACGCCTTCGACTGAGCGACGGCTCCCCGCCGTCACGGAACGGGCCGCTCGTTGACGTGCAATGAACGTCCCTTACAGCGCCCTTTCATATCTTGGTGGTACCTTGGGCATCACTCTAAGCGTGGGGGAGGTCAGTCCTCACCCGCGCCCGCCCCCGGATCTCTCCCGAGCCGGGACGCCGGAGGCTAGGTCTTGAAACGATCCTTCAACCCCTGGTTGCTAGTGATGCTGCTCATCCTCGGCATCTTCGTGTTCAACCAGTTCAACGCCGGCGGCGGCAGCCGCGAGATCACGTACTCGACCTTCACCGACCTGGTCGAGGACGGCCGGGTCGCCAGCGTCACGATCGACCGCAACACTGGCAACATCTCGGGCGAGCTCTCGGCCGAGACCCAGGTGACGGTCGACGGCCAACCGCAGGCCATCCGCTCCTTCCGCACGACCGCGATCCTCACCGACACCTTGCTGCAGGACCTCAGGACGAGCGTGCCCGAGGTCGCGATCCGCAACCCTCCGCAGTGGATCAGCATCCTGATCGGGTCCATCCTGCCCATCGCGATCCTTATCGGCTTCTTCTGGTTCATCTTCATGCGCGCCCAGGGCGGGCCCAACCAGGTCATGCAGTTCGGCCAATCGCGCGCCAAGACGTTCGGGCGCGAGAACAAGGTCTCCACCACCTTCAACGACGTCGCCGGCCACAAGGAGGCGAAGCAGGAGCTGGTGGAGGTCGTCGACTTCCTCAAGAACCCGCAGAAGTACCTCCGCATCGGCGCCGAGATCCCCAAGGGCGTCCTGCTCGTGGGCCCTCCGGGCACCGGTAAGACGCTCCTGGCGCGCGCCGTCGCCGGCGAGGCCGGCGTGCCGTTCCTGACGGTGAGCGCCTCCGAGTTCATGGAGATGTTCGTGGGTGTGGGCGCCAGCCGCGTGCGCAGCCTCTTCGAGGAGGCCCGCAAGGCTGCCCCCGCCATCATCTTCATAGACGAGCTCGACTCCATCGGTCGGCGCCGCGGCGCCGGCATCGGCGGTGGTCACGACGAGCGCGAGCAGACCCTCAACCAGATCCTCTCCGAGATGGACGGCTTCGAGAAGGACACCTCGGTGATCATCATCGCCGCCACCAACCGGCCCGACATCCTGGACCCCGCCCTGCTGAGGCCCGGCCGCTTCGACAGGCAGGTGACGATCGGGCTGCCCACGCAGCGCGAGCGCGAGGAGATCCTCAAGGTCCACGTGCGCAACAAGCCCGTCGCCGAGGAGGTGAGCCTCAGGCGCCTGGCCGAGGCCACGCCCATGTTCTCGGGGGCCGATCTCGAGAACCTGACGAACGAGGCGGCGCTCATCGCGGCGCGCAGCAACAAGCAGATCATCAGCTGGAACGACTTCAACGAGGCCCTTGACCGCATCACCCTGGGCCTGCGCCGCGGCAGCCTGGTGCCCAGCGAGGAGGAGCGCAAGATCCTCGCGTACCACGAGGCCGGCCACGCCGTCGCGTACGCCGCCAAGCCGGTCCTGGGCGAGATCCGCAAGGTGACGATCATGCCGCGAGGCGGAGCGGGCGGCTTCATGGCGCCGCTCGCCAAGGAGGACATGTTCTACGACGTGGACCGCTACCGCTCGCAGCTCGTGGTGGCGTTCGCGGGTCGGGTCGCGGAGAAGCGGGTCACGGGCACCATCTCGTCGGGCGCCAGCAACGACCTCAAGCAGGCTACCGACCTGGCCAAGCAGATGGTCCTCGACATGGGCATGGGCGACAGCGAGTTCGTCGCCTGGGGCTCCGACCAAGGGCCCATCTTCCTGGGCGGCGAGATCTCGCGGCGCAAGGACTTCAGCGAGGAGACCGCCCGGGAGCTCGAGGAGCAGGTGCAGCAGATCCTCGCCGGCGCCTACGAGGAGACCGGCCGGCTCGTCGAGGAGAACTGGGTGGCCGTCCAGGCGGTGGCGCAGGCGCTCCTCAAGCGCGAGACCATAGACGGCAAGCTGGTGCACAAGGCGTTCAAGATGGCGCAGGACGGCGCTGCGGTCGAGGAGATCGTGGACTGGGTCGTCGACTCCTCCGTCGAGGCCGAGAGGCGGTTGCAGGAGGCCGAGGAGCGCGAGCGCCGCGTGGCCGAGGAGGAGCGCGCCCGCCGCAGCGAGGGCGCCGGTCGCGGCGTGACCGGCACCGGCATCGAGCCCAGGCCCGCGCGCGAGCCGGGGGCCTAAGCACAGGCGTCAACTGCCTCCAGCGGCCGTTCGCGTCCGCAAGGGCTACCCTGAGGTCAGAGGGATGACGGTTGCCGCTGCTCGACGGTAGGTACGAGGTCCTGGGTCAGAGGGAGCTGGGCGGGGGGCGCACGCTAATCGACGCGACCGCCCCTGACGGCACCCCCGTGAGGGTCGAGTGGTTCGACCTACCGGCGGGCGAGGAAGCGGCCTTCGAGCGCTACAGGCGACTGCTCAAGCGGCTCAAGCGGGACGAGCTGGCGGCCGTCCACGACGTCATATCGCGTCCTGGGGCCCGCTACGTCGCGTGGCATAAGCCCGACCCTGGCTTGCCGAGGGTCGACGACGCGGCGATCGACCGGCTCCTGGTGGAGCACGGGTACCCGCCCGCGGCCGCCGACGTGCGCGGCCGGGGTCCCAAGCGCATGCTCTACGGCCTGGGGTTCGACGGCACTACCGCTCCCGTCGCCGTCGCCGAGGAACGCGACGACAAGCCCGTCAGGCCGCTGCGCTCAGGCACCCGCGAGCCGCCGCTGAGCAAGGTCACGACGCGCACCCTCAGCTGGCTGATCGCCGGAGCGCTGCTCGTGGTCACCCTGCCGGTCGCCTACGCCGCCTTCAAGAAGCATGTCGTCGACGGCGCCATCACGGTGCCGAACGTGCTCGGCTCGGACGTGAGGCAGGCGATAGACACCGTGTCGGGGTTGGGTCTGGCGGTCCAGGTCACGGCGGTGCCGTCGGACGCGGCGCCCGGCAGCGTCGTCAGCGTCGATCCGGACGTCGGCGCGGAGCTCAGGCCGGGACGCACCGTGCGGCTCGGATACGCCCTGGCGCCAGGTCTGCTCGAGCAGACCGAGGTGCCGCCGCTGATCGGGCTGACGTACCCAGAGCAGGTGGCGGCAGCGTTGCAGCAAGCCGGTCTCGTCCTCGGCGAGGCCGCCAGGGTGGCAGCCTCGGCCCCGCCCGGGGTCGTGTTGGCGCAGTCCGTGGAGGAAGGCGGCACTGTCGGCGCGGGACAGGCCGTCGACGTGCTGGTCTCGCTGGGGCCGCCGGAGGAGTCGACGTTCCTGCCCGACCTCGTGGGCTTGAGCGTCGACGACGCCCGCGACCTCGCCGAGCTGGCCGGCATCGACCCCGGGCGCATCGTCGTCGACGAGGTGGCCGCCGGCACCGGCTTCCCCGGTGAGGTACTGACGCAGTCCCCGTCCGCGCACCGCCCCATCCCGGTCGCCGACACGACGCTCAGGTTGGTCGTGAGCGCAGGCGTGCCGGTCGCGGAGTCGGGAGGTACCCCTGACGTCGTGGGGCTCAGCCGCCAGGCCGCAGCCGACGTCGCCGATGCCGAGGGCTGGACGGTTGACGTCCAACGCATGTCCAGCCGCGCGCTGCCCGACGGCATCGTGGTGGCGCAGTCGCCGCCGCCCCTGGTCTCCTCCGAGGATCGCTCCCTGTTGCTGGTCGTGAACGTTCACCCGGTGCCGCTCGTGAACCCGGGCATCCGAGCCGTCCTCAGGTCGCCGGAACCGCGCGACTTCGAGTACGCCTGGACGATCCTGCCGGGCATCGGCCGCACTCAGGCGCGGGTGTGGGTGAGGACCCTGGACGGCGAGAGGACGTTGGTGGCGACGCACTCCGTCCAGGGGGGTGAGATCCTGCGGGGCACCTACCGTACGTCCGATCCAGGCCCGCTGACCTTCGAGCTCTTCCTCGGCGACGTGCCCTACGGCGACCCACTGCTCGTGCCCTGAGCGGTTATAGTGGCCGCTGGCAATGTTGGCGGCCGCCTATGAGGCGGACGCCGCACGGAAGGGGCGTCGGGTAGCCTTCGGCGATGATCGAGCACGTCCCTGACACCATCCAACACAGGAGCTAAGTGACCAGCACCTTTCGCGACCTAGCCCCATACCTCCGTCGTCACCGGGTCGCCCTCATCATCGGCGTCGGCCTCGTCGTGGCCAACGCGTTCCTCTCGACGTTCGCCCCGCTCATCCCCGGCCGCGTGATCGACGCGCTGGGGACGGGCAACGTCACCATGCCCTTCCTGCTACGCGAGATCGGGCTGCTCCTGCTCGTGACGTTCCTCGCGGCCGGGTCCATGACGATGGTCAGGCGCCTGATCCTCGGCGCCAGCTGGGAAGCGCAGTTCGACATCCGGCACGACATCTTCAAGCACTTCACCCGGCTCGACGGCCATTACTACGACAACACGCGCGTCGGCGACCTCATGGCCCGGCTCACCGCCGACCTCAACGCCGTGCGCATGCTCATCGGCGTGGGGCTCATGCAGGGCCTCAACACGACCCTGTTGCTCGGTTTCACGCTCTACCGCATGTTCTCGCTCTCCGGCACGCTGAGCCTACTGACGCTCACCGTCGTGCCGTTCATCACGATCTCGTTCTACGTTCTCCTGCGCATCATCCACAAGCGCTACCAGAAGGTGCAGGAGCAGTTCTCGGACATAGCCGCCATGGCTCAGGAGAACTTCAGCGGTATCCGTGTCGTCAAGGGTTTCGGGATCGAGTCCCGCGAGCTGCAGAAGTTCGGCCGGCTCAACGACGAGTTCGTCAAGCGCAACCTCTCCCTCACCCGAGTGGACGGCCCGCTGTTCCCGCTGATGGAGTTCCTCTTCGGGCTCACGATCTCGCTGCTGCTCCTCGTGGGCGGTCGGCTCGTGCTGGGCATCGGCAGCGACCTCACGATCGGCCAGTTCTCCAGTTTCGTGTTCCTGTTCGAGGGCATCCAATGGCCGCTGATCGCGCTCGGTTGGATCGGGAACATCGTCCAGCGTGGCACGACCTCGTGGGGTCGCCTCCGCGAGATACTCGACGCCAAGGCCGAGGTGACCGACTCCGAGGTCACGGACTACTCGCTCACGTCCATCAAGGGCCACATCGAGCTGCGGGACGTCTCCGTCTCGTTCGACGGCGTGAGGGCGCTCGACAAGGTGAGCCTCGAAATCAGGCCGGGCCAGACGGTGGGCCTCACCGGGCGCACCGGCTCGGGCAAGACCCTCATCGCCAGGTTGGTCGCCAGGCTCATAGACCCGGCCGAAGGGCAGGTCCTCATCGACGGCATCGACGCCAGGCGCTACCCGATCGAGGTGCTCAGGCGCTACATCGGGCTCGTGCCGCAGGAGCCGTACCTGTTCTCTGACACGATCGCCGAGAACATCGCGTACGGCGTCCCGGAGGCGCCTCTGGAGGAGCTGAAGCCCCGCATCGAGGACGCGGCTCGCATCGCCCAGCTCGCCGGCGACGTCGAGGAGTTCCCCGAGGGCTACGAGACGCGGCTGGGTGAGCGTGGCGTGACGCTCTCGGGCGGTCAGCGCCAACGCACGGCGATCGCCAGGGCCATCATCAAGGACGCGCCCGTCATGATCTTCGACGACGCGCTCTCGGCGGTCGACACCCAGACGGAGGCCGCGATCCTCGAGGGGCTCGAGCAGGTCCACAAGGGTCGCACGACGATCATCGTGGCTCACCGCGTGAGCGCGCTGAAGGAGACCGACCGCATCTACGTCCTCGAGGAGGGCCGGATCGTCGAGCAGGGCACGCACAAGGAGCTCGTGGCGCAGGGCGGCTGGTACGCCGACA
>JBDZWC010000094.1:0-12030 GCA_040256005.1 Deinococcaceae bacterium | reverse complement strand
GGGTCGAACGGCAGGACAGCGCTCTGTTCCAGGTGGCGAAGTACGTGCTTCACGACCCTGTCTATGAAAGCCTCGCCGGACAGCGTCTCCTTGTACGTCAGGGCCGCGGTGTCGCCCAGTCCCGCTAGCACGAGGCCGTGCTTGATGCGCTGGCGGGCCTCGGGCGAACGCGCGAGAAAGGCGATGGTACCGATCGTCCCAGGAGCGAAGAGGATCCTGTATGAGAGTCGGCGTCGGCTTTCCTGTAGCCACCGCGCGAGTTCGACGAGCACTGCCACGGCGCTTAGGTTGTCGTTAGCCAACGACGGGTGGCAGACATGTGCGCTGAGGAGCACCTCGTCCGTGGAGTTGCCAGGCACCAGTAGCTCGGCGTAAGTCAACGAGCCGACCTCTAGGGTCGTATCGATGCTGACGCGGTACTCGCCAGGCTCCAGGCGCACCCGGTCGGCGTGCGGCAGGCAGAAGCCCCAACCTCGGTCGTAGTACGAGGTCACGTACGGAATCACTTCTGGTCGCTCGGGCAAGCTATGAAGGTGGGACTGTAGGTCCCCGAGAGTCAAGCTACCGTCGAACGGAGCGCTGTAGTTGACAAGCATCAGGTTGTGCTTGTCGAAGTCAGCCACCACCCTGTTATCTGGCCCTGTCAACCTCGCGGCTCTGACGTTCCACTCCGGTGGAACGGTCCAGTCGAAGACCCTGGTGCCGCTGGGAACCTCGTTCAAGACCAGATCTGGGAGCTCGCGTCGCAGCGCACCCAGCGTCGCGCGCAGGCCGTCACCGGTAATGCTGCGAGGGAGCGGGTAGAGGTGTTCCAGAAGCGACCGCATGCGCGTCGCCGGAGTGCCGGCCACCTGTCGAGGGACCGATCGAGAGGCGGGCGTCATCCGTTCACAACAGGCCCGGCGACGGTATAGGTACCGCCAAGCGCGCGCCCCACTCTGCCGTGTAGGCGAGCTGTTCGGATATCTCGTCCTTGAGGTTCCAAGGGAGGATGACGATGATGTCCGGGCGCCTGGCTGACAGCTCTTCTGGGGCGTAGATGGGGATGTGGCTGCCGGGTAGGAACTTTCCCTGCTTGTAGGGGTTGCGGTCGACGGTGAAGGACAGCAGGTCGACGTCTATCCCACAGTAGTTGATCAGCGTGTTCGCTTTGCCCGGCGCACCGTAGCCTGCCACCTTGAGGCCTTGCTCTCGCCAACTCACGAGAAGCTTGAGAAGGTCACACTTGAGCGCAGCGACTTCGGCGGCGAAGCCTGTGTAGCGCTCGACGTCATGCATGCCGTCTGCCCGTTCCTCTTCACGCAACGTTGCCACCGCGCCGGTCACACGCCGGGTTCCCTGATGAGCGACCCACAGCCTAAGTGAGCCACCGTGTGTCGGCAGACGCTCCACATCGACAGCTTCCAGGCCGTGCGCAGCGAGGAGCTTCTCGACAGCCAGAAGGCTCAGATACGAGTAGTGTTCGTGATAGATGGTGTCGAACTGCCGGTAGCGCAGGAGCTCGAGAAGGTGCGGAAACTCGAAGCTCATAACACCGTTCGGCGCCAGCAGCGTGGCGACGCCCGCCACGAAATCGTTGATCTCGGGGACGTGGGCCAAGACGTTGTTCGCCACCATCAGGTCGGCCTGGCCGTGCTGGATCGCCACCTCCTCGGCGACCGAACGCCCGAAGAACTGGACAAGGGTCGGCACGCCCTGGGCTCGGGCGGCCTCAGCCACGTTGGCGGCAGGATCGATCCCGAGCACGCGCAGCCCCATCTGTACGAAGTTGCGTAGAAGGTATCCATCGTTCGAGGCCAGTTCCACGACGAACGCGTCGCGCCCCAGGTGCTCTCTCGACACCGCCTCGCGACTGAACCGGGCAGCGTGCTCGAGCCACGAGGTCGAGTATGAAGAGAAGTACGCGTACTCCCGGAAGATCTCCTCCGGCGAAGCGAAGTCCTGAGCTTGGACTAGGAGGCACTTGCGGCATACGAACGCGCGCAACGGATAGAAGATCTCAGGCTTAGAGAGACCTGCTTCGTCTACGTAGCTCTCACACAACGGTTGCATGCCCAGGTCTACGAAGACATCGCGCAGCGGCTCGCTGCAGGCCCGGCACCTGCCTACGGCTCCCGACATACCTTGCTTCGCGTCTGCGGGGAGGACATCCATCATCGGTGTCAACTGTATGAGCCCTCTTCACGTGCACTGGGACAGGCGTCACACGTTCTAGTGTTCAAGACGCCGGTTGCTCCCATTTGGATGCGGGTGGTTACTCGTCATAGCAAACAGGTAAGCCAACCTCGTACCTTGAGCGACAGATGAGCGGGGTGTGAGATGAAAGTCGTTCTCTTCTGTGGCGGACTCGGGTTGAGGTTGCGAGACCATGAGCCCCGTATTCCCAAACCGGTAGTGCCTCTGGGCGGGGAGCCGCTCGTGTTGCACGTGATGAGGTACTACGCCCACTTCGGTCACAACGACTTCATCATGTGCCTCGGCTACAAGGGCGACGCCGTGAAAGCGGCGCTAGAGGAATCTCTGTACGCTCATGAAAGCGGGAGGGCGTTCGAGTTCGACGGGACCTCGCAGGACATCAGAAACTGGAAAATCGAGTTCGTCGACACTGGCATGAACGCCACCATCGCGGAGCGCCTGGTCGCAATTCGGCCCTACCTGGACCCTAGCGCGACGTTCTTCGCTAATTACTCGGACTCGCTGACCGATGCCGACCTTCCGCAACTTCTGGCAGAACACCGTCGCCACCGGGCACTAGCCAGCTTCATGTGTGTACGGCCACACCTGAGCCTGCACAACGTGGAGGTCGACGGTTCGACGGGAAAGGTTTCGGCGATCCGAAGCATCCGAGAGGCCATTCGCATAAACGGCGGCTTCTTCACGCTCGAGCCCGAGGTGCTGGATCACATACGTCCGGGCGACGAGTTGGTGGAAGGACCTTTCGAACGCCTGATCAGCGCTGGTCGCCTTCACGGCCATATGTACGACGGGTTCTGGTCCACGATCGACACGTTCAAGGACCACATGCGGCTATCCGCCGTGCTCTCACAGGGGCCGGGGCCATGGCAGGTGTGGCGAAGGGATGAGCACAAGTCCCTTGGCGCGGCCGGAAGCTGACCTGTGCTCGAGCTGGTTCTAGGAAGTAGGTCTGACGCTACCCCGCTGAACGTTCTCTGCCTCGGCGCCCACTCGGACGACATAGAGATCGGGTCTGCAGGCGCGTTGCTGACGGTCCTCGCGTCCCGTCCCGAAAGCCATGTAACCTGGGTCGTCGCATCTGCAGACGAGACCCGTTCACAAGAGGCGTTCGAAAGCGCCCGGACGCTTCTGGCCGGCCGAGCCACAGTGGACGTGAGAGCCCTCGGTCTACGCGAAAGCTACTTCGATCGTCTCGGCGCCGCGGCCAAGGAGGCTTTCGAGGAGGTCCGCTCCAGCCTGAGTACTGAACCGGACCTTGTCATCACGCATTACAGGGACGATCGCCACCAGGACCACAGGATGGTCAGCGACATCACGTGGAACCTCTGGCGAGACCACCTTGTACTTGAGTATGAAGTGCCTAAGTGGGACGGCGACCTGGGAACGCCTAACTTATACGTGCCGCTTGAGGCCGAGGTGGCGGAGCGCAAGCTGGCGCATCTCGAGGCGCACTTCGCGAGCCAACACGGCAAGGACTGGTACGACGACGGCGTGTTCCGTGGGTTGATGCGACTACGCGGTATGGAGTGCCGGGCACGCTCCGGGTACGCTGAAGGCTTCTACGCCCGCAAGGTCCTCCTGGCTGGTTGACTGCGACAGGCGCTGGGTGACGGCAGCGTTCAAGGTCCGGTCGCCTCGATCAGAGGTCCCTCGGTGGGCTTATGAATCGACAACAAGCCGCGCGCATGCCAGGCGACGGCGCATAGCACCGTTGCCGCTGCCGCAAGCTTGGCCAGAGGCGCACCCAGGATGTCGAACGCCCCAATGAGCGCGACGCCGGCTCCCAAGAGGATGGCCATCGAGACGAGGTCGTACAGGAACAGCTCGCGGGTGCGCTCCATCACGAGCAATACGGAGCCCGGGAAGTACCGGAACTTACGAAGCAGCTTCTCTACCGCGCTGATGATCAGCACCCACTTCAGATATGGCGTGACGTCTGCGAACCTGCCCGCGTAGAACAACTCGAGCAAGGGTCCGGCAGCAACGATCACCGCAAGCACGACCAAGGCGTACAACGACCCCGCGATGATGAAGTTCCTCGACATCCAGTGCCGTAACGCTGGCACCCCGCCGCTCGCGAACACGGCGCCCGCCCGGGAAGGCACGTAAGCCTGTACCGCCAGGGCCAACGGGTTCAGTACGTTGGCGAGGTTGTACGCCGCCCGGTACGCGCCAACTGCTGCCGGACCTAACATCGCAGCCAGCAACCAGGTATGGCCGTGGGCTCGGAACCACTCCACGGCGGCGCGAGCAGTCAGCCATCGACCGAAACCCCAATTGCGTCGCCAGACGTCTGCGAGAAGGCCTGCTCTGTATGTGCTTCGAGACATCGCGATCACGCCACGCAGTTGCCACGCTCCGAGTCCACTCGCGACGAGCGACGATCCCCCCATGACGAGGAGCGCGCTCTCTGTTGTGGTCGCTTCCCGGAGCATGAGGAGGCCGACTCCAAGGACCTGCAGTCCGTAGCACAGCACGTCGTTCACGAACGCCGCTCGAGTATCACTCCGGGTGTAGAAGGTCCTACGTACGAACTCCTGCAGCATCCACGGTGCGGAGACCATGCCGAGAAGGACTATCGTGCCTCCGATCGGTTGGTCCGCCACGATTGAAATCACAGCTCCCACGGACGCGACTGATACGCAGGCCGCAAACGCTAGGATCACCTGGAACAGCGCCAGGGCGCTTGTGAAGCCGATGTACTCCTCGCGTCCCAGTTTGGCGCCCAACACGTTGTGCGGTTGAGAGATCAGGGCGTTTTGTAGCGCCACCGCGACCATCAACGCCGTAAACAGCAGGGAGAAGATGCCGAAGTCTTCGACCGGCATCGACAATGCGAGCAGGTACACGGTGACGAAGTTCGCGAGGCTTATGACGGCTTGGTCGGCGAGCGCCCAGTTCATCCTTTTGAAGCGCCGGACCAGGGCAAACCCTCGACGAATCACGTTCATCGGCTAACGGCCCACCTGTCCTGTGACATTGGTACTTCGCGAGGGCCGATTGTGCGACCATTGTGGCCTATATGCGAACTGGAGGCTCACTGCATTCGATGGTAGCAGCGGCCCGGGAGCTGTCGAACGAGGCGCTCACAGATGCGACCCCAACGCGCAGAGCCAGGGGCCAACCAGACTCGTGAAGCGTCTGGCACGAACGATACTGGGCTCGTTCGCCCTACTCGCAGCCTGCGCTGCGAACACACCCGACGGCCCGCAAAGACCTGACCCGTGGAGCGGGGCTCGAGTGCTGTTCGTCGTGGGTGACAGCTTGGACTTGGGCGGTGGAGACTTGAGGCTCGTAGACCATCTCCGAACCGGGATGAACCTCGAGGTGATAGTTACGTCGGACGACTCGTTACCGGACGTAGCAGATACCGACCTGATCATCGTGTCCCAGTCTTCGTCGTCTCACGTGATCGGACCCCGTTTCCAGGACGAGGCCATCCCCGTGCTTGTGATGCACGACAACCTGTGGGACGACATGTTGCTTTCGGGTGAAAGCGGGGACACCGCGCCCCTCACCGATATCACTGTGCTCGACGCCTCCTCGCCGGTCTCTGGCGGATGGCCGCGAGGTACACATACCGCGTTCGACTCAGGGCAGTCGTTGCGTTACGTCACCGGCCTCGCAGCAGGCGGTCTTCCCGTGGCGGCCGCCGGCGATGCCGAAGACCAAGTGATCGTCTTCACGTTCGAGCAGGGCGCCCAGCTCACGATCGGGACGGCCCCCGCTCGCCGGGTCGGGTTTGGAGCCAGGGTCGGCGCATACGAGGAGTTCGTGGGCCCGGCTTGGGATATCTTCGATGCGTCGGTGATCTGGTTGCTCGGAGCAGAGCCCTGGTTCCACTCCAACGCGCTCCTGCTTGTTGGGGAAGAACAGAGCATTCTCAACGCGTCCGAGTGGGCGGTGCGCTCCAGACTGAGAGCACTCGGCTACGAGGTGACGGTCTTGGTGGATAGCCAGGTTGGGACCGTCGTCCCAGAACGGTTCGACCTCATAGTCATGAGTAAGACAGTTCAATCGGACGTCGTGGGGGCAGCGCTAAAGCCAATGGCTGCAGGTGTCCTGTTCTGGGAGGACAACCAACAGATGCTGTCGATGATGGCGACCATCGATAACTCGGGGGAGGCTGGCACGACTTGGCACGCTACGGGCACGCATTTCTTCTTCGACGCCGCAGACAGTGCAGACGAACTCCGGGCAGGACACGAGGGGCCGCTACAGGTACTCATGATCGCGGGTGAGATCACTTACGCCCCAGCTGGAGAGCTTGGTCCTGGTGCGATTCCCATAGCCCGTTACGGAAGCGATGGGAGCGACGGCCGCTACGCGATGTACGCCTACCCCGCCGGAGCCACCCTCGCGGACGGCACGGACGCGGCAGGTCGACGTATCTACTTCGGTCTCTACGACGACACTTATCGGCACCTGACTCGCGATGGCGTTGCTCTATTCGATGCCGCCGTTGCTTGGCTGTCCCCAGGATCAGAATAGGTGGCAGCGTTGGCCTACTCTGCTGAGACGAGCGGCGCACCACGAGCGGTCCAGTTTAGGACGGCTCGAGACTAACGATGGCTCTCAGCGACCTAAACCGATCACACGGTGCGTTTCCTCCGAACAGCGGATTTCTACTGGTACCCCGGGCCCCGAGGAGAGCGGCAGTCTCGAGCTTGGCCCTGTACGAAGCTGTCTTGCCGCGGCAACGCCTCGCGTTAGCCGTCAGTCGGGCGGCCTTCCAGATCGGTTTGGCGAGCGCGCTGCCATCTTCTCTGCAGCGCCAGGCCGGCATCAACCTAGATTGGTGGAAGGGTCTACTACAGGAGGTCGTGGCACCCATCATCGGCAAGGTAACGGCCGTCGCGTTCCGGCTGCCTCCGAACGGCCGTACCGCCGCGCTAGTGATGAGTGACAGCTTCAGGTCGGCCGGGTTCGTAAAACAGACACCGCGACCGGTAACCGATCTGGTGCATGGGATCGATCAGCGGCTAGAGGGCCCAAGCGCAGGGTGGCAGGCGCCTAGGGTCTTCGTCTCCGACGCGTTCCGATCGGTCAATTTCCGGTTCAGCGAAGCAATCGAAGGAGCTCATTGGCCGCTGCCCCCTCACGACCGGCGTTGGCTGACTGTTATCAGAGAGTTCCAAGAGCGCACCTCGGATCTGCTCGTGGCGCCGCCCACATTGACCAACGCCGTGGTTTGCCATTCAGACTTCACACCAAGGAACTTGAGGGTGGGCGCTGATGGTCGCGTGTGGCTAATCGATTGGGACAACGCAAGGTTCGGCCCCCGCCTAGCGGACCCGCTTCACTACCTGTGTGCCGATACCGGTTGGCGAGGTGGAAGCATCGCCGGCACGGCCCGGAGAGTCGTCAGTAAGCTCCGTGAGATGGGTACCGACGAAGAGATCTTGGCGGCAGCAGAGTGGACGGATGCGCCCAAGCAGGCCTACCGCACTGTCGAGATAGCCATCCGCGAGCAGATCGCGGTTCTACTGCGAGCGTAGAATCACTCTCCGCGAGCGTCCCGCTCGAAGTCGCGTGGCCTTTCGAGGGCGAAGTACGCATAGCGTCGATCGAGCCGGTTCTCGGGCACCAAAGCGATCGCCAGGGGACTGAAGCCGATGCGCACGGCGTGAAGCCAAAACTCGTCGATCGGGTAAGTGGTCATGCTGGCTAGGTTGCGGCGGTAGTCGAGGCCTCGCGACCTCGTCAACGGGTCCTTCGTCGCGTACTTGATCTGTACAAGGGCGACCCCACCGGGTTCTAGCAGATCGAACGCGATCTTGAGCAGCCGCAAACCGTAGTCCTCGGAAGGCAGTAGTTCGAAGACGTAGAAGCACAGGAACAGATCGAACCGGCCCTGGACTGTGGTCATGACGGACTCGGGATCGTTGATGTCGACGAGGCATGACCTGAACGGAGTCGAACAGGCTGCACTTACTTGGCGGCGGGCCTCGTCCAAGCTCGCTTGGACGATGTCGACCGCGATGAACTCACTCGCTAGCGGCGCGAACGCTACAGCGTTGGCTCCGCCACCCACGCCCCACTCCACGACGCGCGGCTTGCGGTCGACCGCGAACACCTGCGGGGCTAGCCGCCTAGCCATAACGACGTGCTCGCGGCCGATGGCAAGCCAGTCGTCGTCCGTTTCGAATGCCCCTGCCCCGCGCCAGTGCGAGTCGTTCTGCCACTTCTCGGATCTCGGTGCGGACCAGTATCGGCCTGCGTCTCGCGTCCGGCGGCCCACCGAATGCCCTAGACCTGTGCGGTCAGCATTAGTCGCTACCCAGAGGTATAGTCTCCGGCCGGCTTCGCGAAGGACGTCCGTGGCAGCACCAGAAAGGCTCCTTCGACCGCCATCCAAGCCACTGCGCTCTGGGCTCATGTCTGCTAAGAACGTTACTCCTTCAGAGGCTCGTCCATCTCGATATCGACACAGAGAAGGTGCTCGAGACCTGGAGCGCAAGCCCGGTTGGAAGCTGCCCTGCAGCTGTCTGGCGGGTCCTTACCGCAACCCCATAGACACGTACTTGACCTCGAGGTACTCCTCCAACCCCCAGTGCCCACCTTCTCGCCCGATGCCCGACTGTTTGACCCCACCGAACGGCGCCTGTGGCGTGCTTGGCACCCCGTCGTTGACGCCCACGATGCCGTAGTCCAGCTCCTCGGCCACCCGCCAGGCACGTGAGAGATCGTTCGTGAACAGGTAGGCGGCGAGGCCGTACGGAGAGTCGTTCGCCATACGAACGGCGTCGGCTTCATCGTCGAAGGAGATGACGGGCGCGACCGGCCCGAAAGTTTCCTCCTGCATCATCAGCATGTCGTCCGTGACGCCCGATAGGACCGTCGGCTGGAAGTACAGCCCGTCCAGGGCCCCGCCGCCAGTCACGACGCGCGCTCCCTTGGCTAAAGCGTCCTCCATATGCGCCTTGACCTTCGCGAGACCTTGCTCGTCGACGAGCGGCCCGATGTCCGTAGTGTCGTCCAAAGGGTCGCCGACGACCAACGCGCTGCTCGCCTCGGAGAAGCGGCGCGTGAACTCGTCCGCAACTCCGGACTGAACGTAGATTCGGTTCGTGCAGACGCAGGTCTGACCCGCGTTGCGGTACTTGCACGCGACGGCCTGCTTGACAGCCACGTCCAGGTCCGCGTCGTCGAAGACGATGAGCGGAGCGTGCCCGCCCAGCTCCAGCGAGATGCGCTTCACGGTATCCGCGGCCTGCCGGTAGAGGATGCGCCCCACCTCGGTAGAGCCGGTGAACGTGATCTTCGCGATACGCGGGTCGGCCATCAGCACCTTGGAAACAGGCACCGGGTCGCTGGTGGTGATCACCTGCAGCGTGCCTTCCGGGCCGCCGGCTTCGGTCCACAGCTCGGCCGATAGGAGGGCGGTCAGCGGGCTCTGCTCGGCAGGCTTGAGCACGAACGTGCAGCCGGCAGCCAGGGCGGGTGCGGCCTTGCGCGTGACCATGGCTAGCGGGAAGTTCCAGGGCGTCACGGCGTACACCGGTCCAACCGGCTGCTTGATCGCGAAGAGCCGCTTGTGCTCGAACTGGCTCGCGACAGTCTCGCCGGCGATCCGCTTGGCCTCCTCGGCGTACCACTTGACGAAGCCCGCGCCGTAGGCCACCTCGCCGCGCGACTCCCTGATGGGCTTGCCCATCTCGAGCGTCATGGCGCGGGCCAGGTCCTCCTGGTTCTCCATCAGCAGGTCGGCCCAGCGCTCCAGCACGGCCGAACGCTCGAACGCCGTCGTCCTGCGCCACGTCTCGAACGCGCGGCTGGCGGCGTCGGCGGCGCGCTGCGCCTCGGCGGCTCCGCTATCGGCGACGCTCGCCACGACCTCCCCGGTCGCTGGGCTCTTCACGTCGTACGTGGCGCCGCTGCCCGTGGCCGCGCCCTGGTACCGGGTCGCGATGTCAAGCGTGGTGCTCATGGTTGGCCTCCTCGGGTCGTCTACCGGCGGGGTGGTGACCGGGCCCCTCGTGCGTGGCCGCTCGCCCTCCGCCTGGGGCTTCTTCTCCCCTCAGGGTAAAGCTTTGCCGAAGCACGCCGGACGGGCGAACATGGCAGCGTGACCAAGGGCGACCGCGAACCCGTCCCCATGCTCGACCTCACCGCGCAGGTGCAGTCCCTCTGGCCGGAGCTCTCCGCCGCCACAGAGCGCGTCCTGCGCTCGGGCCGCTTCATCGGAGGGCCGGAGGTCGAGGCGTTCGAGGCGGAGGTGGCGGAGTACCTCGGCGTGCCGCACGCGGTGGGTCTCAACTCGGGCACCGACGCCCTCGTCATAGCCCTGCGCGCGCTGGGCATCGGCCCCGGCGACCAGGTCATCACGACCTCGTTCAGCTTCTTCGCGACCGCCGAGTCCATCTCCTCGGTAGGCGCCACACCCGTGTTCGTCGACGTCGAGGAAGAGAGCTTCAACCTGGACCCAAGGTTGGCCCCAGCGGCCGTGACGGCGAGGACCAAGGCCGTCATGCCCGTCCACCTCTACGGTCGGCCGGCGAGCATGACACCGCTCCTCGAGCTCACCGAGGAGCTCGACCTGCACCTGGTCGAGGACTGCGCCCAGTCGTTCGGCGCCACCTGGCAGGGCCGGCAGACCGGGACGCTCGGTGCCGTGGGCGCCTTCTCCTTCTTCCCGAGCAAGAACCTGGGGGCCTACGGCGACGGCGGCCTGCTCGTGACCAGCTCGCAGGAGATCGCCCGGACAGCGCGGAGGCTGCGGAACCACGGCTCGGAGGAGCGCTACCGCAACGAGGTCCTGGGGTACAACAGCCGGCTGGATGCGTTGCAGGCGGCGATCCTGCGCGTGAAGCTGCCCCTGATCGAGGAGTGGAACAGCCGTCGGCGCCAGGTGGCCGAGTACTACGGGGAGCTGCTGCGAGGCGTGCCGGGCGTGGTCGCACCCGAGGTGAGCGCCGGCCACGTGTTCCACCAGTACACGCTCAGGCTGCCGGGAGCGGACCGCGACAGGGTTCAGTCGCTCATGGCTGGGGCCGGCGTGGCGACGATGGTCTACTACCCGGTCCCCCAGCACCTCCTACCCGTCTACGCCGGCAAGCACCCGGCCCTGCCGGTGACGGAGCGGCTCGCGGCCGAGGTGCTGAGCCTGCCCATCTGGCCGGAGATGGGCCGTGAGGTGCAGGAGAGGGTCGTCGAGGAACTGGCGCGTGCGCTGGAGGCGGCGGGGGCCTAGCGAGCCCCGGGCCGCAGGGGTCTACCGGCTCACCCAGCGGCGGCCGCCGCGCGGCTGGGGACGCGGAAGGCGTCCTTCGCGGCCCCGTAGGCCAGCCAGTTGGCGAGCCGTGGCGCGGACTCCGCGTCCAGCAAGCCGCGCAGCTCGAGCCGAGCCAGCCAGTCACAGGTCACGCGCCGCCACACGTCGTGACGCGCACGCAGCGTGGGCAGCGAGCGCGCGTCGTCCACGAAGCCGGCCAGCTTGTGGAAGCCGGCGGTCTCGGCCGTGGCAGCCAGGTATCTCTCGATGCCGTGCACGGAGTCGTGGAACCACCAGGGCCCGCCCAAGCGCAGCGCGGGGTAGTGGCCGGCGAGCGGGGCGAGCTCCCTGCCGTAGGTGGACTCGTCGAGCGTGTACACGACGAGGCGGAACCGCTGGTCGTGCCCGAAGGCGTTGAGCAGCGGCTGCAGACCGCGGGTGAGGTCGACCGCCACGGGGACGTCTGCGCCCATGTCGGGACCGAAGCGCTCCATCACGCGCTGGTGGTGGTTGCGCAGGCTGCCGAGGTGCAGCTGCATGACCAGGCCGTCCTCGGTGGCCATGTGTGCCATCTCGAAGAGCATGTGCGAGTGGAAGCGCCCCGCCTCCTCGGGCCCCAC
>JBDZWC010000093.1:0-12197 GCA_040256005.1 Deinococcaceae bacterium | reverse complement strand
TCGGAGAGCATCACGAACCCTACCGGCGTCTCATCGAGATAGATCGCGCGGTACCAGGCCGTTCGGGAGAACAACGCTTGCGACAACGAGACCGCGTTGGGAGACACGAACCGTTCCTGGTCCGGCGCGACCTTGAGCCGGATCACGTCGATGACGGTGTCCTCCGTGATCTCGCGCAAGGTGACGCGTGAGGAACCTGCCGCGAGCATGAGCGGCGTGGTCTCCGACCCGTGTTCTGGCGGGTCCGGAGCTTGGTCGAGATCGGCCTCGGCGGACATAGGGGCGCACGCTCCTGACTCGTTGGATCGCCCCGCATGGTAGCCGCCCGGGAGGCCTTGACGGAACTCTTGTCCATGTCTAAAGTGAACCATATGGTTCAGTATCAGGGAACGGGACCCGGCGCCCCACTCCACGAGACGTTCGCGGCGTTGGCGGACTCGACCCGCATCGGCTTCCTAGAACGGCTCACGCGGCGGGACGCCAGCATCACGGAGCTGGCGCGGCAGGCCGGGATCTCCCTGACCGGCACGAAGAAACACGTGCGAGTGCTGGAGTCCGTCGGCCTGGTGAGTACCCGCAAGGAGGGCAGGACGCGCCTCTGCACGCTTGGGCCGAGGCGCCTGGAGCAGGAAGCAGCTTGGATCGCGGGCTACCAGCGCACCCTCGAGGAACGCTTAGACCACCTCGGCGAGCTTCTCGAACGCCTCAAGGAGGAAGCATGACCACCCAGGGAACGACGTACAAGCACACCAGCCAGCAGCTCGACGAGCGCACCATCCAGGTGGAGAGGGTCTTCCAGGCGCCCCGCGACCTGGTGTGGCGCGCCTACTCGGAGCCCGAGCTCCTGAAGCAGTGGTGGGGCAGGGGCAACCCGCTCGACGTCGAGCGCTTCGAGTTCGAGAAGGGTGGCCACTGGCGTGTGGTCGAGCACTACGAGGGTGGCAGCGCCGGCTTCGAAGGCCGGTTCAGGGAGGTCACGCCCAAGTCGCTGATATCGCAGACGTTCGAGTGGGACGGCATGCCCGGCTACCCGGTGATAAACACGACCGAGCTCTTCGATGAAGACGCCGGCAAGGCGACGCGCGTTCGGATAACCTCACTGTTCTTCAGCAAGGAGGAGGCCGACGGCATGGCAGCGGCAGGAGCCGAGGCCGGCATGGCGCAGAGCCACAGCGCTCTGGACGCGCTGCTGGAGCGGTTGCAGTCCGGATAGCCTAGGGGCGGCCCTTCCTGGCCACCCCGGCACCCGAAGCGCTAGTACCCGCCCGACAGCAGCAGCCCGTTCTCGCCGCCGATCCACACGTGCGACTCGTCGAACAAGTGAACGGAGTGAAGCCTGGTCTCGGGCGCTTGCGCCCGGACCAGGCCGGAGACATCGGTCCAGGTCACTCCGCCGTCCTCGGTCATCAAGGCGAGCGGTGCGGCGGAGCCCACGGCGCCCACGACCCAGGCCACCTGTCCGTCAGCGGTGAGCGCGGCCGCTCTGAAGCGCGCGTCTTCCCTCAGCCTCGGCAACTGCGCACGCGTCCAGGTGGCGCCGGCGCCGGCGCTGGCGTCGTGCGTGACGTAGATGTACGTGGACGTCGGTTCGTTCTCGAGGCCACCGTACGCCAGGCAGACATCCCCCAGGCAGGTGACGCCCAGCGGGCCCAGGTCGCCTTCCACGTCCGGGAACCGCACGTGGTGGAAGAGCTGGCCGCCGTCGGTCGACACGCAGATGCCGGGCTCGGCGGTGCCCATCTGGTTACGGGCGCCGGCAGGGTAGATGACCAGCGACAGGTCCGGTGCGACGTAGGCCATCTGCGTGAGCGCGGGAGAGACGCCGAACGACGGGCTGGCGATGTACAGCGTCGGGTCCGTACGGGCGCGCTGGCCGATATCGCCAGGCACCTCACCGGGGGGTGTGGGAGCCCACGTCTCGTACCAGACCGTGCCGGGTGCGGGCCCGTCGTCGGCCGTGTAGATCATGCCTCGCGTGAACAGCAGCCATACCGAGCCGTCCGTGCCCAGGCCCACCTGCTGGTTGCCGCCGAACGTGTCCCGACCGTCAGGGGCACCCAAGGTAGAGGAAGTCCAAGAGTCCGCCGAGGTGACGTCGCCCTCCGCCCTCAACAAGGCCCCAGCGGCCCCGGCCACGTTCACGTACAGCGTGTCGCCCACCTTGGTGAAGCCCATCAGGTCCGGCGCGCCAATGAGCCCGAACACCTCGCCCAGCGCGCTGTCGGACGTGAGCAAGGTGGCCGTGACGTCGTGCCCGTCCGTCGCGTACAGGTGCCCTTCGCCGAATCCCGCTTCCGCCGTGACGACGCACGCGTCCACGCTCTCGCAGTAGATGCCGGTGATCCTCTCGGTCTCGTCGGTCGGTCCTACCAGGCGGAACTCGGCTGGCGGTTGGGCCATCGCTGCGGTCGCCACCACGAGAAGCCCCGCCAGAGCGCGTCGGACCGGCGCCACTACTCGATGCCCTCCTCGAGCTCGCGTCGGTCCGCGATGAGGAGCAGGTTTTGGGTGGAGAACGCGTGGCCGGCCTCGTCGATCGCCTCCTGCAGGTCCTCCAGGTCGGCGCTCAGCGAGTCCTCGAGGAACTCGCGCTCGTAGTCGGTGATCCCGGAGCCGGAGAGCGACACCCCGAAGAAGCCGTTCGCGTCCGAGCGCCAAGTGCTGAGCACGCGCTCCAGGTCGAGGTCCGTCAAGCTATCCGCCTGTTCCAGCCAGACCTTGGTGTCGACGAGGTGCTCCCGGATGTCTGGACCCACCGGCCCGAAGAACTTGAGTTCGTGCTTCTTCACGAAGGCGTTGAAGATGTCGCCGCCCTCGGCCAGGCGGTCTTCCAGCGCATCGATGATCAGGCCGACGATGACCCCGGCGTCTTCTCGCTGGCCGCTCGTGCCCACGCCCTCGAAGCGCTCCAGCTCGGCCTCGGCGTCGTCGTAGAGCTCCTTCATGACCGGATAGCCGTTCTCGTCCACGAACAGCTGGGTGTCGCGCCGCGTCTCGTTGAAGATGACCAGCAGCCCCAGCTCCTGGCCCGCCAACTCGCGCATCTGCGGGCGCAGCTCCTCTACAGCGGTCATGTAGCCGTTGTAGGTCTTCACGGTCTCCGCGATGATGCCGATGGCCTGGTTGATGGCGTTGGCCACGTCGCTGGGTACCGCCCCGGATATGACGTCCACGGTCCCGAGCAACTCGGCGACGATCTGGATCGAGTTACGCACCCGCTGTCGTTGTCCGTCGCTCTCCTGCGCGAGCCTGGCGAGGATCGCGTAGATGTCGGCCATCACTCGCAGTTCACGTTGGTCCAGCTGACCGTCATCGTTGAGCAGGCCGTCCCACTTCTGGTCCAGCAGCACGGTCATGTTCTGGAGCCTGATGCGCAGCGCCACCAGGTCGTCGTGGTAGGCGGCGGTCTCCAGATCGATGAGGGCCGAGACCCACTCCTCCTCTTCCTCCATGAACGTGTCCCACAGTTCCAGGGCGGCGTCGGAGGTCAGGTCGTCGTCGGCGTCGGAGAGGACCGGGAGGTCTCTAAGGTCCGAGATGATGCTCAGCCAGGCCGACTCGACGTCGTCGTCCTCTTCCTTGATGAGCTCCACGAGCGCGAGGAGCGCCTCGTCGCGTTCCTCGATGTACTCGGAGACGGCCTCGATGAACGCCTCCCGCTCGGCGGAGTCCTCGACCTCGTCCTCGATCTGTTCGACCATCTCCTCGTAGCGCGCATCGAGCGCCACGACATGACCGGCGAGAAGGCAAACGACAAGCAGCACACCGATGCGTAGGTACATCGCCAATGCCCCTTCCGCGAGCCCGTTGGTCTACGAAAGGACGCGTGTGCGACCGGGCTGTCTGGATGTTGGCGAGGATGCTAGCACGGTGGGTCACGCCCAGCCGTGGGCGTCGTGAAGCGAGGCATGGCCGCTGCGGGGCCGCTCAGCCAAAACGGGCGTAGACCGCGCGTTTCATGTAATCATGCCGCCAGTCAGGTAATCGATATGGCTTCTCCCTGGGACGTAGAGAAGCGTAGCGGCGGGATCCGGAGCGGTGATGGCGGGGGCAGGCTCACCGCGGGTTCGTGTGGTACCGCCCCACTGGCGATGGAGGGTATGGCGTGACCAGTACTGCTTCGAAGCCGTCGATGTTCGCTGTGTTCAAGAAGCGTTCCTTCACACTGCTGTGGAGCGCTCAACTCGTCTCGACGGCCGGGGACGCGCTCACATCTCTCGCTGCAGGCATCCTCGTGTTCCGCATCACCGGCAGCGCTCTCAGCGTCGGCCTGATGTTGATGGCCACCGCGCTGCCCACGCTGCTACTCGGGCTCATCGCCGGCGTGTTCGTCGACCGTTACGACCGCAAGCGGATCATGTGGGTGTCGCATCTCATCCGCGCGGCCATGGTCTTCTCGATCCCCTTCCTGGTGGACCTCGGCCTCGTCTGGCTCTACCTGATAGTCGCGATCAGCGCAGGCGTGGCACAGTTCTTCGATCCGGCGCATGAGAGCGTGCTGCCGGAGATCGCCAGCGACGAGGAGCTCGCCGCCGCGAACTCCTTCATCGCCATCAGCTCGTTCGGATCCACAGCGATCGGGTTCGCCGCCGCCGGCCTGCTGGCGAGCAGCTTCCCCATCGAGTGGGCCTTCTACATCGACGCGGCCACCTTCCTCCTCGCCGCCGTCTTCATCTTCGGCGTCAAGGTGGACCCGCTGGGCGCGCATGAAGAGACGAGTGTCAAGGTCGTTCTCGAGAACCTGCGGCACGGCGCGCGCTTCCTCTGGAGCAACGAGATCCTGCGGTCGCTGTTGTGGTTGGGCGTGGGCTCGGCCATCACCATCGGCGCCTGGAACGTCCTCCTGTTGCCGTTCGCCGAACGCGCCCTGCACGCCACCGAGTTCGTATACGGCCTCCAAGAGGCTCTTACCTCGGTGGGCTTCATCATCGGCAGCTTCGCGATGGCGGCGGTGGCCGGACGTCTGCGTGAGGGGCAGTGGATCGTCATCAGCCTGGTGGGCGGCGGGGTCCTCGGCGCCATCTACGCCTTCACTACGTCGATACCGTTCGCCGTGGCGATCATCGCGGTCTCCGGCTTCTTCAACGCGCCGGCCGGCATCGCGCGGCGCCTGCTCGTGCAGCGCAACACGACGCGTGAGGTGCGCGGCCGCGTGAACAGCGTCTTCTTCGTCGTGCGCGACGTCTTCTTCCTGGCCGGGATGGGACTGGCGGGGTTGGCCGACATCATCGATGTGCGCATCGTCTTCGCGGCGGCCTCGATAGGCACGCTCGCCCTCGGACTGGTGGCGGCAGTGCTTCCCGGCCTGGGCCTGCCAGCGGCCGAATGGCGCCGCGCCGTCTCCCTGCTGCGCGGCGCACGCACCGCCGCGGGATTGTCTGGAGCGAGGGCGGCCACCGTGGGCGACTTCCTTGCCCTGGCCGAACGCAACCCCAGCCTCGCCCGCCTCGACAGGACTCAGATGGCCGACCTGGCCGCGCACACCCTGGTGGCCGAGGCGGACACGGGCACCACGGTGCTGCGCCGCGGCGACAAGAGCGACGCCGGGTACTTCATCATCTCGGGCCGCGTGGTCGCGGGTTGGGACGAGGAGGGCGGCTACCGCCCGCTGGAGACCCTCAACGCCGGCGACTTCTTCGGCGAGATCGCGGCGCTCACCGGCGCCACCCGCACCGCCAACGTGGTCGCCGAGGAGCCGACGGTGCTGCTCGAGGTACCCGCCCCTACCCTGCGGAAGATGATGTCCGACCCGGAACTGAACCGAGTGTTCATGAGCCGCATGACCGAGCGGATGATGCGCATGAACATGGTCGACCTGCCGCGCTTCCAGGGCATGGACCAGACCGCGATGAAGGACCTGCGCACCCCCGCGCCGGCGGCGACGGAGGTTGGCGTCATCGCCGCGGCGGGGGCTGCCACGACCTGAGCAGGCGTCACGGGTTGGCCGCCTCGGACCGCTTCAGGCCATCGCCTCCGCCAGGAGTCGGTAGGACTTCTTCCGCTCCTCGTGTGAGGCGATGTGGCTGGTGACGATGAACTCGTCCACGACGAGCTGCTCCTTCAGCTCGAGCAGGCGCTCCCTCACGCGGTCGGGAGTGCCCCAGACGAGCATGCGTCGCGACGCCTGAGCCGCGACATCCTCCTCGGCCGTGAAGTTGTACGCTGCCGCCTCCTCCGCCGTGGGCAACGGGAAGCGCTCGTTCCGGCGGATCCTCAGCCACAACAGGTCGTGGGCGCGTGCCAGCTCCTCGGCGCGCTCCTCGGTCTCCGCCGCGATGACCGCCACGCCGAGGATCGCGTAAGGCTGTGCCATGCCCTCCGACGGCTGGAATCCATCGCGGTAAGCGCGTAGCGCGGGAACCGCTGCGTCGGGGCTGAAGTGGAAGGCGAACGAGTATCCGCGACCAGTCGCGGCGGCCAGCTGAGCCCCGAACGTGCTCGAGCCGAGGATCCACAGCGGCGGGAGCTTCGTTCCGCGAAGCGTGGCCTTGACCCGACCCAGAGGATGCTCGTCGAGGAAGCTCGACTCGCCGGCGTACGCCCTTAGCATCTCGACCTGCTGAGGGAAGTCGTCGGCCGCCAGCAACTCCGTGCTGCGCCGGAGGGCGAGCGCCGTGATCTGGTCGGTGCCTGGGGCGCGGCCCAGACCCAGGTCGATCCGGCCGGGGAAGAGGGCCTCCAGGGTCAGGAAGTCCTCGGCGATCTTGAGCGGGGAGTGGTTGGGCAACATGATCCCGCCGGACCCGACGCGGATGCGCGTGGTCTCACGGGCGATCATCCCGATGAGCACGGACGTGGCCATGGCGGCGAACGCCTGCGTGTTGTGGTGCTCGGCGACCCAGTAGCGGCGGTAGCCCAACTCCTCGGCGAGCTGCGCCAATTGGACGCTGTTCGCGAACGCATCCTCCCCCGTGCCGTTGGGTGGGACGGGGACCAAGTCGAGAACGGAGAGCGGAACGGCCATCGGGCGAAGATAACCGGCGTCCGGCGCCGAACCGGGTAGCCGAGAGTCAGCCCAGGCCTGGGGCTCGACGTTGGAGCACTCACCCCGGCGAGCCATGCGCGGCAGTAGAATCCGCGCCGTGCCCACAACTAGGTTGGCCATAAGGCGGCCGGCTCCCAGGTCTTCACGGCGGCGGCTGAGTGTCCTCGCGGTCGTTCTCCTCGCCTCTCTCCTCACCCACGCCTCGGCCGGTGCCAGTTCGCTAGGTCCAGGCGACAGCCAGTTGGCGTCCGGTGAGTACTTCGACCGGATCACGTTCCAGGGCAACGCCGGCGACGCGGTGCTCATCGAGATCACTTCGTCGGCGTTCGACCCGTACCTCATCGTCCTCGACCAGGCCGACAACGTCCTGTTCCAGGAGGACGACAGCGAGGGCTTCGGTCTGAACGTGCGCGTGGAGTACCGCCTGCCGGTGACTGGGAGCTACACGGTCGTGGTGACCAGCGCGAGACCGGGCGAGGCAGGCGGCTACAGCCTGAGCCTGTCGGCGCCCGAGCAGGCAGCCGCCGGCCCGGCCAAGGGCGTGCCGGCAGCGGGCGGCACGCCGCCGGCGCAGGCGCCCGCGCAGCCCAGTCTGGGCGGGGCGCAGGGCAACGCTGCGCAATCTCCGGCTCTGCCGGCGCCCCAGCCCAGAACGGTGACGGGCACCGTCGTCGACACGCAGGGTCGGCCCATCTCCGGCTCCCGCGTGTGGATCCAGCCCGCTCTGACCACGGGGCCGGTAGAGGTTCGCACCGACTCGCAGGGCAGGTACGTAGCCTCCAGCCTCATCGACGTCCCGTACAACGCCAAGGCCTGGGCGTACGTCCAGTACGGCGGTCGGCAAGTATGCCTGCGCCTCGGCATGGAGTCTCCGGTGGATTACGACGCGTTCGTGCCCACGGCCGGCGCAGTGCGCAACTTCCGGTGGCAACTGACTGGTCCTATTGAGGACCTCCGCAGCCTGAACGAGTACTTCGGCGGCATGCTGCGCGTGATGAACACCAACGCCTACGGCGGCCGCGGGCGTCTGGAGTTCACCTTCACCCCCACCGGCCCGAGGATCGACGGTTCCGCAGTGGCACCGTTCATCCGAACTATCGACCCGGCGCGCGAGTACGACATCTACGACCTGCCTGTCGGGCCGTACCGGGTCACGGCCGCGCTGGTCGGTGCCGATGGGTCGCGCCAGCCTGTCCGGCTCGGGCCCGGCATCTTCGACACTGGCCTAGACGCCATAGACATCGATTGGACCGGCGACGGCACCTGTTCGAACTCCAATGGGCTCGGTTGGGCATACGTCTGGCTGAACGTGCCCGAGTAGGACTTGGGCGAGGTCTTCAGCGCCGGTTACCTTGAGTCGGATGGCGGTCTCGGAGACAGTACTCGGTTACCTCGGCCAGTTGCCCGACGCGTCGGGTAGACGCGCCGTCGTAACGGGCGGCAACGCCGGCTTGGGTCTCGAGACAGCCAGGTCCCTCGCGTACAAGGGAGCAGCCGTCGTCATCGCCGCTCGCGACATCGCCAAGGCTGAGGCGGCCCGCGAGGACGTCTTGGCTGACGTGCCGGCCGCCGAAGTCAGCGTCCAGCATCTGGACCTCGCGTCGCTGGCGTCGGTACGCCGGTGCGCCGACACGTTGAACCAGGATGGCGTGGACATCGTCGTCTGCAACGCAGGCACGATGGCGCTCGACCGTGCCGAGACCGAGGACGGCTTCGAGGCGCAGTTCGGGGTGAACCACCTGGGGCACTTCGCCTTGGTGGGCCACCTGTATCCCGGTCTAGTGACTCGCCCCGGTGCCCGCGTGGTGTCTGTTACCAGCGGCGCGGCATACATCGGGAGGATCGATTTCGACGACCCGATGGGTGAGCGCGACTACGACCGCTGGCGGGCCTACAACCAGTCCAAGCTGGCGAACCTCTTGTTCGCCCAGTCACTGGCACGGCGCTTCGTCGGGTCGGGTTCCTCGGCGACAGCCCATGCTGCCCACCCGGGACTGGTCTTCACGCAGTTGCAACGACGGGTACTGGAGACGACCGACGACCTGCCGTGGTGGAACCGGTTCTTCCTCGCTCGGATCACGCCGACCCTCGGGCAGGACGCGCAGATGGGCGCGTTGCCCCTGGTGTACGCGGCGCTCTCGCCGGCTGCCGTCAACGGCGACCTCTGGGGGCCTCGTTGGATGGCACGTGGTCGACCCGTCCAAGCATCTCTGCCGCGGACCGCGCGTGACGTTGGCGTTCAGGAGAGGTTGTGGCGGGTGTCCGAGGAGTTGACGGGAGTGTCGATGCAGGGAGCAGCCTGATCCCTTAAGTCGCAAGTCAGCCGCCAAGCCAGACGTCTCGTCGTATGCACTGACATTGACCCATTCAGGGCCCGCCAAGTAGACTCAAGGACACTAACCACGTGGGCGGTTAGCTCAGCGGGAGAGCACTCGCTTCACACGCGAGGGGTCACTGGTTCAATCCCAGTACCGCCCACCACGAGATTTCTCGATAGGAACGAAGAATGCCTCCTCGGTAGTGGGGAGGCATTCTTCATGTCTCGGGGGGTTACTGTCCCGCTTACTGTCCAGACGCAGGCTTCCTTTTCCTTTGGCGCAGATTCCAGGCATGCTTGGGTCACGGTGATAGCTCTGAGCATCACTCTCCGGAGTCGCCGGGCTCAGGGGTTTCGGTGGACGGCCCAAGAAGCTGGTCAATGCTGAGGGCCGTGCGATTCCGATGCTCTTGGAGGACGTGGCCGTAACGGTCCATGGTGAAGCTAGTACTCGAATGGCCAAGGCGGTCCGAGATCGACTTTAGGTCAAGGCCGTAGGCAATGAGTTGAGTCGCATGCAGGTGGCGGAAGGCGTGCACGTGGGTGTCCCTAACCCCAGCCTTCTTAGCCAGTCTCTTCACCGTTCTGAGGAAGTTGCGTGGATCGAGAGGGGTGCCAATCTCTGAAGTGAAGATCAGATCGGACTCGTACCAGCTTTCGCCGCAAGTGGCTCGCTCAGCTAGTTGCCGTTCCTTGTGACCCTCCAGTAGTGCGATGGCGTCTGGCGAGAGGGCTACAAACCTCTTTCCCCTCTTGCTTTTCAGGGCTCCAAGCACTGCCTTATTGCCCTCGTACTTGAGCGCTTGTCTAACGTGGATCCCATGAGGTGTGAGTCGGACCAGGCTAAGCCCAGCAGCTCTCCCCGCCTTAGACCTGTGACCACAAGTAGGTAGAAGGCTGGGAAGAGCCTGTGCCCGTATGCGGCTTCAAGAAGCTGTCGCATCTCATGGGGCTCAAGCACGGGGACCGGCTTGGGGTCCACTCTTACAGCCCTCACCACTTTGACGGGGTTCTTGGCTATTAGGTCGGATTCGACCGCGTGTTCGAGTGCGGAGAAGAGAAGGGTCCGGCATTGATTGGCGGTGCGGCGTACTCCCTTCTCGGCAAGCGCTGACAGCATCTGGCGTATGTGGAGGGGGGTTATTTCGGCAAGGGGCAGTTCACCCACTTTCGGGATGATGTGCCGTTCAATCAGGCCCTTGTAGATCTCCTGCGTGCGCTTGCTCCAGCTGGCAGTCATGCTGTCGAACCACATCTGTAGGTAGTCGGCTAGTGTCAGTCCAGCGCTGGGGGAGTCCTCGTTGGTTGTTGCTGTCAGGAACGCCCTGGCCCGTTCGGTCACGATCGCTTTGGTCTTGCCTGTGATGACCTTTCTACGACGCTTACCGGTTTCAGGGTGTCGAGGTTGCTCAATGCGAATCTCCCAATGGCCCGTGCGCTTGTTCTTCCGCGGTTTTGGGAGGCGAATGGGAACGCTAATGGATGTCCTCCTTCCAAAACAAAAAGGGGCCCACCGGTTGGTGGGCCCAAGGAGCGTTTGACTGTACTGGTGGCTTGACGCCTGACAGTAATGACAGGCTCAGGGTAGGGGCCGAGGGCCGCCTTCTCTTTGGGGCGGTCTAGTTAGTTGAGGAGCAGCTTCGGATTGACTCGGATCAACGTCGTCTCGCTGCCCTGGGTGTTCTTCAACCGCTCAAGCCGAATCCAGCCGAGCGTGACGGCCTCTTGTAGGAGGGGAAGGTAGTCCTCCTTCTTCGTACCGAAAATCGTGTTTGCTCGGCTAAAATCTCGAGTGCTGATGCCGTCTACAATCCTTCCGCTTGACAAGCGCTCTCTTAGTTCACGGAGTTTCTCGTGCAGCGGAGACTCATGAATCCGGTAGGTGCGTTCGGCATGGCGGTGGAGGAAGCGCAGCAGGCCGATTGCTTTTCTCGCCTGGTCAGCGGTGATTTGGTTGTCAGCGTGCCCCATGGCGCGGTCGAGCAGGTAGTAGATAAGGGCAAGTCGTGCGACAGTGCCCCGGCCCTTCCCTAGGTGGCTTCTGTAGCCGGCATTGAGCCCTGAGTCAGGAGCGTTCGTAGTGGCATGGATCTCCTGCCAGAAGTCATCAACCATGGCTTGGGCTTCGTCGTTGAAGGTGACGGCAATGTAGGCACCCGGTTCTAGGGTCTGTTCTCGTTGTTGCGTCTCTTGGTCGAGCGTGTAAAAGGTTTGTCTTGCCTGTTCTATCGCTTCCTCGTCGGGCGGGCGGTTGAGGCCAACGGATGTGCTGTCCACCCAAGCGGTCATCTGGAATCTCTCAAGAAGCCCATCGTCTCCGAGGCCTGATACGGCTTGCTCGGTGAGTTGAGCGACGATTGTAGGCTGCATTGAGCCGAATAGGGAGATCGTGAGCGCAGGGATGTACTGGCTTCCGCGTCCGATTCGGTGCACGTCGTACGGCTGGCTGCCGTTGGCTCCCTCAAGGTAGAAGGGGCGGTCTCCTTCATGACCGGCGCCCTTCATTCTTCCAAAGACGCCTTGCAGTTCGTCTCTGAAGACGAGGATTCCGCTGCGGTTGACCTCTTCGCTGTGGAGGTCCGCAATCTTCTCGATGGTTGCGTCCTTGACGATCAACGTGCGATGCGTCGTCTCCTCGGCCTTCTGAATTGCCAGCTCTAGCTCGGCGCACTCCTGCGCGATTGCTTCTCGCTCACTGTCCGATGTGGCCTTATCCAAGGCCTTCCTTAGTTGGTTGAGCTTCGCTTTGTTGGCGTTGATCGCTGCCTTCCGGGCAGCGCTGCCTTTGTCATGGGCTTGCCGCCTTTGCGCATTCAGTTCAGTGACGAACCGGAAGCCTTCCATGATGGTGGGAGTCTTGCCCATGGCGGGTTCGGCGATTATCGCGCCGTAGAG
>JBDZWC010000092.1:0-12277 GCA_040256005.1 Deinococcaceae bacterium | reverse complement strand
GTCGGCCGTGACCTCTCGGCTCCAAGCGTCGTGCTCTGCACCGGGACCTTCCTCGCTGGTGACGTCTGGTACGGCAAGCAGAGCCGGCCGGGCGGCAGGCAGGGCGAGCCACCTGCCAGGCACCTGTCCAAGAGCCTTATCCAGACCGGGCACGAACTGCTGCGCCTGAAGACCGGCACCCCGCCGCGCATCAGGGCCGACTCGGTAGACCTGAGCGTCCTGGACGAGGTTCCGTCGGACGACCCGCCCGACAGCTTCACGGGCTACCCCGGTCGCAGAGCCGCCAGCACGTCTACCTGGCTCACCCGTACGACGCCCGCCACGCACGAACTGATCCTGAGAAACCTCGCGGAGTCGGCGATGTACGGCGGCGAGATCGAGGGCACGGGTCCTAGGTACTGCCCCTCCATAGAGGACAAGGTGGTGCGGTTCTCGGACAAGGACCAGCACCTGCTCTTCGTGGAACCGGACGGGGTCGATACCAGCGAGCTCTACCTGCAGGGCTTCTCGAGCTCGATGCCCCCCATCCTCCAGGACGACATGATCCGCACACTGCCCGGCTTCGAGGACGCCGTTATCCATCGCTACGCGTACGCCGTCGAGTACGACGCTCTCGAGCCATCCCAGCTCGACACTACGCTGATGTCGCGTCGGCTGCCGGGGCTGTTCTCGGCGGGTCAGATCAACGGGACTTCGGGTTACGAGGAGGCCGCTGCGCAGGGCTTGATCGCCGGCGTCAACGCCGCCCGTCACGCACAGGGTATGGACAGGGTGACGCTGCGCCGCGATCAGGCCTACATCGGCGTGATGCTGGACGACCTCGTCCGCGGCGGTCTCAACGAGCCCTATCGCATGCTCACCTCGCGTAACGAGCATCGGCTCCTTCACCGCCAAGACAACGCCGACGAGCGCTTGGTCGGCGTGGGGCACTCATGGGGTCTCGTGTCCGACGAGCGCGTGTCCGAGGTGAGCGCGTCGGAGCGCCGTGTGCGAGCGGAGTTCGCGCGTTTGGCCGCCGCCCGCGTGGCGGGCGACCCAGCTACGAAGCTGATGTGCCGCCCAGGTGAGAGCTACGACTCCGTGGTGGCGCTGGTCGGCCCAGGTTCACCCGAACTCACAGCCAGAGAGAGGGCCAAGGTCGAGGTGCTGGTCCGCTACGCGCCGTACATCGAACGGGCCGAGAAGCATCTCGCCGAACGCTCCGACTACGAACAGAGGCACCTGGGCCACGTCGACTTCGGCTCAATCGCGAGCCTGTCTAGCGAGGGCCGGGAGGCCCTCGAGCGGGCCCGGCCGGCAACGGTGGGTGCGGCTCAGCGCCTGCGGGGCGTGAGGGACAGCGACGTCGCCGCGCTGTTGGTGCACCTGCGGAGCAAGCAGCGCGAGCACGTCGCGCAGAGCTGAGCACGAAGCTCAGATCTCGCCTGTCCCCATTTCGGCGCCGAACGACGGGGTTTACCCGGCAGGTATAAGCGGTTCGAGCCGCCGTGGTCGCTGCCATTACTCGCACGTCGTCTCCGGTCATCCATCTCAGTCCTTCGTGGGAGAAGATGTTTCACGTGAAACATCCGCCGGCCTAGGCGCGGCGGAGCTGACCGTAGACGTTCGTGTCGCATGGCGATCGCAAGCGGGGCTGGGGAGGTAGCCACGCCTGCGAGGGCCGTGCCGTCCTCCCAGGGCCGCCAGACTTCGTGGCGCCTTCATTACCGCGGGCGATAGCTGCGGCAGAGTCATGTGGAACCAGGAAGAGGTGCAGAGGAGCTGTGTGACGAACGCACGTTTGGGTGAGTACGCGAGGCTGTTGGAGCAGTACCACGGCACGCTGGACCTGGTGTCCACGAAGGGCATCGACGAGCTGGATCGTCTGATCGAGGAGGCGCGGGCCTACGCGGCCGTCATCTCGGACCTCGTGGGCCAGAGCGCCGTCGTCGTTGACCTGGGTTCGGGAGCAGGATTGCCTGGGGTAGTCATCGCCGCCGAGCTCCCGGGTGCCACGGTGCACCTCGTTGAGCGCCGGCGCCGGCGCGGAGCGTTCCTCGACATGGCCGCCGGCCGACTTGATCTCGACAACGCGATCGTCCATACGGCCGACATCACGGCGCTTTCCGGCGTGTGCGCCGACGTGGTCACGGCCCAAGCCGTCTCCACGTTCGCCTCCGTGGCGCGCCTGACGCGACACCTCCATCGCGACCCTTGCTACCTGGTCAGCCGCAGGGGCCCGAGCTGGCACGAGGAGTTGAACGACCTCAGCGAGTGGCTCTCGCCCGGTTCACGCCGGCACGGCACGTTCGACGAGGACGTCGAAAGCCCGGCCATGTGGGCGTTCGCCTCGGCTTCTACCCAAGGAGAGGCGGTTCTCGCCGTAGCAGATGAGCGTCCGCTGGGCCGCGATGGTAGCCTCGTCGCACTGCGCCTGGCTGGAGGACGCGCTTGCCCACCATCGGGGTGATCAACCAGAAAGGCGGCGTCGGCAAGACGACCACGGCTGTGAACCTGGCGGCTGCGCTGTCAGAACGACGCCGGATCCTTCTGGTAGACCTCGATCCGCAAGCCAACGCCAGCAGCGGCGTGGGAATCACGCGACCAGAACAGACGATCTACGATGTGCTTTCTGGGGAGTCTTCGGCTCGTCACGCCGTTACGGGCACCGGTGTCGAGAACCTGGACCTGCTCGCGGCGTCCAGCGACCTAGCCGGCGCGGCCGTCGAGCTGGACGCAAGTCGCGACAACCTGATGCTCTTGAGCCGGTCCCTGATCGGCGTGCGACCCACCTATGACTTCATCGTGATTGACGCCCCGCCGTCGATGGGCGCCCTCACGCTCAACGCGCTCGGCGCTGCCGACCAGCTCCTGATCCCGTTGCAGACGGAGTACTACGCGCTCGAAGGCATCGCCAGCATGATGGAGACGGTAGAGCGCGTCCGGGGTTCGTTGAACCGGGACATTCGGATACTCGGCATCCTGTTGACCATGTACGACGGCCGCACGCGCCTCTCGCAGGAGGTCGAAGAGAACGTGAGGCGCCACTTCGGCACTCAGGTGTTCCGGACCATCATCCCGCGGACCGTTCGCCTGGCCGAAGCACCGTCGTACGGTAGATCGATATTCGAGTACGCGCCGAGCTCACAGGGGGCTATCGCGTACCGTGAGCTGGCCGAGGAGGTCATCGAGCGTGTCAGCGAAGCCTAGGGGTTTGGGGCGTGGTCTGGACGCCCTTCTGCCCAAAGCCGACAAGGGCGGAGCACAACAGGTGCCCACTTCGAAGGTGACGGCGTCGCCACTGCAACCGCGCAAGCGGTTCGACGAAGCGGCGATCGCCGAACTGACCGCATCCGTTGCCGAGCGAGGAGTGCTGCAGCCGATCCTTGTGCGTCCCGTCGGAGACGGCTACGAGGTCGTTGCCGGGGAGAGGCGCTTGAGGGCAGCCAAGCAGGCGGGGCTCGCGACGGTCCCGGCGTTGGTGCGTGACCTCACTGACCAGGAAGCGCTCGAGATCGCGATCGTCGAGAACCTACAGCGGGAGGACCTCAACGACGTCGAGCAGGCGCGGGCCTACAAGCAGCTCCTGGATTTCGGGCTGAACCAGGAGAAGGTGGCACAGGCCGTAGGCAAAAGCCGAAGCGCCGTGGCGAACACTCTTAGGCTCCTGACGCTGCCCGAGCCTGTTCTTACAGCCTTGGAAGAAGGCGTGATCAGCGCGGGCCACGCGCGCTCGGTGCTGGCCCAGGCGGACGAAGATCGGCTATGGGCGTTCGAGACGATCGTTGCGAAGGGTCTTTCGGTAAGGCAGGCAGAGCGACTCAAGCGCCCGGCGCCCCGTTCCAAGGAACAGACGAGGGAGGGCGAGCGGTACCGCGGCTTGGAGGAGGACCTAAGCCGGCATGCTGGCACCAGAGTGCGTATCACGGGCGCGGACCGCGGCAAGATCGAGCTCCACTTCCACAACCAAGACGAACTTCAGAGGCTCCTAGAGTTGCTCGGCTACCAGGCCTAGCGTCCGGCCACTTGCGACGCCAGGCGCGGAGGCGCCGCATCGCGAAGCGGTCGCGCACCTCCCCGCGGAAGAATCCGGTTGTTTCACGTGAAACATCGAGCCGGCGTCCCAAGGGACCGGTCGGTTAGCATCACCGTTGCCGTCGCCGGCCACGCGTCGTCGTGGTCAGCGTCGTCCGCATCTAGTTCGGAGGCGCGGTGCGCAGCTAGCCCGGCTCGAAGCGCGACGTCGTGGAGCGCGATGTCGTGGGCGTAGGTGGCAGCAGGTGCCGGACATAGCCAAATAGGAGCGGCGCACGAAGCGCGAAGCTAGGCCAGGGGACGAGGAGCAGAGATGAAACAGCCAGTGAAGGTTGCCGTCACAGGTGCAGCAGGGCAGATCGGCTACGCGCTCTTGTTCCGCATCGCGGCGGGCGACATGCTCGGTAAGGACCAGCCGGTCGAGCTTCAGCTCCTGGAGATCACCCCGGCCATGAAGGCGCTGGAGGGCGTGATCATGGAGCTCGAGGACTGTGCGTTCCCGTTGCTTCACGCGACCAGGGCAAGCGATGACCCGGGCGAGGCCTTCGATGGTGCCAATTACGCCCTTCTGGTCGGCTCGAGGCCACGGGGACCGGGTATGGAACGCAAGGACCTGCTGCAGGCCAACGGAGCGATCTTCACGACTCAGGGCAAGGCGCTCAACGAACGTGCATCGCGCGACGCGAAGGTCTTGGTGGTGGGGAACCCGGCGAACACCAACTGCCTCATCGCGATGCGCAACGCCCCCGAGCTAGCACCGAAGCAGTTCAGTGCCATGACCCGGCTCGACCACAACCGCGCGTTGAGCCAGCTCGCCGTGAAGACGTCTTCGCAGGTGGCGGACGTGAAGCGGATGACCATCTGGGGCAACCACTCCAGCACGCAGGTTCCCGATCTCAGCCACGCGACCGTTGGTGGCAGGCCGGCGCGCGACCTCGTTGACGAGGCATGGGTCGTCGACCACTTCATCCCTACCGTTCAGAAGCGCGGGGCGGCCATCATCGATGCCCGCGGAGCGTCAAGCGCTGCCTCGGCTGCCAACGCAGCGATAGACCACGTGCGTAGCTGGGCCCTTGGGACTGCCGACGGCGACTGGGTCAGCATGGCGATCTCCGCCAGAGAGACGGGCAACGCTTACGGCGTCGAGGGTGACGTCATCTACTCGTATCCGGTGACGATTAGCGGCGGCGAAGTGACGGTCGTAAGGGACCTCGAGCTAGGGGACGACGTTCGCAAGCGCATGAAGGCGTCCGAAGCCGAGCTTCTGGAGGAGAGAGCCGCGGTCGCCGACCTGCTTGGTTGAGGTGTCGGCACTGCTGATGGGCTCGGCTGGGATCGCGTCCTGCACGACACGCACCCGCGCTGCCGACGTCCACAAATACAATTCGGAAGTATTCCGACATGGTACGCTCGCGTCAGGCGAGGCTCCCTGACGATGTCTGCCAACGGACAAGCTGACCACGGCGATCCACGTAGGGCCGAAGTGCGACAGGTCCTCAAGGACCGAGGGCTGCGCTACAGCCGTCCGCGCGAGGCGATACTGGCCTACCTGTCGGAGAAGGACAGGCACGTCAGCGCCGAGAGCCTCTACCTAGACCTGAAGGCGCGCGGCGAGGACCTCAGCCTCTCGACGGTGTACCTCAACCTCTCGGCGCTGGCCGAAGCCGGCTTGGTGTGCGAGTTCAAGGGTGCGAACGGCGAATCGCTCTACGACAGCAACGTGACGCCGCACTACCATGTGGTGTGCAAGGAGACCGGCGAAGTGCTGGACGTGCCGGCGCCGCTCATCGACGGGAAGCCGCTCGGGCTCTACCTGAAGGAGCAGATCGAACGCGCCACCGGCTGGGAGGTGGACGAGCCGCAGTTGAGCCTGAGCGGTACGTCGCCATCGGCCAGCCGTCACTAGGCTGACGAGACGCCAGCCGGCCGCCTACCACTGAATATCCTCTAGGACGTGACCGGCACGGATGTAGACGTCGAGATAGGTCGCGTCGGGGCTCACGTCGAGCTGCGAGAGCTGTCCACGGTCGCCGAGCTGCGGCCGGTCGAGTCGTTGCAGCGAACGGTGTGGGGGGTCGAGGACCTCGAGATCGTGCCGGCCACGGCCATGTCCGCCGCCGCTCACGCCGGCGGGCTCGTCATCGGCGCGTTCGTGGGTCACGAGCTGGTGGGGTTCGCGTACGGCTTCGTCGCCGCGCCCCACGGTAGGGGCATGGCCGGGACCGGTATGCACTCCCACATGGCTGCCGTCCTGCCGGAGCACCGCAGCTCGGGCGTGGGTCGGGCGCTCAAGGGCTATCAAGCCGAATGGTGCCGCCGCCACGGGCTGGCGTGGATCAGCTGGACCTTCGACCCCCTGCTCGCCAAGAACGCGCGTTTCAACCTCTCCATCCTGGGGGCGCGCGCGCATGACTACTTGGTCGACGTCTACGGGCCCATGCCGGGCGCCCTGGGTGGCGGGATCGCCAGCGACAGGCTGCTCGCGCTGTGGGACGTGTCCCGGGCGGCGGGCGCGGAGCCGCTCGAGGACTCGGCCGAGGACTCGGCACCGGACGGACCCGCCAGCGACCACTGGCTGTTGGTGTGTGGGGCCGACGGCGAACCCAGGCAAGATCTCGGGGCCCTCAACAAGGCGAGCCGCGGTGGGCCGCGCGACAGGCCTTCGTTCGTCCGCGTCGCCGCGCCGGCCGAAGGCCTAGACGTTTTCGCCGACCGGAACGCGGCTCTCGCCTGGCGCAGCGCCCACAGGGCGACGCTCGCCACACTACTGGCACACGGGTACACCGTCACGGGCTTCGAAGACGGTGCTTACATCTTGGCGCTAGAGGAGGGCGCCGCGAAGGGTCAACAGCAAGCACAACCTCAACGTCTATAAACAGCGACTTGACAATCTCTCAACCCTGCCTTAGCATCATCGCCAAGGAGGTTGGCCATGTCGTACGAGCACCTGATGCGGATGAGCAACGAGAAGGTCGAGGCGCTCCATAGAGAACGCCAGGCGTTGACGCAGGCTAGCCAGGCTGGTCGTTCCCAGCTGGCACGCCGGATCGCCACAGGGCTGCGGCGACTCGCCGCCAGCCTCGACGGCGAACCCGCTCCGCGAGTCGCGGCGGCACGCTAACGGAAGCGAGCGGCTCGTTAGCGCATACCGGCGGCCCGCCGACGCCAACGAACACCGACAGGAGAAGGCATTGAACGACGTCGACAGGATCAGGCAGATGGTGGCGGACGGGCAGATCACGCCCGAGGAGGGCGAGCATCTGATCGCGGTCCTGCGCGAGGTGGACGCGGCCGGTGAGAGGCTCGCTGCCGCGGGTAGCGCAGGCTCAGCATCTGCCGATCGTCAGGACGACCTCCGGAACGAGGAGGAGCTGGACGCCGAGTTCGACCGGGCGTTCGAGGAGGAGTACGAGAGCCAGCTAAGCTCGGCGGACGCTGCGCAGGCGGCCCCTACCTCCAGCTCGAACGCCTCCGCCGCTGCAGCGCCAGACGTGCAACCACAGCCGGCCGAACCGGAACAGCCCCCGCAAGAGCGACCGGCACCAGCCGCCCAGGCGCAGGACAACGGCCCAGGCGACCCGGCAGCGAGACCACAAGACACCCGCGAGACCGAACAGGACGCGGAGCCGCACTACGACGAGCGCGTCGACAAGCGGATGGAAGAGGCGATGTCTCTCCACGCCACGCTGAGGGCCGCGCAAGAGGCGCGGGAGCGCGCTCGAGACCAGGCGCAGGAAGCGATGGAGAAGGCCCGCGAGGCAGCCAGGGAGGCCGCCAGGCAGGGCCGCGACGCCGCCCGCGAGGCGATGCGGACCGCGCGGGACGCTGCGCGGGAGGCTGCCAGGGAAGCGCGTCGCGCGTCGCGCGATGCCGCCAGGACCTCAAGGGACGCGATGCGCGCCGTCTCCGCAGACCTGAAAGGGGCGGCGGATCAACCAGACGAGGCGTCCCGTCCAGGCGCCGGCATCGCCCCTGCCGGCACCAAGTGGATCTCGGTCGAGATGTTGGCAGGTGAGCTGAAGGTCAAGGCTGTGCCCGGCCTCACGGGGCCGATCGCGGAGGGTGGGCCGGGCCACTTCGACATCCAGGAGACCGACGACGGCTACCGCATCCAGTTCATGCCCGAACGCGGCACGTTCATCGACCGCATCGTGACCAGCCTCAAGTCCGGCGAGCTCAAGGTCCAGGTGCCACCCGACTACGGCCTCAACCTCCAAGCCACCGCCGGCGATGTCACCCTGCGCGGCGTGCGCTTCCTGCGAGGACGCATGCGAGCCGGCGAGCTGAACGCCGACACGCTCGAGGGCGTGGACTTCGGGATGACCGCAGGAGAGTTCACCGCGACAATCGACCCGCGGCCGGGCTACCACATCGTCACCATCGGCGCTGGGGACCTCAACGTCAGGCTGCCCCACGACGTCAACGCGCGGGTGAAGGGCCGCGTCTCGATCGGGGACGCCGATGCCCGGGTGACAGGACTGCACCGCAGCGGCTCGGGCCTCGGCGGTTCGATCGAAGGCACCTTGGGCGACGGCTCGGCGACCCTCGACCTGAGGGTGACGACCGGTGACCTCGACGTGATGACGCAGAGGAGCGCCGATGGCTAGCTCCAACGACAGGCGCCGGATCCTCGACATGCTCGCGGCCGGCAAGGTCACGGCTGACCAGGCTGCGGTCCTGCTCAAGGCGCTCGGGCCCACGCCGGCGGAGTCGTTGCCGCTTCCGCCCATGCCGCGCGCCCCGCAGGTGCCGCGCTCGCCCGATCCCGCGTTCGAACTGGCTCGTTCGAGCTTCCCCATGGCCCGGGCCCCGGGCGCCAAGCGACCCCGCTTCGTGCGCATCAAGGTAGAAGCGACCAAGGCGGGCGGCGAGGCCACGAACGTGGACGTCAACGTCCCTTACGCTCTCGCCAAGTTCGCGCTCCGCTTCCTCCCACACAACGCCCGTGAGGAGCTGCAGGCCCAAGGCATCGACCTGGGCGAGCTCCTCGACACCGCCGCCGAGGACCTGGCGGAAGGCAAGATCGTCGACGTGGACGCCACCGAACCCGGCGGCGACAGCACTCAAATCACCATCGAGGTCATCTGATGCCCATGCTCCCCATGCCCACCCGCTGCCCCGTCACCGGCGGCCCGTTGCTCGTCACGAAGCTCGAATGCGAGGAGAGCGGGGTCACCATCGAAGGGCGCTTCACGCCGAACGAGTTCGCCATGCTGCCCGAGGAGAACCTCGAGTTCCTGCGCATATTCGTGAAGGTGCGCGGCAACCTCAAGGAGGTCGAGAGGATCCTCGGCCTGAGCTACCCGACGATCCGCCTGCGCTTCGAGAAGCTCCTGTTGGCGCTGGGCTACGAGGCCGAGCCGGACACCAGCGAGGAGCGCGCCGAGGTGCTCGATCTCCTCGAGAAGGGCGACCTGGATCCAGATGAGGCCGCCAAGCGCCTGCAGGCTCTGCAGCGCAAGGGGGCTTGAGGCAGTAACCCGTCGCATCCCGGCCGCCAGGGGCCGTAGTTATACTGCCGGCGCATGCCCGACTACTACGCGCTCCTGGGGGTCGATCGTCACGCCGACGCGGGTGACATCAAGGCCGCGTACCGGCGTCTGGCGCTCAAGTACCACCCCGACAGGAACCCCGGCGACAAGGCCGCAGAGGACAAGTTCAAGCAGATCAACGAGGCGTACGCTGTTCTCTCCGACGAGGAGAAGCGCGCGCGTTACGACCGCTACGGCAGCGTGGGCGACATGCCGATGGGCATGGACATCTTTGACATCTTCGCCTCGGTGTTCGGCGGCAGCGCGGCCGGGATGGGCATGGGTAGGGGGCGCACCCGCGGGCACCCCGGCGAGGACCTCGAGGTAGAGGTCAAAGTCACGCTCGAGCAGGCGTGGGCGGGCGAGACCGTGAAGGTGCCGGTCGAGCGCATGGAGGCCTGCGAGCACTGCCACGGCGAACGCGCGGAGCCCGGTTCCAACGGCAAACACGACTGCCCCACCTGCGGCGGCGTGGGCCAGGTGCGCACGCAGGCGCAGTCGCTGTTCGGCACCGTCATGACCACGCGCACGTGCCCCGAGTGCCGCGGCGACGGCCAGGTGATCACCGAGCCCTGCACCGTCTGCGGTGGCCGAGGCCGGCAGCTGCGTCAGGCCGAGGTCGAGTTGCCGCTGCCCAAGGGCATCGACGGCGGCTACCGGTTACGGGTGCCCCAGGCCGGCAACGCCGGCGTGGACGGCGGACCCAAGGGCGACCTTTACGTCTACGTCACGATGGCACCACACCCCCATTTCACGCGCGACGGCGACGACCTCGTGCACGAGCTGGAGATCGGCATCGCGCAGGCCGCGCTGGGCGGCGCGTTCGAGGTGCCCACGATGGAAGGCACCGAGCCGCTGGACCTGCCTGCCGGCACGCAGCCGATGACCCAGTTCCGCCTGCGCGGCCGTGGCATGCCGCGCCTGCGGCAGTCGGGCAGAGGCGACATCGTGGTCGTCGCCAAGGTGGTCGTGCCCACCCGCCTGTCGTCCGAGGCCCGCGAGCACCTCGAGGCGTACGCCGTCGAGGTGGGCGAGGTCGTTGACGAGCACGAGACCGTCGGCGAGAAGGTGCGCGGCATCTTCGGCAAGATCAAGGACCGCCTGCACCGCGACGACGTGCCCGGCACCGAGCCAGCCAACTAGCCTGCGCGCCGACGCGGCCGCACCGAGCCGCCAACTAGACCAGGTCCATCTCCCGCATCATGCGGCGCAGTTGCGGCAGGGCCTCCTCACCGGTCATCTCGAGCCTATGCACCCTAGGCTCACGCCGGAACCAGGTCCGCTGGCGTTTGGCGTAGCGGGCAGTGACGTCGACCAGCGCGGTCGTTACCTCCTCGAGGGTCGCCTCACCGCGCAGGTACGGGAAGACCTCCTTGTAGCCGATCGCCTGCAGTGCCGTAGGCGAGCGGTCCGCGATCGTAAGCAGGGCTCGAGCCTCGTCCAGTAGACCCGTCTCCAGCTGCCGGCGCGCGCGTTCCTCGATGAGCTGCCGCAGCCGGTCTGCGGGCGGATCGAGAAGGAACACCTCGTACTCGAAGCGCGGCGTCGTGAACGGGAAGTCCGACGGTGGCCTGCCGGTGGCGCGCAGGATCTCTACGCTCCTCACGACCCGGCGGGGGTTGCCGGCGGCGCGCTCGGCGTCGGCGGGCGAGGCCGCGCGCAGCTCTGCGACGAGCTCCGCGAGCTTCCCCTCCTCGACCGCTCTCCATAGCGGCGCCTGCCGCTCGGGGTTCGCCTCTGGTGCCGTAGGCACGCCCTCGCGCAGCGCCTTTAGGTAGAAGCCGGTGCCACCGACCACGAGCGGCGTGACGCCACGGGAGAGCACTTCTGCGATGGCCTCTTCGGCCAGCTCAACGAACCTCGCGACCGTGAAGCGCTCCTCCGGTGAGGCCACGTCGATCAGATGGTGTCGTACCGCCCGCTGCTCCTCGGCGGACGGCTTGGCGGTGCCGATGTCGAGCCCCGTGTAGACCTGCATCGAGTCGGCGCTGACGATCTCGAGACCGAACTCCTGAGCCAGCGCCAGAGCCGCCGCGCTCTTCCCCGACGCTGTCGGCCCTACGATCGCCGGCACCTTTCGGCCGGACGTCGCGAGGTGCGGTTCTTCGTCTGCCACGCGGTAAAGCTAGCAGTCGCCGAGCCCACAACGGGGCCTACAAGGCCGCCTGAGGCCGGTGCTACGATGCCCCGATGAAGATCCAGAAGTACGGCACCGCCGGCGACATAGAGGAGCTGATCGCCGTCAAGGAGAGCATCGATCGCCTTGCCAGCGCGCACGGCGCGGCCTCTCCTCTCGTTGCCAGAGCGGACCTTCACGACACCGGTGACGCCTTCCTGGTGCATGTCGAGGTTCCCGGCGTAGCGCAGGGCGACCTCGAGATCGCGGTGCAGGGCGACGAACTGCTCATCGCTGGCATCAGGGACGGCATCCTGGCCGACGCCACGCCGGTGTTCACCGAGAGGCCCGTGGGCCCGTTCCAGCGCACGATCCGGCTGCCATCGCCGGTTGACCCCGAGCGGGTGACGGCTCATCTGCAGGCCGGACTGCTTACCGTCAATCTGCCGAAGCCGTAGTGGGCGCCTGACGAGGGCCCTTCGCGATATCCGTCTTCGGCCGCGGCCCGTGTGTGCGGCCGGGCATGCCCTCATGTCTTTTTGGCGTCAGAGCCACTTACAACCTTCTGCATAGTGGCCAGAAAGTGGCAGCAATGATTCGTGTCGGGCACGAGGAT
>JBDZWC010000091.1:0-12340 GCA_040256005.1 Deinococcaceae bacterium | reverse complement strand
GGATCTGCCGCCGCTGTGAGCGAGTGCCAACGAGAAGCACCCCTCGAAGGGGTGCCGTCGTGAGGTGTTTACCTTGGTGCGCCCGAGAGTGTCTGGTGCGACACTTGATAGGCGACACATGAGTCGAGACATAAGCGACAGTTCTCTGCATGTCCAAGCGCGGGGTTGCGGTTCTTCAGGTCTTGTCTGGTGGCATGTCGGGAGCAGTCGATTTCCGGACCCAAGGGTTCACTGAGAGCTCGAACGACCCGTCAGGCCGGACCCAGGTGACGTTGTTGCATTCGCAACGAAGGGAACGGGGACGCCATGGTCACAACTCCCAAGACGCTTGAAGGCCGTTACCACAGCTCGTGCAGCGTGGTCGCGTCCCCGAGCATGGTGCCGAGCTCCTGGAAAGCTCAGGGATGCACGGCCATGTCGCGCCTTCGAGGTCACGTTGGTTCCAGTCGAACGGGGTGCGGGCGGACTCGAGCTGCTCGTGTGGGAGCACGGAATCCGGGCGGCCATAGTCGGCTGGCCGCTTGAAGTCGGTCAAGGCGTCAGTCTGGCCCGAAGGGCGGCGTTGAGAGGGAACTAGGCTGGTGCCGAGATTAGTCGGTTAAGAGCCGATTGCTCGTGCCGATGAGCAGAGGACTCCTAAGCCCAAGGTCGAAACTGCGACCTACGGTTTTGGAGACCGTCGCCGAAACGTTTGCTGCCGATTACGCATCGGCTTCTCCCCTGAGCAAATCGGTGCGTGCTGCTACGCTCCTGCTACGAACTGGGCCATAAACGAAGCAGCACCCCTAGCGGGGTGCCGTCCCAGACGTGCTTTCTTTGGTGCGCCCGAGAGGATTCGAACCCCTGGCCTTCTGATCCGTAGTCAGACGCTCTATCCAGCTGAGCTACGGGCGCACGCGACGTTCCAAGGCCGGCCCGGCGAGGTCGGCAGGCAAGGATATCACGCGCGGGCGGGAAGCTTGCAAGGCCACGGGGCACGGCGCCAGTGTCTGCGCCGCCGTCATGAAACTCATCTTCGGCCAGGCTCGGCTCGCGTCTCAAACGCGATTCTCAGGGAGATTCATCGTTCCTCAAGCACCGGCGTCGGCGTGCTCGAAGCGCCCCTATGCTCGCCGGACCACGTGCGACGGCGATCGCGACCCGCTCGCGCTGCGGAGGTGAACTCATGTCTACGACGACCGATCGAGCCGGGGCCCCCTGGGCCCGCGGCGTCGTCGCGCTCCTGGTGCTCTTGCCGCTGCTCGCGGCCTGCACCCAGCCGACGCCGCCCGATGGGACCGGAACAGGGACGGTCGCCGGCGAGGTGATCGTGGGGCCAAGCAGCGTCGGCGCGGCCCAGACGGGCTTGGCGCTGGACCCCGTGGGGCGTGATTTCGAACAGCTGGACTTCATGCCTGGCGAACTGATCGTGGCGTTCGAGCCAGCGCTCCAGCGGGCGACGGTTTCCGAGTTGCGGGTGGCCGGTGTCACGTTGAACGCGGTGCGGCCTCTCGGCATCGAGGGGGCTGCGCTGTACCGGACGTCGGCGGGATCGCTGGCGGAGCTGCTTGAGATCGCGGCGTCGCTGGAAGCGCGACCGGACGTGCGGTACGCCCACCCCAACTACCTGTTGCAGCCTGCGCTGGCTCCGAACGATCCCGAGTACGACAGGCAGTGGCACTACCAGGCGATCGACATGGAGGGGGCCTGGGACATCACCACAGGCAGCGCCGCTGTTACGGTCGCGGTCGTGGACTCGGGCATCCTCTACAGCCAGTCCAACGCCAGCCTCAGGCACCCTGACCTGGTGGGCCGCGTTCTGCCCGGCTACGACTTCATCTCGGACGCGGTAATGGCCAACGACGGCGACGGCCGCGATGCCGACCCTTACGACACGGTGCCGCAGGGCGACTACCACGGCACGCACGTGGCCGGAACGATAGGTGCCACCACCAACAACGGCCAGGGCGTCGCGGGTGTCGACTGGCACGCCAAGGTGCTGCCCGTCCGCGTGCTGGGTGCCAACGGTGGGGCTATCGCCGACATCGCTGACGCGATCCGTTGGGCGGCGGGCGGCAGCGTCCCCGGCGTGCCGAACAACCCGAACCCGGCCGACGTCATCAACCTCAGCCTGGGTGGCGCCTCGGACCAGTGCTACGGCGCTCTGTTCGACGCCATCACCGCCGCCTCCGACTCCGCGATCATCGTGGCAGCGGCGGGCAACGCGAACAAGGCCGCCAGCGGCTTCACCCCCGCCAACTGCCCCGGTCCCATCGTGGTGGGAGGGACGGATCGCAACGGCGACCGGGCCTGGTACTCCAACTACGGAGCCAGGGTGGACGTCATGGCTCCCGGCGGGGACATCAGCGCCAGGTCCAGCGACGGCATCCTCAGCACCGGCGGCGACGACGGCTACGTGTTCATGCAGGGCACCTCCATGGCCGCCCCGCATGTCTCGGGCCTCATCTCGCTGATGCTCGCGGAGGATCCCACGGTCACGGACGTCGTGGCGTTGGAGCTGCTGCGTGCCAGCGCGACGCCCCTCAGCGACGCCGAGTGCGATGGGCAGGGCGCACCCGACCGCGACTTGCATGGCTTCGACTGCGGGGCGGGGCTCATCGACGCCAGGGTGGCCCTCGACCTCATCGGCTCGGACGAGCCCCCACCACCCGTGGAGGAGGGCGTGGTCCTCACGTTCGACCCGCCGGTCCTCGACCTGGGCGCCAGCCGCGCCAGCGCGACGTTCACCCTGACGAACAGCGGTGACGCGACGGCGGAGTGGAAGCTGATCGGCTACTACGAGCAGGCGTCGGACATCGACAACCCGGGGCCGGTGCCGGCAGGCGTCGTCTCGGCGGAGGTCGTGGGCGAGGACTCCCCGCCAGGGGCGGACTTCCTCACGGGCACGCTCGAGCCGCAGGAATCCGTGCAGATCAGGTTCTTCATCGACAGAGACCTGTTGGAGGTCGACGGCTTCTACGCGATCGAGCCCATCTTCGAAGCCGACGGAGAGCAGTTCCTCTACCAGGTCCGCTTCGCCCGGCAGGGCGATGCCGAGGGCGAGGTCCTCGGGCCAATGGTCGTGGCAGCGTTCAAGGAAGACCCGAACGGCGGGCTCTACACGAGCGGTAGCCAGACCAGCGACGGGGTCATAACGAACTTCGAGTTCCAGGTGGAGTCCGGCAGGAACCTGCTGGGAGCCTGGTCGGACGAGAACGACAGCGGCAAGGTGGACGAAGGCGATTACCTCGGCTACCGCGACCAGTACGTCGACGTGCCGGCGGGCGCCCGCGTCGCGGGGCTCGACATCACCGTGCAGCCGGTGGTGGGGTCCACGCGCGTGCCGGACCACGTGCGGGAAGCGATGGAAGGGATGAACGCCCCCTAGGCGGGTTGGCGCCCGCGCCCGACCGCCTCAACGCCTCACCCCCCGAGTCGCTCCCGCCGGCGCAGAACGAAGCCCCCGACCGCTTGGGTCGGGGGCTTCCGCTGCGCTGATCGCCGAGTATCAGACCGAGATCAGCGGGACTGCACCAGGGGAGCTCGGGCTCACATGCCGTCGCTGCCACCATCCTCGCCTTCGCCGCCTTCGTCGCCGCCGTCGTCGGCGCCGCCGTCATCTGCGGGGGCCGCCGACATGCCGATGGCGGTGCCCGTGGCGTCCACTACGTACCAGTTGTCGCCCAGGCCCTGTCCGGTGGCCACGCCGGCTTCCATGTCGCCGATGTAGTAGTACAGCGGCCAGCCGTTGTACGTCACCTGGAGGGTGCCGTCGTCGCGCTCGACCGTGCCGAGCAGCGCAGAATCGAGGCCCTCACCCAGCGTGGGCAGGGCGTCCGCGCTCTCGACGGTCACGGGCGGCCAGTTGGTCGCGCAATCGTCGTAGCACGTGCTGGGTCCTTGTGCGTCAGGCACGAACAGGTACAGGGCCATGCCGTCCTGGTCGGTCAGGTACTGTCCGTACTCGGAGGACTCGGCCAGGTTGATCCCCGTGGTGCTCATGGCCGCGTCCTGAGCGAAGCCGAACATGGCGATGCCCGTGACGGCTAGAAGCCCGGCCAGGTTCCTGAAGATGCGCTTGCTGGTGTTCTTCAAGTCGATCACTCCGATTCCTTCAACGGCGGTCTGGGACCGCGATCCGTTCGCTGACTGCGAGATCTGCCTTCTTTCCCAAGTCTTTCTGCCAACGAGGGAATGCCCACCTCCCTTCGCAAGTAGACGCGGGGATTCTTGGACCGGTAGCCATGAGAACAATCCGTGCTCGGTGAGCGGGCGCGACTGTTAAGGAACTTGATGGGCGCCGTTGGCGTCGGCTCCGTGGGCGGAGGAGATCAGCCCTTGACGCCAGTGCTGGCTATGCCCGTCGTGATGAAGCGCTGGAGGAACGAGAAGACCAGCGTGATGGGCAGCAGGGTGAGCACGGTCATCGCCAGTACGTAGTGCCACTGCACGTTCAGCTCCCCCTGGAACGCGTTGAGGCCCACCTGAAGCGTGAACAGCTCGCTGCGGGTGAGCACGATCAGCGGCCACAGGAAGTCGTTCCAGCGCCACATGACGGAGAAGATGGTCAGTACCGCCACAGCGGGCGCCGCCAGGGGCAGGACTACCTGCCAGTAGATGCGCCATTCCGAGGCGCCGTCCATGCGTGCCGCATCGATGAGCTCGTCGGGGATCGTGAGCATGTACTGCCTTAGCAGGAACACGCCTGTGGGGGTGGCTGCGCCCGGGATGATGACGCCCCAGAGGTTGTTGACCCAGCCGATCTGCGTGATGACGAGGTAGACCGGCACCAGGACGACGCTGAGGGGGATCATGAGCGTGCCCAGGATCACGAGGAACACGGCGTTGCGGCCTCTGAAGCGGTACTTGGAGAGCGCGAACGCGGCCATGCTGTTGATGACGAGCGTGATGAGTGTGGCAACTACGGTGACCACCACGCTGTTCTTGAGGTAGGTAAGGAAGTCGAAGCGCCGCAGCGGTTCCGTGAAGTTGGAGACCTGGAGCCGCAGTGCCCGCACCTCGGTGCGATCGGCGATGGGCACGCGCACGATCTCGCCCGGGTCGTCAGGGTCCACCATCTGCGCCTCGAGGCCCACCCGGCGCACCTGGGCCAACCTCTTCGTGCTGCCGTCCTCGAGCCTCACCTCGAAGAGCGGGAGCGGTTCGTCGTAGCCCTCCAACTCGACCTCGACTGGTGAGAGCGGCAGCAGCGTGGGAGGGAACTCGACGAGGCCCGCCTGCGTCTTGAAGCTCGACAGCACCAGCCACAGGACCGGACCGAACATCACCAGCACGCCCACCAGCAGGTAGGCGTAGGTGAGCCAGTCCGTGAGGTCGGGACCGGCCCGGCCCCGCCGGCGCGACAGGAACGCGGTCAGGCGGCTCACCCGAGTGGACCTTCCACCGTGCGGCTCATGCCAGGTGGCCCTCGGTGCCACGGCCGACCCGCAGCTGGAGCAGCGTCGCCACCAGCAGGACGAGGCCGAGCAACACGCTAGCGGCGGCGGCCAGCCCGAAGCGCTGGACCTGCGTCGCGAAGCCGGTCTGGTAGATGTACTGGACGATCATCATCGTGGCGGTGCCAGGCCCGCCCCCGGTGAGCACGTAGACCTCGTCGAACGTCTGTACCGCCCGGATGAGGGAGAGGATCAGGACCACCATCATCGTGGGCATGAGCAGGGGCAGGGTCACGCTCCGGAAGCTCTGGTACGAGCCGGCTCCGTCGATGGAAGCAGCGTCGTAGAGCTCGGCCGGGATGCTCTGCAGGCCGGCGAGCAGTATCAGCGTGTAGAAGCCCATGTGGGCCCAGATGCTCACGACGATCACCCAGGTCATCGCCCATCTGCCGTCCAGGAGGAACGCGACGGGGTCGGCCCCGAGGTTCACGAGCAGGCCGTTCAGGACGCCCTGGCGTTGGAGTATCCACTTCCAGATCAACGCCACGACGACGGGTGACAGCAGCACCGGGTAGAAGTACACGCTCCTGAAGAACCCGCGGAACCTGATGTTCCGGTTGAGCACCAGGGCCGTGAGCAGCGAGACAAGCACCATGCCGCCCACCTGGAACAGGACGAAGACACCCGTGTTGCGCACAGAGCGCCAGAAGCGGTCCTCGAGGCACGAGTTGGGGTCGCCGAAGTCGTCACACGTGAACAGCCGCTCGTAGTTCTCGGCGCCCACGAAAGGGCGGTCCTGCGGGAAGAGCTCCGTGCCGCCCGTCAAGGAGACGTAGACGTTGAGGAAGACGGGGAAGAGGATGAACAGCCCGAAGATCAGGAGGTTGGGGAGCAGGAAGACCCACGGCATCCGGCGGACGCCGACGAGGCGCTGCAACGGCTCGAACACGATGCCGAGCAGCGACATGGCCCCGGCGTAGACCGCCGAGGCCACGCGCGCCACCGTTCCCTCGGTGCGCCCGCTCCGTTCGCTGTCCATCAGGGGGGTGGCCGCGACCGGCCGAGCGCCCTAGAGGGCGCCCGGCCGCGTCGCCGCGCTGCCGGCGCTTTGGGCCGGTCTGGGGTCTACTGCTGCGACTCCGCGATGCCCGCGTCTATGTCCGACTGCATGCGGGCCATGGCCTCGTCCAGCGTCAGCTCGCCCACGAACACCTGGGTGAGCCGGTCGCGCATGGCGTCGAAGACGAAGCGGTTGAACGGGTACGCCTGCAGGTCGTAGGCGATGGGGTCGAGCCTGCCCACCTGGGCTGCGAACACGTTGAGGGCGGCGACCGCCGACTCCGAGTCGCTCACGTACTCCACGCCCTGGTCCGCCAGGCCCAGGTGACCCGGGATGAACAGCGTGCGCGCGTAGAACTCGGCCAGCACGTCCTCGCTGGCCAGGTACTCCATGAGCCGGGCGACCTCTTCCGGGTGGTCGGTGTCGGCGATGCCCACGACGGCCGCGCCGCCCGGCATGCCGGTGCACGCGGCGGGGCCGCAAGGGTTCGGCACGACCTGCCAGTCGAAAGCGTCGCCGATGAGGGCGTCGAACTGACCCACCTGCCAGCTACCCGACATGTACAGCACGACCTGGCCGTTGACGAAGAACTCGTTCCCGGCGGCGTAGGTGCCCTGCGAGCCGATCCACACGTCGGGGTTCATGGTGCCGTCGGCGTGCCAGTCCACCATCAGCTGCATCATCGCCCGCATGCCCTCATCGTCGATGACCGGGTTGCCGTCCTCGTCGAATAACTGCGCGCCCATGCTGATGGCGGGGCCGGCCAGGCGGTGACCCGTGCGGTCCATGACCATCGCGTAGGGCGTGCCGGTGGCCTCGGCCACCTGGCGCGTCAGCTCGGCCCACTGCTCCCACGTGGTGTCGCCGGAGGGGATCTCGACGCCCGCCTGCTCGAACAGCGTGGCGTTGACGAACGGGCCCGTGACGGTCAACTGCGTCATGAACCCCGGGATGGCGTCCGAGTCCGCCGGCCGCATCCAGTCCAGGAACGGCCCGAAGTTGGCCTCCCAGTAACCGGGGTCGCTGAGGAAGGGCCGGAGGTCCAGGAAGTACTCGGACAGGCCGCCCAGGTCGGTGACGCGGGCGATGTCAGGCCCCTCGCCCGAGGCCAGTTGGAGCGGCAGCGACTGCAGTATCCCCGTCGCGTACGGCACGGTGTCCACGACCACGGTGATGTCGGGGTTCTCGGCCTCGAAGCGGTCGAGCAGGTCACGCAGGACCTGGCCCTCGTTGCCGTCGTCGTACCAGGTGATGCGGAGCTCGGTCTGGGCAGCAACTGTCCCGAGGGCGAGGCAGGCCGCCACCGCGAGCAGCAGCCTCGGCCAGCGCCGGGGCGTGCGAGTGTTGGACATCCGTGTCCTCCTCGTTGTGAACGCCGGAACCTATCCGGCCGACTGGGGGTCTTGCGCCCAGAGGACGACGGGCGTCCCCACGTGGCCCACGACATCGGGACCGGCGCATCCGGTGATTACGCCAGCGAGTATAAGGGCGCCCCCCAGGGGGGTCAACGAACCTCATAGCGCGTGTGGCACGGCCCCTGCGGCCCGTGCTGGGCGTGCGAGGATGGCGCATGCGAGACGGCGCGATCGAGCATGCGGCCAGCCTGTTGCGCGGTCTGCGCACGCTGGTGCTCTCGGGTGCGGGCATCAGCACCGAGTCCGGCATCCCCGACTACCGCGGCCCCGCCTCCGCAGGCAGGGGGCGCAAGCCCATCACGTACCAGGAGTTCGTCGGCAGCGAGGCCGTCAGGCAGCGGTACTGGGCGCGAAGCTTCGCCGGCTGGCCGTTCATGGACGCACGGGAGCCGAACGCCGGTCATGCGGCGGTTGCGGCCATGGAGGCTAACGGTGACGCCAACGGCGTGGTGACGCAGAACGTGGACGGGCTGCATCAGCAGGCGGGCAGCGAGGCGGTCGTCGAGCTGCACGGCAACCTCCGCTCCGTCGTGTGCCTGCGGTGCGGGACCAGGGAAGAGCGGCCTTCGTTGCAGGCCCGCCTGGCCGAGCTCAACCCCGCCTACGTGCCGCTGGCGCCCCGCTACGCCCCCGACGGCGACGCCGACGTCCCTGACGAGATCGTGGCGACCTTCAGGGTGGCGCACTGCCGCGTCTGCAGCGGTGTGCTCAAGCCGGAGGTCGTGTTCTTCGGCGAGAACGTGCCGGCGCCGACCTACGAGCGGGCCAAGGCGATGCTGGGTGAGGCAGACGCTCTCCTCGTCGTGGGCTCGTCGCTGACGGTGCGCTCGGGATACCGGTTCGTCGTTCAGGCGAAGGCCGCCGATAAGCCCGTGGCGATCGTCAACGACGGCCCGACCCGGGGCGACGCCGACGTGGACATCAAGGTCCGGGGCCGGCTGGGCGAACTGTTGCCCCGGCTCGCCGCGCTGCTGGCTGGGGCTGGAGTCTAGGCGCCCGCCTCGACCGTCGCGGCGCCCACCGACCTGACCGCCTCAGCCACCTGGTTCGCGACCTCGGTGACCTCGGCATGGTCGGGGCCCTCGACCATCACGCGGACGAGAGGCTCCGTGCCGCTGGGGCGCAGCAGCACGCGGCCCGCTTCGCCCAGCCGGGTCTCCGCCGCCTTGACGGCCGCCGCCACCGCCGGCGCCTCGGCCACATGGCCCTTGCGCTCGGTGGGCACCGGCACGTTGATCAGCTCCTGCGGGAAGACGGGGATCTCGTCCATCCACTCCTCGAGCGACCTGCCCGACTGCCTCACGGCAGCCAGCAACTGTAGAGCGGTCAGGATCCCGTCACCGGTCGGTGCCTTGTCGAGGAACAGCACATGGCCCGATTGCTCGCCGCCCAAGGACAACCCCGTGCGCTTGAGCTCCTCGTACACGTAGCGGTCGCCCACCTGAACGCGTCTGACGGTCACGCCCCGCGTCTGGAGGTACCGCTCCATGCCCAGGTTGCTCATGTGCGTGGCCACGATCTCGGACTCGCCGCGAGCCACCGAGCAGATCGCCATGATGTGGTCGCCTGTGACGATGCGGCCGCGGCGGTCCACCAACAGGGCGCGGTCAGCGTCGCCGTCGAACGTGACGCCTACGTCGAAGCCGCCGGAGACCACCCGGTCCACGATGCCTCTCGGGTCGGTGGAGCCACAGCCCACGTTGATGTTCTCGCCGTCGGGCTCCGCGTTCATGACCTCGAGACGAGCGCCTATCTTCGCGAACACGCGCGGCGCGATCAGGTGCCCGGCGCCGTTGGCGCAGTCGACGACGACCTTCATGCCGTCCAGGTACGGCGCGTTCGCCAACAGGTGCGTCGTGTACGCGTCCGAGCCCGGTAGGTCGGACCCATGGCGGGGGAGACGCTTGGAGCGGCCGACCGCTGCACCCATCACCGGCTCGAGCTCGGGCTGGGTGCCTTCGGACAGGCGCGCCACCAGCGCTTCCAGCTCGGCCTCGAGCCCGTCGTCGAGCTTCTCGCCGTTGGCGTTGAACACCTTGATCCCGTTGTCGTCGAAGGGGTTGTGGCTGGCGGACACCACGACGCCGGCGTCTGCGCCCAGCTTGCAGGTGAGGTACGAGACCGCCGGCGTTGGCACGACCCCTAGCTCCGTGACGTCGGCGCCTCGCGAGGTCAGGCCCGCCCCCAGCGCCTGAGCCAGCATGGGACCGGACCGGCGCGTGTCCATGCCGATCACGACGCGCGGGCGGCCTGCCGCCGTGCGCTTCAGCAGCTCTGCGGTCGCGACGCCGAGCTGCAACGCGAAGTGGGCGGTCATGGGGTGCTGGCCGGCGACGCCTCGCACGCCGTCCGTGCCGAAGTAGCGCCGATCGGACATGGCACCGAATATACCGAGCCGGACGTGACCCCGGAGTGGTAGCGTCCGGCAACGTGACGCTGATGGCGCAGAACGTGGTGCCTAGCGAGGCGCAGGCGTACACCCTCGACTTCCGGATCTTGGGTCTGGTGCACGTCCGCAAGGGCACGCCCATCTCCCGCTACCTGAACCAGCGCGAGCGCACGTACGTCCCGCTGACGATGTGCCGCGTCTACCGGCCGGGCCTGGAGGAGCCGCCCGCCGACAGCGCTCTGCTGTACGAGACCGACTTCGCGGCGGTACCGAAGGAGCGCCTCGCCTTCCTCATCGGCGGCATGGCAGAGCCGCCCACCGAGAGGGCGAACCGCGAGCCCAGGCAGGTGACGGTGATGTACTCGGCATTCGTACTCATTGGGACGATGCTCCTGCCGCCGCGGGTGCGCATGTCGGACCACCTGTCGCTCGTCTACGGCGACAGGCCGTTCGTCGAGCTGTCCGACGTCAACGTGTGCAAGCCGCGGCCGGACGCCAGGGTGGAGGAGTTCGAGGTCGTCAGGCGCCACCCCTTGGTGACGGTGAACATCGCGTTGGCCGGTGGCCTCTTCGACGTCACGAACCCGATAGGCCGCGACTTCAGGCAGACCGGCTGAACCAGCAGCCACGCTGCGTGGCCGTGGGGCCGCCATCGGCCGGCGGGCAGGCTTAGCCGTTATACAGACCAGTATATCGACCTAGACGTTCCAGCCGCCGGCGACCTCGAGAGCGACGCCGGTGACGTAGGCGGCCTCCTCTGAGACCAGGAAGCGCACGGCGGCGGTAAGCTCGCTCAAGCGACCGAGCCTGCCCATCGGCACCTCCTCCAACGGTTGACTGACGCTGTTCTCCATGACGCCTGGGCTCACGACGTTGACCGTCAGCCCGTGGCGTGCCTCGACCTTGGCGAGCGCCTTGGAGTAGAGGATGACGCCGGTCTTGGCGATGCCGTAGGCCACGATGCCGGGACGCGCCTTCATGAGCTGGGCGCCCGCGTAGCCGATGTTCACGATCCTGCCGCCGCGCGGCGAGCGGCGGAGGTGAGGTACGGCCTGCTGGCTGGTGTAGAACGTCGAGTTCAGGTTGCTGTCCAGCATGTAGCGCCAGGTCTCGCCCGTCAGCTGGGAGAGCGGGCCGTGGTGGTAGTCACCGACGTTGTTCACGAGCACGTCGAGCCGGCCGAACCGTTCCACAGCCGCGTCCACGAGCCCGTGAGCCTCCGCCTCTACCGTGACGTCGGCCCGCAGGGTCGCGGCCCCTACGCCCAGCTCCCTGGCCTCCGCGGCTACCCCCTCTGCCGCCTCTGCGCTGCTGCGGTAGTGGACGACGACGTCGAAGCCGTCCCGCGCCAGGCCCAGCAGCACCGCCCGACCAACGCCCTTGGCGGAACCAGTCACCAGCGCGGCTGGGCGGCCCTGGCTCACGTCGCGGACCGCCACCTGCGGCGGTGCAGGAGGTAGCGCAGGCTCAGCACGATGACAAGGTACACGCCCTGCGCCAGCACCAGCCACACGTAGGCGAACGGCTTGCCGACCACGAGGCAGACGCCCAGAACGAGATGCTGCGTGCTGAGGCCGAGGTTCACCAGCGCCGCCGTCGAACCGATGCCCCACCACGAGCGGCGCTTCTCGGCGGAGACCTTCTCGAGCGGAGCCTCCGCGGCCGACTCCAGCAAGCGGCGCTCCAACCCGCGCACGACCCTGTCCTGTGGGGCGAGCAGCGTGGTGTAGAGGCCCCTGAAGGCTCGCAGCGCCGGCGAGCCCGGGGCAGGGCGTGGCGCCGGCCAGCCCGGGGCAGGACGTGGCGCGGGCGAGTCCGACTGGCTGGGCCCCGGCGCCGGCGGGGCGGCGGCTGTCTCGCCATGAGCCTCCCGGTACAGGCGCTCGGCGTTGAAGTCGTAGGAGAGGACGAAGGTCAGTACGAGGAAGGCGCAGGCCGCCGCCACAACGGGGCCTTGGAAGGCGAGCGCGACGAACAGGCAGGCGTTCACGAGGAAGTCCACGCCCGTGTCCAGGTACCGCCCCAGCTCGGTGACCCGCCCGGTGACCCTGGCCAGCGCGCCATCGAGGTTGTCCAGCAGCGTCCGCACCTGCAACAAGAC
>JBDZWC010000201.1:0-3167 GCA_040256005.1 Deinococcaceae bacterium | reverse complement strand
GATCGTCACCTTGGGGTCCGTAGGTGGACCGTTGCTGGCGGGGATTCTTGCCGATGCCACAGGAGGGTACCGAGGGGCGTTCCTGATACTTGGGGGGATGGCTGTTGCCGGGGCAGGGGCGTTTGTCGTGTTGCGAGCGCCTGCAACCTGAAGTCCTAGACACACCGGCGCCCGCCGTACATGCTGGGCCAGACCCCAAAGCCGACGTCACCCAACGCTTCCCGCCGGCGGTCGGAGGTGAAGCATGTCCAGCGCTCGTTCCCGACGGCTGACCAGGCTCGCCGCCCTCGCAATGACGCTCGCCATGACCCTCGCGGTGGTGCCGGGGTGCACGGGGCCGGCTCCGATAGTCGATTTCTATGTCGACCCGGCCACCGGCAGCGACCTCAACCCGGGCACGATCGCGGAGCCCTTCAAAACGCTGACGCATGCGTTGGCCACCGTCTCCGCCGGGCACACGGTGCGCCTCGCGGCCGGCACCTACGACGAGGCGAACGGCGAGGACTGGCCAACCCAGACGGGTTTCCCGCCCACCGCTGTGCCAAACGTTCCGGACGGCGTGACCATCACCTCCGATGGCAGCGGGGCGCTGCTCCTCGGTCCGGGCGGCGCCACGACCACGTCCGCACTCGTCTTCGACGGTGAGGCCACTGTTGTGGGTATCTCCGTCTCCGGCTTCCTGCGCGGGATCCTGCTGGGCCAGAACGCTGTCGTGACGTTGGAGGACGTCGAGGTGACCGACTCCGCCCGCGAGGGCGTGCTGACATACGTCAATGCTTCGGTGATGATCGTCTCCAGCGAGCTCCACCACAACGGCGGCGCGGGCTTACGCACGCGGGGCGGTTCGGTCGTGACCGTCCAAGACTCGCTTATCCACCACAACCTGCCGGGTGTCCTCTTGGGTGGCGCGTCCTCGGTCGAAGTCCGCGACAGCGATGTCTACCAGAACGGCACGCTCGCGAGTGGTGGCGACCACAGCGGCTTCAGTCTCCTGGCCGAAGCCGATCTGAAGGTCGAGAACACGACCATCCGCGAGAATGCTTTCGCCGGCGTGAACCTGGACGTATCAGGGACCGTCTTCCTCGGCCCGGGCACCGACGTGCACGACAACTACCTGGGCGTGGTAGTGGACGGCATCGGCCCCAACAACGTCAGCCTCGAGTTCGACGGCGCCACGGTTCGCAACAACGACTTCGAGGGCGTGTACTGGAACGCGTTCATGGGCGTGAGCTTCAAGATGCGCAACACGGCGGTCATCGACAACGGCGACAACGGGATCTTCTTCGATGGCGACGCAGAGGTGATCGACTTGGGTACCGCTGGCGACCCCGGGAACAACGACTACTCGGGCAACTCCGAGCCGCTGATCCTCGACAACCGCCCAGGCCGTGCGGTCGCGGACGGCACGATCATCACGGTTAGTTACGAGGACACCTTGACTCCGTGCGCGGTGGCCATGACGCCGTTCGTCGGGCCCGTCACCCTGACGTGCGCTGGCCTCAACTCCATCACCATCAGCAACGCCAACAATCGTGTGCACGTTGTGGTCAGCCCCTAGGTGCACGAGGACCAGCGCTCTCGACGGGCGGCTGCCCTAGATCGCGGGCCTCAATGCCGCGTGCTCTTCACGGCGTACATGTCCTCGTCAGCGCTCGACATGAGCCGCTCCAGCAGCTCCTCTTCTTCGGACATGTCGCGCAAGCCCGTGCGCAGCGCCTCGCTCGGGGACGGCTGCAGGGTGGCCCTGCCGACGCTGACCGTGAGTCGCACGCCTCGTTCCATGGGCTGCCCAGCTATGGACTCGAGCAGCCTGGGAACCAGAACCGCAGCTCCGGCTTGATCCAGACCGGGCAGCAACACCGCGAACTCGTCCCCGCCCATTCGGCCGATGAGGTCGTAGGGCCTCACGCGCGCCCGGATCCCGTTCGCCAGCGCGCGCAGGGCGTTATCCCCAGCTTGGTGCCCCCAGTTGTCGTTGATGCGTTTGAAGTCGTTGGCGTCAACCATCAGCAGGCTCACAGGCGTGCCCGTGCGGGCGGAGCGCCTCAGTTCTTGTTTCGCGCGCTCCACGAACCCGCGGCGGTTCAGTAGCTCGGTGAGCGGGTCGAGATGCGCCTGCATGGCCAGCTCGGCGGTGACTCGACCGCTGAAGACGAGGAAGTACGCGAACACGGCGCCTAGCGCGACGGTCACGCTGATCGCCACGTAGAGGTTGGGGAACGTGCTCTGGGTCATGAGCGGCGGTGCGCCGCCACTGGCGAGCGTGGCGATGACCCGTATGACCAGGACGCCGGCCGAGACCGTCAGCCAGTAGGCGGCGGGGCGCCTGCCGGGGTTCCATCGCACGCCGTCCGGGTCGTGGAACAACCGACGTGCGGCCGAACCGAGGAGCAGCGCGACCGCCGAGGACATGACCACCACACGGATCGTGTAGGAGTCAACGGCGTAGCGGGCCAACAGGGTCGCAGTGATGGCGGGTATGACCGCGTAGATGTATATGCCCCGCCGTGCTTTCTCGCCGTCCAGGAGCCTGATGCTCTGGTACACGAGCGCGGCGGCGATGAGGTAGAGCAGGTTGCCGCCCAGCAGCGACAACCGCTCGGCGATCAGGCCCTGGAGCGCGATGAGCGTCCACGAGACCCCGAGCGTGGCCGTCGCCAGCGTGCCGACGATCGCGCTGCGCCGCGTGTCTCGCGGCAACGTAGGGACGAGCAGGCCGAGGGTGATCGTAGTGACGGCCAGGAAGCCGGCGCCCATGATGAAGACGGTGCGGACGTCGAGGATCATGCCCGACTCGGAATCGGGTTCGCGGCGAGTCTACTTGACATGCGCTGGCGAGATTATAGGTAGAAGAGGCCTACAATAGCGGCAACATCGCCTCTTTCGGCGTGCGTTGTCTGTTATCGCACCCGTAGTCGGAGCCTTCTCTTGCAGCGACCTTCCAGGTCAGTCTTCCCGACCGCCGCCCGCGATGGCGTAGATGGAGGCCGCCTCTCCAGGACTTTCCACGGCTGGTGGGTGGTGGGCGGCGCGATGGTGATACAGGCGCTGCAAGGGTCGCTGTTCTATCAGGCTTTTGGCGTCTACGCCCCGTTCTGGATGGCCGAGTTCGGCTGGAGCCGCACCACCATCTCGCTCATCAACTCCCTGCATCGCAGCGAGAGCGG
>JBDZWC010000090.1:0-12362 GCA_040256005.1 Deinococcaceae bacterium | reverse complement strand
CGACAAGCTGCGCGGGTACGGCGGCGAGCTGCCTGCGGGTCTGGCGCCCCTAGACAACGAAGACGCCATCCTGGCCACCAGGGACCCGCTCCTCGACGGCGTCGAGCTGAGCCCCGAGACCGTCGCCCAACTGACCGAGTTCATGCGTGCGCTCACCGACCCGGCCGCTCGGGAGCTCTCGAGTCTGGTGCCTAGGGCCGTTCCCAGCGGTCTGCCGGTGGCCGGCGTCGGCACGACCGGCGCCAGCGGCGTGCCGGGGTCGGCGGAAGACGTCGCCGCGGCGTTTGCAGGGGGGCGGTGAGTGGGGCTAAGATACTGGGCGGACAACATCCCGACAGGCGCGGGTGGGTTCGGTAGACCCGCCCGTTTTCGTTGGGATGACAGGAGGCTGCGGTGGACCTGACGGAGGCGGCGACCGAGGTGCTGACGCCCCTCGGCTACGAGGTGCTCGAACTGGACGTGAGCACCACCGGCCGCACCCGCAGGGTCCTGCTCAGGATCGACCGGCTGGACGAAGCGGTCGTCACCGTAGACGACGTCGCCAGGGCGTCGGAGGTGTTCGGTCTCGAGCTCGACCGCCTCGATCCGTTCCCTGACGAGTACCGCCTCGAGGTCGAGTCGCCCGGGTCCAAGCGACCGCTCTTCACGGCGAGGCACTTCGAGCGGTTCTCCGGCCTCCTTGTCAAGTTCCGTGCCGCCGGTGCCAACCACACCGGCCGCGTAGCGAGGGTAGACGGCGACGAGGTGACCTTCACCGTCCGCGGAGAAGACGTCACCTACGCCTTGCACGAGATCGAGCAGGCCCGTCTGGCCGAGTGGCCCGACACGCCCCGCTAGGCCTGCCCGAACGCCCACTTCCGGCCCGTGCCATAGGGTGGCGGGTCCCACAGGTGTGCGGGGCCACAACCGAATAGAGGTGTTTGAGACAGATGAACAAAGAGTTCGTAGACGCTCTGAACATGCTGGCCGCGGAGCGCAACCTGAGCAAGGAGCAGCTGCTCCATGACCTCGAGGATGCGCTCTCCCAGGCGTTCGAGCGCAACATCATGCCAGGCAAGCAGATCGAGGTCGAGCTCGACCCCGAGACCGGCGAGATGGAGATCGTGGTCATCCGCAAGGTCGTCGAGACGGTCGAGGAGGGCCTGGAGGACACGCAGATCACCCTCGAGGAGGCCCTCGAGCTCGACGACGAGGTCGAGGTGGGCATGGAGATGGAGTTCCCGGTCGACCCCGAGAAGTTCACCCGGATCGCCGTCCAGACCACCAAGCAGGTGATCACCCAGAAGATCCGCGAGGCCGAGAGGGCCATCGTCTACGAGGAGTACAAGGACCGCGCGGGCGACATCATGACCGGCGTCGTGTCCCGCACCGACACCAAGCGCAACGTGTTCGTCGACCTAGGACGCGGCGAGGCGATCATGCCGCTCAAGGAGCAGATACACGGCGAGCGCTACATGGTGGGCATGCGCCTCAAGGTCTACGTGCAGAAGGTGGAGCTCTCCCCACGCGGCCCGTCGATCCTCGTGTCGCGCGCCGCGCCCGAGCTCCTCGAGTACCTCATGCGCCAGGAGATCCCCGAGGTCGCCGACGGCACCGTGGAGATCAAGGCCATCGCCCGCGAGGCCGGCCAGCGCTCGAAGGTCGCCGTGACCTCCAACAACCCGAACGTAGACCCCATCGGCGCCTGCATCGGTCACCGCGGGAGCCGCATACAGGCCGTCACCGCCGAGCTCCAGCGCGAGCGCGTCGATATCATCCAGTGGGACAGCACGCCGCGCGAGTTCATCCGCAACGCGCTCTCCCCCGCCAAGGTCGGCAACATCGAGCTCGACACCGAGGAGAAGAAGGCCAGGGTCACGGTCGGCTCAGACCAGCTCTCGCTGGCCATCGGCAAGAGCGGTCAGAACGTGCGCCTCGCCGCGAAGCTGACGGGCTTCAGCATCGACCTGCAGGCTTCCGAGTCTGTCTCGGACCTCGACGCCGCCATGCAGGCCGCCGCCTCGCGCCTGTCCGACCAGAGCCAGGTAGAGCGCAGCCACAGCGCGTTCGACGCCCTGTTCTCGAAGGGCGGCGAGGCCGCCGCTGCGGAGGCGGGCGAGGACGAGGCGGCAGAGGCCTCGGCCGAGGTGGAGGAAGCCGCCGATGACGCCGCCGCGGAACGTGCGGACGAAGAGCCGGAGACCGAGGAGGCTGCGTCCTGACCATGGTCGCCACGCAGAAGGGACAGCCTGAGCGCAAACGGCACGTGCCGCTGCGTCGGTGCGTGGTCTGTCGCGCCTCCAAGCCGCAGGCCGAGATGTTGCGCCTGGCCAGGCATGAAGACGGAACGTACGAGTACGACGCTCGCCGCAGGCTCGGCGGGCGCGGGACCTGGGTCTGCCACGAGTGCGCGGCCCAGGCCGTGAAGGACGAGAACGCGAAGAAGCTGGGCCGGGCCTTCAAGGGCCAGGCGGAACAGGTGCTGGGACTGCTGAGGGACGCCGCCAAGCGCCCGCTGGGCCCGGCGCGCACCGCGCGTCGGACGGCAGCCGTCACCGCACGCCGGGACGGAGGCACGGATGTCGGATAAGGTCAGGATCTACCAACTAGCCAAGGACCTCGGGGTCGACAACAGCGAGCTGCTGGCTCGCCTCGACGAGCTCGGGGTCGATTACAAGTCTGTGTCGAGCACGCTCGACGCCGACACCGCCGAGACGGTCAAGAACCTGATCGCGGACGCAGCGCCTGGAGCGCAGGCGAAGGCGGAACGCGCCCCGGAAGGCGCCGACACCGCGCCGGCAGCGCCCGGCGCCAAGGGTTCCAACCAGCGAGCCGCCACGGCCACAGCGACGGCTCCCGCCAAGACCGCCACGGCCGAGGCCCAGGCACCTAAGGCAGGCGGAGCCACCTCGGACAAGGCCGGCAAGGCCGCGAAAGCCAAGGACGAGCCCAAGAGCTCGGAAGCGCCGCTGCGCGCCCCGGTAGTCACGGTCATGGGCCACGTCGACCACGGCAAGACCTCGCTCCTCGACCGCATCCGCCAGACCCACGTCGCCGAGCGCGAGGCCGGCGGCATCACCCAGCACATAGGCGCGTACCAGGCTCAGACGAAGCACGGCTCCGTCACCTTCCTCGACACCCCGGGCCACGAGGCGTTCACGACCATCCGGCAGCGCGGCGCCAACGCCACCGACATCGCCGTCATCGTGGTAGCCGCGGACGACAGCGTCATGCCCCAGACCCGCGAGGCCATCGCGCACGCCAAGGCCGCGAACGTGCCCATCGTCGTGGCCATCAACAAGGTGGACCTGCCGCAGGCGAACCCCGACAAGGTCAAGCAGGACCTCATGCAGGTCGGTCTGGTGCCGGAGGAGTACGGCGGCGACACGATCACCGTGCCGCTCTCGGCCAAGACCGGCGAGGGCGTTGACGACCTGCTCGAGATGCTCTCGCTGGTGGCCGAGGTCGAGGAGCTACGGGCTGATCCGGACGCGCCCGTCAGAGGGATCGTCGTGGAGTCGGTGCTGGACAAGCGCGCCGGCGTCCTCGCGACGGTCCTGGTGCAGGAGGGCACGCTGCGCGTGGCAGACTACATCGTCTCGGGCGAGGTGTGGGCCAAGGTCAGGCGCCTCACGGACTACGCCGGCAACAACGTCGATGCGGCGGGTCCCGCGACCCCGGTCCAGGTGCTGGGCTTCTCCGAGCAGCCCGTCGCGGGCTCGGTGGTCGAGGGTGCCGCCAACGAGGCCGAAGCGAAGAGCCTTACCTCGCAGCGCCGCCTAGCGCGAGAGGAAGGGGCCAGGGAGGAGATCGGCAAGAAGGGCGTCACGCTCGCCGACCTCTTCGGCAAGCCCAAGACGAAGACGATCTACCTCCTCCTACGGGCCGACACCCAGGGCTCGCTCGAAGCCATCAAGGGCGTGCTGCAGCGCGAGGCCGAAGCCACCGACGAGGTGGACCTGGAGATCATGCTGGCCGAGGTGGGCGCCCCCACCGACTCCGACCTGCTGCTGGCCGGTACCGCCGACGCCACGATCCTCAGCTTCGGTATCAACCCGCCCGGGAGCGTGATCAAGGCGGCGGAGCGCAAGGGCATACCGCTCAAGACGTACCGGATCATCTACGACCTCATCGAGGACGTGCAGAAGATGATCCGCGGCCAGATCGAACCGGAGTACGAGGAGCGCACGCTCGGCCGCGCCGAGGTCAGGCAGGTCATCCACGTGCCGCGTTCCGGCAACATCGCGGGCTCCTACGTCCTCGACGGCGTTGTCCGCCGCGGCGCGAAGGCTCGCGTCAACCGCGGCGGCAAGGAGGTCTACAAGGGCTCCATCGCTGGCCTCAGGCGCTTCAAGGACGACGTCCGTGAGGTGACTACCGGTTTCGAATGCGGTATCAGCCTCCAGAACTACGACAACATCCAGGAGGGGGACATCATCGAGGTGTACGAACTCGTCGAGGTGCCGGTCGCATGAACAGGGCCGCCACCGGCATACTGATCCTGGCGGCCGTCATCGCGTCCGTCCTGTACCTGTGGCAGCCGTGGGCACCGGGCCATACGCCTCTCAAGCTGGGCCTCGACCTCCAGGGTGGCCTGCGGGTCACCTTGCAATCGGAGGAGCCCAACCCGTTGCGGGAGGACCTCGAGGCCGCCCGCAACATCGTCGAGAACCGCGTCAACCAGTTCGGGGTCGCCGAGTCTCTGGTCCAGACCTCCGGCGACCGCCGCATCGTCGTGGAGCTGCCCGGTCTAACCTCGGACGACCAGGAGCGGGCGCTCGACCTGATCGGCCAGCAGGCCGTCCTCGAGTTCCGGCTGGTCAAGCGCGACTCGAACAACCTGGCCACCGAGCAGCTGACCCTGGATGACCTCGAGCCCACGTCGTTCACCGGCGAGATCATCGCCAACGCCACCGCGTCGTTCGGACAGTCGGTAGGCGTGCCGGGCGGGCCCGTGGTCCAGTTCGACATACGGCCGCAGGACGCCAACGCCTTCGGTACGTTCACGGGCGGGAACCTGGGCCGGCGCATGGCCATCGTCCTGGACGACGTGATCATCACCGCGCCCACCCTCGAGGGCCGCATCTCCAGCAACGGCCAGATCACCGGCATCGGCACGCTCGACGAGGCGTCCGATATCGCGCTGGTGCTGCGCTCGGGAAGCCTGCCCATCAACCTGCAGGTCGCCGAGGTCCGCTCCATCGGGCCCACGCTAGGTCAGGACGCGATCAACGCCGGCACGACGGCCGCCGTGATCGGCGGCGCCGCGGTGATCATCGCCGTCATCGCCTACTACGGCGTCCTCTTCGGTGGCGTGCTCGCCTTCGGCGTCGCGCTCGCCATGCTCTTCATCTTCGGCGCGCTGGCGGGCCTCGGCGCCTCGCTGACCCTGCCTGGCCTCGCCGGCCTGGTGCTGACGATCGGCGCGGCCGTAGACGGCAACGTGATCAGCTTCGAGCGCATCCGCGAGGAGCTGCGCGCTGGCAAGGGCATCCGCCTCGCCATGAAGCGCGGCTTCCAGCACTCGCTCTCGGCGATCATCGACGCCAACGTGACCACCCTCCTGGCCGCCGCCGCCCTCTACCAGTACACCAGCGGGCCGGTGCGCGGCTTCGCCGTGACGTTGGCCATCGGCATCGTGGCCTCCGTGTTCGTGAACACGGTAGTAGTGCCCTTCATCCTCGACGTGCTGACGCTCAACGGCGGCCGCACGTTCCTGTGGCAGGGCTTCGACATCAGGGGCCCGCAGTACGTCAAGCGGGGTCCCATCCTCGTGCCGCTCGGGGCGCTGCTCGCCGTCGCCTCGCTGGCCTGGGTGATGATCGCCGGTCTGCCGCTATCGACCGACTTCACGGGTGGCCAGAACGTGACACTGACGGTACCGGAGGGTACCGGCGTGGCCGACGTGCGAGCCGCCATCGGCGAACTCGACATCGAGGGTCTCGATCCCGCCTCCGCCACCATCGTGGAGGCGCAGGGCGCCGAGGGCGAGCACCAGGTGATCGTCCGCACGGGCCTGACCGACACCGCGCTGGGCGGACGCGGCGACTTCGGAGCGTTGCTCGCGGAGCAGGTGAACGGCGAGGTGCTCTCGGCCGACTTCGTTGGCCCCGCCATCGGCGCCGACCTACGGCGCGGCGCGATCCTCGCCGTCGTGGTCTCGCTAGCCTTGATCCTCCTCTACGTGGCCTGGCGGTTCTGGCCCACGTGGGGCGTGGCCGTCGCGGCCGTCATCGCCACGGCGCACGACGTGCTCATCTCGTTGGGCGTGCTGGCGCTGTTCCAGATCGAGTTCAGCATCCCGGTCCTGGCGGCGCTGCTGTTCGTCGTCGGTTACTCGCTCAACGACTCCGTCATCGTGGCCGACAGGATCCGCGAGAACCTCAAGTCGCAGAGGCAGCTGAGCCTGCCAGAGGTCGTGGATCTCTCCATCAACCAGACCCTGACGCGCACCATCGCCACTTCGGGCACGACGTTGTTGCCGGTCCTGGCCCTCCTGCTCCTGGGTGGCTCCGTGCTTCAGGGCTTCAGCGTGGTCCTGCTCGTAGGCATCGTCGTGGGCACGTTCTCGAGCATCTTCATCATGACGCCGATCATCGTGTGGCTCAGGTCCGCGGGGCGCTCCAGGGTCAGGAGCGCGCGGCGGGCGCACGCCTAGTCGCTCAGGGGCCCGGGAGGCTACCCGCGCGAAGGTCCAACCAGCGTTCGAGGTCAGCCGGGCCGGTGCTTTCGCGCCGGCCCGGTTCGTCGCTGGATGGGTCTTCCCCTGCCATGACCGGGTACCCACACGCCCCTGAACCTGTGGCGGTCATTGCCCCCGTCACTCGCCGGCCGGGACCTCGAGACGGAACTGCCGCAGAAGGAACCCGTCGTACGAGACCGCCGCGCGCCACTCGCCGGGCGTGTGTTCCACGTCCGGCGGCAGCGGGAACTCGATCGTCGTGCCCACGTCGCTGCCCGTCACCCAGCTGGCGTCCGAAGCCATCTCGGCGTTGGACGGACCGAACCACTGGACGTAGAGCCAACCACCGCCGTCCGGCCCCACCAGCTCGGCCAGTACCACGGTCAACACGGGCCTGCCTGCCACCAGTGCCAAGGCGGAGCTCGCGTCCAGCCGCGAGTGACGCGGCTGCGTGGGCGACTCGGGCACCGGCGGCAGGTACAGCGGCCGGCAGGCCGCCAGCGCGACGCACGCCAGGGCCAGCAGCGCCACCGACCTGATAGGTGCGACACGCATCTCAGCGGCCCCCGACCAGCAGCAGCGCCGCCGCCATCGCCACCGGGGCGGTGTCGGCGCGCAGCACCCTGGGTCCGAGACGCACGGCTCGCGCCCCGGCCGCTACGAGGCTCATGACCTCGTGCTCGCTCAGCCCGCCCTCCGGGCCCGTTACGAAGGTGACCGCGGGCGCCGCCAGCAGCTCATCCAGGTGCTCGGTCAGCCCGGCGTCCGCCGCGGGGTCACCAACGACGACCTCTCCATCGACCGTGAGGTCGGCGAGGTCGACCGGAGCCTCCACCTGGGGGACCACCGAACGCCCGCTCTGCCTCGCCGCCTCCTGGGCCACACGGCGCAGCCGGGACAGCTTGACGTCGGATAACTCCCGGGCCTCGCAGTTCACGCTGACGAACGTGACGATGCGCTTCACGCCCAGCTCCGTCGCCGGCCGGATCACGTCCACCAGCTTGTCGCCCTTGAGCAGGGCAACGGCCAGCGTGACATCCTGCGGGGTTTCCGAGGGCGAGCGCTCCGGCGCGCCCAGCCTCAGGCTCACGCCCTCCCTGGTCACGGCCACTACCTCACCCCGGGCGCGCATGCCGGCGCCGTCGAACGCTTCCACATACCCGCCCACGCGTACCCGCAGCACGTCCCGCAGATGATGAGCTTCGGGACCGGTGACCTCGACGAGGTCGGACAGGTGATCGACGAGCACCCTGTCGATGCGCTCCACCCTGGCTCCCGATGTCGACCAGGCCCGCTGCACGTCGCCTGCACCGCGCTTGCCCGCGCGCGCCTTCATGCCGGCGCCCCGGCTGCGAGCAGCGTCCACTCCCCGCGCTCCGCGCGCGCGGTGACTCCCAGCCCGGCCGCTGCCAGCGCCTCCTCGACCGAGCCGCCTAGCCGTGAGAGTACGCCCGTGAGGAGGAGCGACCCTCCCGGCAGTAGGGCGGCGGCGTAGCCGCCAGCCAGGGCAGCGTGGAGCTCGGCGTAGAGGTTCGCGACGATCACGTCGAACCTGCCCGGCAGACCGCGGGCCGGCGCGAACGAGCCGGCGTCACCCAGTCCGTCGCTGGCCTCGGGGTTGACGACGAATCCCCGCGCGCCAGGGGCAGGCAAGGTGCCTACCGCGAACCGGGCCCGCGACCGGTTGCGGCGGGCGTTCTCGCGTGCCACCAGCACCGTGGCCGGGTCGACGTCTATCCCGTACGAGGCCTCGGCGCCAAGCACGTCCGCGGCGATGGCCAACACGCCCGAACCGGAGCCCACGTCGAGGACGGTCTTCCCCACCAAGTCAAGGAGACCCAGCGCTTCTAGCGCCATGGCTGTGGTCTCGTGATGGCCGGTCCCGAATGCCGAGCCAGGGTCCAGCCAGACCACGGCTTCGCCGTCCCTCATCTGCACCGCGGCATGACTCGGCGCCACGACGAGGCGGCCAGCCCGCACGGGCTGGAGACCGGCGCGGTACTCGGCCAGGTAGTCGTGCTCGTCGAGGTCCTCCCACGTGCCTACCAGGCCGGTCTCCACCTGCTCATCGAAGTACGCGATCAACTCGGTCTCGCCGGACTCACCGCCCACCTCTTGGATGCCTCGGCAGCCCATCTCCCACAGGCGCGCGACCTCGGGCGACTCGCCCGTGAGGCCGCCGACGCGGAACACCTTCACTCGCTGGGTGGCGTGGCCCGGCTGCGTCGACCCTGCGGCTCACCGGACGCGACCTGAGCGTCGCGGGTCACGATCTCGAAGCCCAGGCGCTCGCCTTCCCGCAGGAAGAACTCGATGTCGGAGGTGCGCGTCCGACCGCCCAAGCTGCGGCGGTCGTACTCCTTGGTCGCGGCGAGGATCATCGTCTCCGCCAGGCAGGCGGGCACGTGGCCGTCGCCGAAACGCAGGTCGATCTGCGAGCGGATCGTGCCTGGCGGCCGCACCACGCCACCCGGCACGATCTCGACCCCGGGCACGTCGCGCACGCTGGGGTGGACATCGGCGGGCCGGCCCAGGTCGTAGACCCAGGCGCCCGGCCGGACGTGCTGCGGGTAGAGCACGTAGCCGGGGTCGGAGGTCGCGGTGAACACGAGGTCGGCCGACGCGACGGTCTGGAAGTCCGTGGTGGGCACGAAATCAGTGTCGGGGAACTTCGCCTTCAGGGTGGCTGCGCTGCGGTTGAGCCTCTGCTTGTCGCGGCCGACGAGGATCACCCTGCCCACCTCGGGAGCGATCATGCGTGCCACCCCGAACGCCACGACACCGTTCGCCCCGACGACGGCCGCCGTCGTGCGCTTCAGTTCTACGCCCTGCTCGCCGAAACGCTTGAGCAGGCCGGGCACCGCGGCCCGGACGGTCGCCGCGGTATAGGCACCGCCGTTCGTAACCACGATCTCCGGCACCGCCTCCTGTACCTTCCTACCCTTGTCGCCGACAGTCGACCAGAAGGCGCCCAGACCCACCACCTCGGCCCCCAGCTCGTGTGCGAACCTCGCGCCCTGCACCGCCAGGCGTTCGGCGTCCTCGGGGTGGCTGCGGAACTGGTCGGGCAGCAGGGGCGTGCCCACGAGGAGCACCCGCAGCGGCCGGCCATCGCTGGTCACGACCCCTTCGATGACGCCGGTGAGCTGCGGCCTGACCTGCAGGAAGAGCCGCTTGACCCACTCGACGGGCAGGAGCCCGGGCTTGACCGTGCGCTCGAGCACGTGCTTGAACCAACGGAGGCTGGCGGGCTGCCAGACGTCCTCGAGGTTCATCGGGTGGATCATGAACGCCGCCATGACCGAGCCGTCCATGCCCCGGACGGGCATCGGCTCTCCCAGCCGGGGCTCGGTACCATCGCTGATGCGCGACAGCGCCGACTTGTGACGCCAGAAGATGGTGAGGGCGAGTAGCGCCAGCGCGAAGGCGGCCTCCCACGAGACGGCCCGTAGGGTGGCGGCCAGGGCGCCGAGGGCGGCCAGCCCCAGGCCAGACCACACCGTGGCGCGAGCCACGTATCCGTCGGCGGCCAGCAGACCGGCCCACATGGCGACTGGGACCACGAGTAACCACAGCGGGGCCACACCGTAGGTATATAGACCGGCCAGTCCACCGAGGATGACCGCCGTACCCCGCCCGCGCGGGGCGACGGCGATGCCGGGCAACGGCACCGGGTGGAGGTGCCCCACGACGACGCCCAGGAGCCCGGCCGACACCAACAGCGCGACGTCGCCGGATTGGGCAGCGCTCAGCGCGAGCACGTTGCCCGGACCGAAGTGCGGCAGCTGCGACAGAGCTCCGGTGGTGAGCCACGAGACGACGGACCAGCTGGTGGCCACACCGGCTACCACGGCCGACAAGCCCTTGAGAAGGTCTAGACCGAAGGCGCCCAACGCCACTCCGCCGCCCACCAGCCTGGCGACGTTCTCCACCCCTAGGAGATGAGGGTTCACGGCGTTGGGCGACCAGCCGGACACGCGCTCGACGAGGCGCGCCCCCAGCGGCAACGAACCGACCAGGAACGCCGTCAGGAACGCGATACCCGCGCCTAGGAACCACTCCATGGACCGCCATTCTACGACCGGTGCCGGTGTTAGCATGCCGAACGTGGACAGCCGCACGCCCCCGCACAACCTCGAGGCCGAGATGAGCGTTCTGGGCGCGATCATGCTGGACAACGAGGTCTACGCGGGGCTCGAAGGCGTGCTCACTCCCGAGCACTTCTACAAGGAAGCCCACCGCAAGATCTTCCGGGCCATGGAGAGGCTCCACCGCCACGGCGACCCCGTCGACCTGGTGACGCTGACGGAGGAGCTCAGATCCTCCGGCGAGCTCGAGAGCGTGGGCAGCATCAACTACCTCATCGGCCTGGCGGACGAGGTACCTACAGCCGCCTTCGCGGACAGCTACGTGCGGATCGTCCTCGAGAAGGCCACCCTGCGTGAGCTCATCGCAGCCAGCGGTCGGATCATGCAGTCCGCCTACGATCAGTCCATCGCGATCGAGGACGTGCTCGACCTGGCCGAGAAGGGCATCTTCGACCTCACGACGAAGAAGCGCCGCGTGGCCTTCGAGACCATGCACAAGCTAGTCGGCGAGACGTTCGATGAGATCAACGAGCGCTTCACGAACCCCAACCCCGTCTCCGGCATCGAGACGGGCTTCCGCGAGCTAGACCAGCTCACGGCGGGCCTGCACGCCTCCACCCTCAACGTGCTGGCCGCCAGGCCGTCGATGGGCAAGACGGCCTTCGGCCTCAACATCGCGCTGCACGCGGCTCTCAAGGCAGACAAGGACGGCCGCAGAGCCTCCGTGGGCATCTTCTCCCTCGAGATGTCTGCGATCCAGCTCGTCATGCGCATGCTGTGCTCCGAGGCCCGCGTGGACATGTCGCGCGTGCGCAGCGGGCAGCTGACCGAGCGCGACTTCCAGCGCCTCGCCGACACCGCCGGCCGCCTCTCAGAGGCGAACATCTTCATCGACGACAACGCCGACATGTCGGTCATGGAGCTGCGGTCGCGGGCGCGTCGCCTCAAGAACGAGCACGGGCTCGATCTGCTGGTCATCGACTACCTTCAGCTCATGTCGGCCGGTTCGTCGTCGCGCAGCGCGGGCGAGAACCGGCAGCAGGAGATCTCCGCCATCTCGCGCGGGCTCAAGGCGTTGGCGCGCGAGCTCGACATCCCGGTGCTTGTCCTCTCGCAGCTGTCGCGTGCAGTGGAGAGCCGGCCGAACAAGCGGCCCATGTTGTCTGATCTCAGGGAGTGCGTCACCGGTGACACTTTGGTGGACCTCGCGGACGGCCGCCGCGTTCCCATCGAGGAGCTCGTGGGCCAGCGCCCCGAGGTACTGGCGATGGACGAGAACGCCAGGATCGTATCGGCGACCAGCGACCTGGTCTGGCACGTCGGCGAGCGCGAGGTCTTCGAAGTGAAGCTGGCGAGTGGCCGCACACGCCGCACGACCGCGCTGCACCGCTGGTACAGCCTGGACGGCTGGCGGCGACTGGCAGACCTGAGCGTAGGAGACCGGGTGGCGGTCGCCACGGGCGAGGCGCGGGCAGTCGCTGTCTCCCGTTCAGGCCTGACAGATCCGGCTCGAGGCGGGCACCGCGTTTCGCAACGCTCTCTTGGCGCGACGTCCGTTGGCGCTGCTGTCATCGAGCGGCAGCAGCGTTGCCGGATTGTCGATGTTCAGAGGT
>JBDZWC010000200.1:1772-3177 GCA_040256005.1 Deinococcaceae bacterium | reverse complement strand
GATGTAGCCCGTCCGGACGCGATCATACGGAACCTACCAGAGCCATCTATGCGAGTGCTTGGTAGTGGCATCAGGTCAAGAAAGACCTGTGCCTGCCCGCACTACCCGCTGCCTGCCCGCACCGGACGCCGCCTGCCCGCACCGGGCGCCGCCCGCGCGCGCACCGGCCGCTGCCTGCCCGCACCAACGACTGGCACGGGCGTCCGCCCGAAAGCCTGAGGAGCTACGCGTACCTGATGTTGTCCTCGGTCTCCAGGTCGAACGCGTGCAGGAACTGGAGGTCGGCCACCAGCTCGATCTGGTCGCCCGCGCGCACCTGCGTGTGCGGGTCGACGCGCGCGACGATGCTCTGATCGCCGCCCACCGAGGCGATGACCATGGTCTCGGCGCCCAGCGGCTCCACGACGTCGACGGTCGCCTTGATGATGTTGTCGCCCTCGGCGATCGCGCCGCCGCGGATGTCGAGGTTCTCGGGGCGGATGCCGGCGTAGACCTTCTTGCCGTTGTGGGCGGCCAGCTTGGCGGCCAGCTCGCCTGACGGCTTGAGGTCGAAATGCGGGCTGGTGATGCGGCCGTCTTGGACGGTGCCCACCATGAAGTTCATCGCGGGCGAGCCGATGAACCCTGCCACGAACTTGTTCGTCGGGCGGTCGTAGAGGTTGATGGGCGTGTCCACCTGCTGGATGTAGCCGTCCTTCATGACCACGATGCGGGTGCCCATCGTCATGGCCTCGACCTGGTCGTGGGTGACGTAGATCGTCGTGACGCCGAGGCGCTGGTGCAGCTTGCTGATGGACGCGCGCATCTCGACGCGCAGCTTGGCGTCGAGGTTCGAGAGGGGCTCGTCCATGAGGAAGACCTTGGGCTCGCGCACGATCGCGCGGCCGAGGGCCACGCGCTGCCGCTGGCCACCGGACAGCTCGCGTGGGCGGCGGTCCAGCAGGTGCTCGATCTGCAGGATGCCGGCGGCCTCACGCACGCGCCGGTCGATCTCGGCCTTGGGCGTGCGACGCAGCCGAAGACCGAACGACATGTTCTGGTAGACGTTCATGTGCGGGTAGAGGGCGTAGTTCTGGAAGACCATCGCGATGTCGCGGTCCTTGGGCGGGACGTCGTTGACGACCCTGTCGCCGATGCGGCAGGTGCCCTCGGAGATCTCTTCCAGGCCGGCGATCATGCGGAGCGTGGTCGTCTTGCCGCAGCCCGACGGCCCCACGAACACCATGAACTCCTGGTCTTGGATGTGGAGGTTGAAGTCAGCGACGGCGGTGACGTTGCCGAAGCGCTTGTAGACGTTCTCCAGGACTACCTCTGCCATGCACCCTCCCGCTGGGCGGCCCCGTGGGAACCCCGGGACCCCGTTTCTGCGACTTGCCGCGAGGCTAGCATCCGGGTGCCGCACGAG
>JBDZWC010000200.1:0-1672 GCA_040256005.1 Deinococcaceae bacterium | reverse complement strand
GGGTCCGGTCCATCAGCTACCTCAAGGCCCACGCCGCCGAGCTGATCCGCGACGTCACGGAGCGACAGGAGCCCCTCGTCATCACCCAGAACGGCGAGGCCAGGGCGGTGCTCATCGACGTCAACACCTACGACCAGATGCAGGAGACGGTCGCCCTCATCAAGCTGCTCGCGCTGGCAGACAGGCAGGTCGAGGAGGGCATGCTCGAGCCGGCCGAGGACGCCATAGCCGCTTACCGGGCCGAAGGATGAGCTCGACGGTCCACCTGACCGACGCCGCCGCCCGTGACCTTGACGAGCTGTACGCGGGCGCATACGAACGGGGCGGGGCGCCGGAGGCGACCTCGATCCTGGACCGGATAGAGGTCATCATCCGTGACCTCAAGGAGGGGACGGCGCGTTCCGCGACGCTCCCACTCCTCGATCCGCTCGGTGCGGTAGGGGCCCGCCAGCACGTCTCGGGCGACGGACTGCGCGTCGTGTTCCGACGCGACGGCGAGCGCGTGGTCGTCGTGCTCATCGCTCCCGCGAACCGGTCGTTCCAGTCGTTGCTGGAGCGCCGCGTGCTGGACGGTTAAGAAGGCTCCCCGATGGCGCGAGCGGCGACCAGCCGATGACCGGCTGCTAGACTCGCGCCCACATGTCTGACCCGGGGCACCTGAGCCGGGGCCGCGCAGCCTTCGCACGAGGAGATTGGCCGGCCGCGCACGAGGAGTTCGCGCGGGCGAGCGAAGTACTGCCGCTGTCCGGCGCGGACCTGGAGTCGTGGGCCACGGCGGCGTACCTGTTGGGGCAGGACGACGAGTTCGTGCGGCTGCTGGACTCGGCGCACCAGCGCCACCTCGACCATGGGGACGTGCTGAAGGCGGCGCGCTGCACCGCCTGGCTGGCGTGCAACCTCGCCGCCGCTGGTGCCCAGGCGCCCGCCGCCGGCTGGGTCTCGCGCACCAGGAGGCTACTGGCGGGGGCCGACGGGGAGACAGCGCAGGGCGGCTACCTGGCGCTGGCGGAGTCGCTTACCGCCGTGCAGCGCGGCGACCTGGCAGAGGTGATCACCGCCGCCGAGAGGGCGGTGGCCGCCGGTTCTCGCTTCCACGACCATGACCTCGAGGCCCTCGCGCTACATCTGCTGGGGCGGGCGGAGCTCAGGCGTTCGCGGGTAGACGAGGGGCTGGCCCTGCTCGACGAGGCCATGACCGTCCTCGCGTCGAGCGTGACGAACCCCTTCGTGATCGGGATCGTCTACTGCAGCGTCATAGACGCATGCAGGTCGATCTTCTCGCTGAGGAGGGCCCATGAGTGGACCGAGGCCCTCGGCCGGTGGTGCGACACGCAGCCTGGCCTGGTGGCGTTCCACGGCGAGTGCAGCGTGGCGCGAGCCGAGATGCTGATGCTGCGCGGGGCGTGGGAGGACGCCGCGGCCGAGGCCGACCGGGCTGCGAGGAGAGTGGCGCTGTGGGCCGCGCCGCGGATAGGGGCGGCGGCGAAGTACCAGCTCGCGGAGGTCCACCGGTTGCGCGGTGACCTCGAGGAGGCGCGACGCCTGTACGAACAGGTGGCCCGCGAGGGCGGCCAACCGTACCCCGGGCTCGGTCTGCTGAGGCTGAGGCGTGGCGACCCGGCAGCCGCGTACCGGAGCCTCGTCATGCGCCTAGACGAGACCCGCGACCCAC
>JBDZWC010000199.1:0-3184 GCA_040256005.1 Deinococcaceae bacterium | reverse complement strand
ATTGTCCACGACCTCTGCAAAATGAGTGAACCCGTGGTCAAGTACCAAGAATTCCGCCAACTCTTCCCGACTCATATATCTGTACCAATCGCTGGCAAATGCGTTGCCACCACCGAAGCCAAAAAGCGGGCGGTCAGCTATGCCCTCTATCGCCGCCCCGGCAAGTAACGCTCGCGTACGAAGGGAGGTCGCATCGCCAACGTCGCGAACGTCCTGTCTCTCAACGACCTTCGGCGCGTTCGCGAGTTGTATGCCGAGCATGATCCCCCCACCTGTCACCAGCACCCCCAGGGCGAGCCGCCTCCAGTACCGTCGTCCTATCAATAGCGCGAGGAGCAGAAATACTACGCCGAGAGCCAAAGGACCCGTTCTGGTCATGGTGGCTCCCAATGCGACTGCCAACAGGAAAGTCGGCGCCAACGCCGCAACGACCCGCGTCCCCAACATCCCTAGGGCAAGACCGGCCGCTAGAACGAGCGCCCCGGCAAGGTGGCCGGGTCCCAGAAAGGTCGCGACGGGCACCTTGCTCGACGCGATGATCAATGGCCTGCCCAGCAACACCTCTAACAGTGCAAGGACGGCGAGTACTATGCCTGCGAGGACGACACCCAGTGTCAAGCGCCTAGCCGCCCCCGGTACCCGTCTCGTATTTAGATACACCCCAATAAAGGCCAACGACAGACCTGAATACCAGATAGCACCGAAGTCGCCATGTTGGAGAGTCCCAGTCAACGACTCGATGGGATATTCGGACGCACCGGAGGCCACAAGTGTCCATATCCCGAAGGCCAACGCGATGATCGGAGCTGGATTTGCCCTAAGCCAAAGCCATGAGACACGACGAGACAGATAGAGGTATTCGAGCGGTAGGCCCAAGAGTAATGCACCCGCAAGGAGGATCTGCCGATGCAGAACTCCGCTCGTCCAGTCGTTAATACCTCCAGGGACGAACCAGCACAGCGACAGAAAAGCGAAGCTCGGCCAAAGCCAGCGGTCCAAGACGCTTACAAGTCGTGGTTGTTCAGGAGCAGTTCTTGAGACCATAAGGGGTGCTACCTGCCAAAATGCTGGCCGGGCCCAGACGGACCCGGCCAAACACCAAGTTCGAGACGTTTAAGGAACGGAAGCTGTAGTGGACGTGCCGCCCGTATATGTTACGGAGACACCCGAACCGTCCGCCTGCACGACACACTGGGTGATCCGCTCCCAGGCTTCAACCCGGTACCCACCCGCCGAGTAGCCAGCTGCACCAGTACAAGTAGTAGGAGCCGTCGCAACCTGAACGTTCTCAGACAGGTACGCATTCGCGGCCGTATAGACGTTGTGGGCAAACGCCTGAGCAGCGCGGTCGTTGGCCACCTGACGGGCTCGCATCAGGTTCGGGATCAGAACCGCCGCGAGGATGCCGATGATCGCGATAACGATCAGCAGCTCGATGAGGGTGAAACCACCCGTACGGTTAGAGCGCATGTGCGCCTCCTTGACTTGGCCAGCCCCGATGATATGGATGACCGCGGACCTGGCCGGGGTAGTGCTTGCCGGCCACTTTTGACCGGTCCTGACCAGCTTATGGGCAAGGCCTCACAGGACTCTTACAAACTTGTCACATCTCCCCCAAATGGGGGAACGGCCCGCCAATGGCGGCACTTTGCTGTGTTAGCCTGTGTCCCGCTCCACCGGCCCAGCGCGGTGGCGACCCCCGAACCAGGTCAGGTCGGAAGAAGCAGCCTTAAGGGGTGATCGTCAGGTGCCGCTGGTCTCCGGTGGGGCGCTTCTCTGCTCCGGCGCCGCCGCCGCAGCAAGCCGCCCCTTCACGTCAACAAGCAACCCCCGACAAGCCTCCTCGATCAAGTCAAGCACATGCTCGAACCCGTCAACGCCTCCCGCATACGGATCCGGCACCTCCCGCTCAGGCCGCCCAGACGCGAACTCCATCAGTAGCCGCACGTTCTCGGGCGAGCCGCCGCAGATCTGCAGGGCGCGGTTGTAGTTGCCCCTGTCCATGACCAGGACGTAGTCGAAGGTCCGGCAGTCTTCCCTGTCGAACTTGCGGGCCCGCAGCGCTGATAGGTCGTAGCCCCGGCGGTGGGCGGCGGCCTGAGAGCGCCGGTCTGGTGGCGAACCCACATGGTAGTCGTGCGTGCCGGCCGAGTCGACGAAGACTCGGTCTGCCAGGCCAGCCTGCTGGACCATGAGCTTGAAGACGCCCTCGGCGGTGGGTGAGCGGCAGATGTTCCCCATGCACACGAAGAGCACCGAGATGCCGGCCTTGGTCTCGTCCGTCACGGCGCAATCGTAACCGTCGCAGCGTGGCCATCGGCCTCCGCTTCCAGCTCGGCACGCTAAGGTGAGGAGCGTCTCAATGCTCGGGCCAGCGAGATCGGCCCCGGAAGGTGGTCCGCCATGGCACCGTTCCGTCCCCTCCTGCGTCGGCCAAGCCGAAGAATCCACACAGCGCGTGTCCCTATTGCTGCACTCGCGGTGCTAGCCGTCGCCTGCACAGGCCCGGTGCCGCCAGGACCGCCGTTCGATGGGCCCGCCGTCGTCTTGGAGGTACCAACTGGCGAGGTCGGCATCTCGGTGGCGATGACGGACCAGTACGCGGCCGCAGGGGGCGATGAGTTCGTGATGGTCTACCGGCGGGACGGCGACCAGTGGGAGCCCATCCAGCGGCTCACCGTGCCGGGTGCCACCGGAGAGGTCGTCGGGTTCGGCAGGTCCGTCGCCGTCTATAAGGACCTCATCGCTGTCGGCGCCCACTTGGTGGACGACGGGGCCGAGGACGCCGGCGCCGTCTACCTGTACGAACTGAACGACGGCACGTGGGAGTACGACTTCACGCTCCACGACAACTCGCCGCTTGCCGACGAAGGCTTCGGTACGGCCGTAGCGATCGGTGAGGGGTTCGTCTTCGTGGGCGCGCCCGACGACGTCGTCAACGGGGACCCCAGCGGGTCCGTGTCTGTGTTCATCAACCACGCAGTCACCGGCTGGACCCTGCTGGCGAAGCTCGAACAGGAGGACCAGGAGGCAAACGACGCGTTCGGGTGGTCGCTCGACGTCAGCGGGGACGACCTGGTGGTGGGTGACCAGGGTGACGAACTGGCTGGCCTGCTGACAGGGGCTGCCTACGTGTTCCGGCTCGTGGCCAATGTCTGGCAGCACGAGCAGAAGCTGACTGCAC
>JBDZWC010000198.1:0-3185 GCA_040256005.1 Deinococcaceae bacterium | reverse complement strand
ACGCACATTGGGTGGACCTCTTGCACATTGAATTTCCAGGGTCCGGGTCCCCGGCCAATAGTTTACGACATGAAGGCGGCGCTCCGTGTAAGACACCCGGTAGTCGGAGCGTTGCTGCCTGGCACGGCTCGAGACGAACAGGGCGACTTCGATTGGAACAGATTAGACGCTGATGCCGTCGACCTTGACTGCTTGGACCTGGATTATGGACCTCGCCAGGACCGCGCCATAGCACGCTGCACCCATCTCGACAGGAGAGGAGTGCAGCAACGATGCAGCGCCATGAAGTCCCCACCCACCTCAACATCCAGGACAAAGCCTTCGCCGGCCTGACCATGCGCCAGCTGATGGTCGCGATGATCGGCCTCGCGTTCGCCTATGCCGCGGTAAGCCATGCGCCGTTCCCCTTACTAGTCCGCTTGGTGCTTGGCGCGGCCGTCTTGCTGGCCACAGGGGCCGCCGCGCTCTGGCAGCCGGCCGGCCGCTCGCTCGAAGACTGGGCGTTCGTGCTCCTGCGCTACGCCAGCCTGCCGCGCGTGGTTGTCTGGCGTATGCGGACACCCGACCTCCACGATGCCGCACGTGCGCCGTTCGAAGTCGTCCTGCCCTGGAGCGACGGGGAGGACGCCCGATGAGCACGTCGAAACATGGGAGCGTCCAGGACCTCCTGCCGCTGGAAGAGATCGTCGACGGCGTCCTCTGCCTGCGTGGTGGCGACTACCGCGCCGTCCTCCAGGCGCAGAGCGTCAACTTCGCCCTCAAGTCCGAGGATGAGCAGGAAGCCGTGCTGGCCGGCTACCGCGCCTTCCTCAACGGGTTGAGCCATCCCCTCCAGGTGCTCGTGCGCATCCTGCCCACCAACGTCGAGCCCTACCTCGCGGGATTCCGCGGCAACGTCCTAGCGCGGGGCAACAGCGAGGCGATCCGGCGGCTCGCCCGCGACCACGAGACGTTCGTCCGTGGGCTGGCGCGGGAACGGACACTGCTCGAGCGGCGCTTTTACGTCGTCGTACCCGCAGAGGAGCACGACGCGGCCATGTCGTTGGCCTGGCCCTGGAAAAGGACACGCCGGCGTCATGAGGAACGGCGGGTCGCCGTAGCGGCGGCGCAGCTCAACGCCCGCTGCCAGGAGGTCACCCAGGGTTTGCTCGCCTTTGGCGTCAGTTCACGGCGGCTGGAGAGCGAAGCGCTGGCCGAACTATGGGCCGCCTGCCTCTGCGCACAGGTCACGAGTATCGCGCCGTCACTCGTCGCCGGCGCCCGTCCCGTCGTTGCCGGGCGCCCGCAAGGAGGAGCACACCATGGCTAGACTTCCCATTGCTACACGATCCTCACACCACACGCCGTCTTCCGACGACCTGCGCTTCGAGCAAGGGACGCGTTCTGCCATCGACCACCTCGCGCCGGCCGCCATCGAGAGCGGGCGCGCGCACCTCGTCATTGATGGACGCTACGTGCGCATCCTCAGCCTCAGCGATTACCCGCGCTACGTGCATCCCAACTGGCTCGCGCGCCTCATCGACTTCGACGAACCACTCGAGCTCAGCCTCCACCTCGACCCGCTGGACGCCGCGACGACCGTGCGCCGCCTCACCCACAAGCTCGTCGAGCTCCAGTCCTCCCGCCTCCTCGACGCACGCAGCGGCAAGATCGCGAGTGCGGAACGAGAAGTGGCCTACCAGGACGTCGAGCGGTTGCGGGACGCCCTCCAACGTGGTGAGGAGCGCGTCTTCTCGGCCAGCCTCTACCTCTGCCTGCGGTCCGGGTCACCGGCAGCGCTGGACGACCTGGGCCATCGCGTGGAGACCGCGCTCGGCGGGATGCTGGCGTCGTCGCGTGCCGCCCTCTTCGAGATGCTGCCCGGCCTGCTCTCCTGCCTGCCTGCGGGCCGGGACTACCTGGGCCGCTACCGCAACCTGGACACGACGAGCGTGGCGACGATGATCCCGTTCACCTCGAGCCATCTCACCATGCAGACAGGCATCCTCTACGGGATCAGCGTCCACAACAACGCGCTCGTGATCTTCGACCCCTTCAGCCAGGAGCTCGAGAACGCCAACAAAGTGGTCTTCGCCAAGAGCGGCGCGGGCAAGTCGTACGCCTGCAAGGTGGAAGCGCTGCGCGCCCTCATGCGGGGCGTGGCCTACTACGTTATTGACCCGGAAGACGAGTACCGCCGCGTCTGCGATGAGGTGGGCGGCCAGTACGTCCGGCTCTCCGGGAGCTCGGCCCACCACATCAACCCGTTCGACCTTGCGACGGGGATGCAGCGGGGCGAGACGCACGACGCCCTCACCGACCGACTGCTTGCGCTCCAGGGACTGCTCGGCCTGATGCTCGCCGACCATGGCGGCTCGCTGACGCAGCGGGAGCGGGGCGCCCTCGACCGCGCCCTCCGCACGACCTACGAGCGGGCTGGCATCATCCGCGACCCGGCGACCCACCACCGGCCAGCGCCCGTCTTGCGCGACCTCTACCAGGTGCTTCGGGAGGAGGACGACCCACTGGGCTTGGCGGATCGCCTGGAGCGCTTCGTCGACGGCAGCCTCGGGACGATCTTCTCCTCGCCAACCTCGGTCGACCTGGACCGGCAGTTCGTCGTCTTCAACATCCGTGACCTGGAGCCGGAGCTACGGCCCCTCGGGGTCTACCTCATCGCCGACCACATCTGGCGAGAGGTGCGGCGCAGCCAGCGGCCCCGGATGCTCCTCATCGACGAGGCGTGGTCGCTGATGCAACACGAGGAGGGCGCACGCTTCCTCTCCTCGATGGCCCGCCAGGCGCGCAAGTACGGTCTCGGCCTGACCACGGTGACGCAAGACGTCGAAGACTTCCTCGCCACGCCCCAGGGCCACACCGTCCTTGCCAACTCGTCCGTCCAGCTTCTGATGCGGCAGGACAGCTCGACGATCGACGCTGTCGCGCACACCTTCCGCCTGAGCAGCGGTGAGCGCGAGTTCCTGCTCGCCTGCCGCAAGGGCGAGGGGCTCTTCTTCGCATCGGGCAACCACATCGCGTTGCGCGTCGAGGCAAGTCCGCTCGAACACCGGCTGGCGACGACCGACCCGGCCGAGCTCGAACCCAGGGAGGCAGACGATGATTGACCTCGAACGGCTCAAGCAACGTCATCCGATCGAACACGTGATGGCGGCCCTGGCCGGGCTGCAGATCGACAATTGCGCGAT
>JBDZWC010000197.1:0-3197 GCA_040256005.1 Deinococcaceae bacterium | reverse complement strand
CGAACACCTGGGCGACTTCGTCTACGCCTTGCCGGAACTGCATCGCGACGAGCTGCGCGGGGCGACGTGGCTCGCCGGGGCTGGGTGCATCGCGACAGCCGCGATCCTCGCGTTGCTCCCGGCGGTGCGCGCGGGCCTGGTGGACCGTAAGCGTGACGTGGTCATCGAGGCCAAGATCGGTAGCAGCGCGGCCGGCAGCGACCCGAGCCTGGCGTCTCACCACCCGGAGCGGTCGGGCGCGGTGCGGACCTACGCGGCCACACGGCACCGCCACCTGTTCGAGATAAGGCAGGCCCTCCCCGGGTCACCTCCGCTGCACCTGACCGCTACGGCCGTCGAGCGCGTGCGCGGCGTGCTAGTGACCGCCCACCTCTGGGTGGAAGAGGGGGTGCGTGACGCCGACGTCGTGGGCGCCATCCGCTCGGTGTACGCGGAGGAGCCGTTCGTCCGCTTGGTTCGCGCCCAGCGCGGCGCCCACCGCGTGCCGGACCCGCGGATCCTGGACGGCACCAACTACTGCGACGTGGGCTTCGAGCTGGACACGGACACCGGCAGGCTCGTGATGATGGCGGCTCTCGACAACCTGGTCAAGGGCACGGCCGGTCACGCCCTGCAGTCGCTCAACCTCGCCCTGGGACATCCCGAGGAGACGGGACTGGGCTTCACGGGGCTGCACCCATGACGCGCCATCACGCCTCCCGCCGCATCTCGTGGTCGAACCCGTGAGCGGCTTGACCGTAGTGAAGGTGGGGGGCTCGGAAGGCGTGGACCTGGACGCCGTGTGCGACGACGTCGCAAAGCTGACGGCGAATGGCGCACGCCTGGTGCTGCTGCACGGCGGCAGCTCCGAGACGAACAGGGTGTCCACGCTGCTGGGCCATCCTCCGCGCTTCGTGACGAGTCCCAGCGGGCACCAGAGCCGGTACACGGACAGGGCGACCCTCGAGGTGTTCGAGATGGTGTACTGCGGCAAAGTCAACAAGGGGATCGTGGAGAGGTTGCAGGCACGAGGAGTGAACGCCGTCGGGCTCTCGGGCCTGGACGGTCGGCTCTTCGAAGGCCGACGGAAGGAGAGCGTGCGCACGGTAGAGGACGGCCGCGTGCGCGTGCTCCACGGCGACCACACCGGCGTCGTGGAGCGCGTGAACGCTCCGCTCTTGCGGCTGCTGCTGGACAACGGCTACCTGCCTGTCCTCACCCCGCCCGCCATCAGCCACGAGGGCGCGGCCATCAACGTCGACGGGGACCGGGCCGCGGCAGCCGTGGCAGGAGCCATGGGCGCGGAGGCGTTGCTCCTCCTCTCGAACGTGCGGGGTCTGCTGAGCCAGTTCCCTGACGAGGGCAGCCTGGTGCGCATTCTGGAGCGAGGCTGCATCGAGGAGGCCATGGCCTACGCCGGTGGCCGCATGAAGAAGAAGCTGCTGGGCGCGAGGGAGGCGCTGGAAGCCGGCGTCCGGCAGGTCGTGCTCGGCGACGCCAGGCGGCAGTGGCCCGTGAGCGCTGCGCTGGCCGGCGAGGGGACGGTCTTGTCGTGAACCCGGCGGTGGCCGACGTACTGGCGCTGGAGGCTCGTCACGGCTCGACGCTCTTCGAACCCTCCATCGTGTTCGAGCGCGGTGAGGGCGCTCTCGTGTACGACGTGGAGGGCAGGGAGTACATCGACTGCGCCGCCGGCATCGGTGTGGCCAGCGTGGGCCACGGCAACCCGCGCCGAGTCCGGGCGATCGCCGACCAGGCTGCGCGGCTGATCACGTGCCCCCCGAGCCAAGGGAACCGAGTGCGGGCGGAGTTCGTGCGGCGGCTCTGCGAGCTGGCGGGTCCGCCGCTGTCGCGCGCGTTCCTGAGCAACTCGGGCAGCGAGGCGAACGAGGCAGCCGTCAAGTGGGCGCTGGTGGCGACCGGTAGGCGCAGGCTGGTGGCGGCGCACCGCGGTTTCGCCGGCCGCACGTTGGGAGCGCTGTCCTTGACCGCGAACCCCGCCTACCGGCGGCCGTTCGAGCCGCTCTATCCCGAGGTGACGTTCGTGCCTTTCGACGACGCGAGCGCCCTGGAGGCCGCCGTCGACGAGCAGACCGCAGCGGTCGTGCTCGAGCCCATCCAGGGCGAGGGTGGCGTGCACCCGGCCAGCCGTGAGTACCTGCGACTGGCCCGCCAGGTGACGCGGGACCGCGGAGCGCTGCTGATCCTCGACGAGGTGCAGTGCGGCGCGGGACGTACCGGCAGGTTCCTGGCGGCCCACGGCTACGGCGTCGAGGCGGACATCGTGACCTTGGCCAAGGGACTGGCCGGCGGAGTCCCTATCGGGGCCACGCTCATGTCTGACGCGGTGGCCGGCGCCATGCCCCGCGGCGGCCACGGTTCCACCTTCGGTGGCAACCCGCTGGCCTGCGCGGCTGGGTTGGCGGTCCTCGATGAACTGCGGGGCCGCGATCTGCTCGGGAACGCCGCTCAGATGGGGAAAAGGCTGATGCGCGGTTTAAGGGGGATCGAGAGTAGTCAAGTGCGTGAGGTGCGTGGCATGGGGCTGATGATCGGCATCGAACTGCGGCAGCGAGCCGCGCCCTTCGTCGCTGGCTTCCGCGCCAGGGGGCTCCTGACCGTCACCGCCGGGCCGAACGTCGTCCGCTTGTTACCGCCGCTGGTGATCACCACCGAACAGGTTGATGCGATCGTCTCCATCGTGAGGCAGGAGCTGTCGACGGCTGCGATGGCGGAAGCGCTGCCGTGAGCGAGCGCACTGGCTCAACCGCCATTAGCCGGCGGCTCCTCGACTCCGGCGCAGCCGCCCAGACCATCGACGACGAGGGGGCCGTCGGGCTGCTCACACGTGTCGTCTCGTTGCCGAGCCCTTCCGGACACGAGGACAGGGTAGCCCGCGCGCTCGTAAAGGCGATGGCAGGCGCAGGTGCAAGGGCACACGTTGACGAGGTTGGCAACGCCGTCGGTGTGTGGGGTAACGGCCCGGTGAACGTGGTGTTCCTGGGCCACATGGACACCGCACCAGGGGTGATCCCCGTGCGCGTGGAGGACGGCGCGCTGTACGGCCGTGGCTCCGTGGACGCCAAAGGAAGCCTGTGCACGGCCATCGTGGCCGCGTCGCGGCTTGACGCCCGGGTCCTGAGCCGGCTGACCGTGTGGGTAGTGGGGGCGGTGGAGGAGGAGGCGCCCAGCAGGCGCGGTTGCCGCCACGCCCTGAT
>JBDZWC010000089.1:7687-12580 GCA_040256005.1 Deinococcaceae bacterium | reverse complement strand
TAGGGGTGCTGCTTCGTTTCAGGGCGCTGGAACTGGCTCCACGTCCGGAGCGGATGACCCGTCCCGCGAGCAGTTCTAAACCGCTTCACAGATCACCCCATCGGCCGCTTCCCGATGATCAGTGCGGAGGTGGCAGGTCTGGGAAGTGGAAGCTCCAGGTGGTCTCGAGCAGCCCGTTGATCTGGTCCGTCGCGGTGGCGGAGCCTGTTAGATAACTGCCGCCGCTGCTGTCAGGAAGAAGAGTCGGGTACTGGTCCCCCGTTACGAACAACGGTACGTTCTCGTCCCTGGTTCCGCCGAAGCAGCCATCGTCTGCGGCGTCGATCAGGTAAACGTAGCCGGAGCCGAAGTAGGTGCCGTCCGGCTGGATCATGATGATGCCCGCTACGAAAGAGCCGGCATCGGAGTCCGTGTTCGTCACCGTCACGTTGGTGCCCGAGCTGGTGATCGAGCACGGGAGGTCGTACTCGATGTCGTCGGTCCATGTAACCGTGGCAGCCACGAGGTCGAAGCGCGAAGGGTCGTCGCCGTTCTGCTTCCACTCCAGACCGCTCGCGGTGACGTGGGTCTCCATCGCGATCCCGTTCGCTTCGTGAGAGCGCTCGTAGTCCCAGGTAGTGGTGCCAGTGCAGGAGCTGGCAGGCATGAAGTGGGCAGTCAGCTCGGCCACACACGCACCGCCGAGTTGGACGATGACTTCCGAGTTGGCGTCGACCTCCAGCGGTATCTCCGCCACCTTGGCCAGCAGGTCGTCGACCACGAAGGCGTAGAAGCGGTACTCGCCACCCTCCTCGCCCGTCGTGTCCCACACGGTGTCGAAGTCCGACTGGTTGGACTGGCTCAGCTCGATGGTGCGGAACAACGTCGGATCCTCGGAACCGAACGCACGGTAGATCTCGATCTTCGAGACGTTGTAGTGCGTCAAGTAGGTGAGGTTCTCTGCGTCGAGCTTCACGTGCAGGTGCACCTGCTCCCCGGGCGACGCCGATGTTGTGGACGCCGTGAACTTGCCGGTGGGGGACTTGTTAATCGGCTTCGAGTACTGGACCTGGACGGGCTGCGCGGACACCTCTACGTCTAGCCATGAGAGGAGCTTGGACAGGTCCGTGCCTATGCCCACGCTGGCAACAGCCGACAGGTCGTAGGCGGACGCGTAGGCGTCACTGTCCGCCTGTGCCTCCGGGCTGGCGAGGTCGAAGCTCTGTTGGAAGCCGGCCTGAGCCTGGAGGATGCTGACGTCCTCTATGCCTCCGAACTCCACGTTGACGCCCGACATGAGGCCGAAGAACCCGCTGAGGCCGATGCGGAAGCCGGCTGGCGTCACGACGTCCAGCGCCAGCTTGGGCCCCTCGTGGAAGGGCTTGACCACGTGGTGCAGGTCGAGACCGGCGTTGGGGTCGTAGGTGAAGCCCGCGTCCAGCTCGAGCCCTTCGGTGGACTCGACGTTAAGGGTCACGCCGGCTACCGTGATGGAGCCGGTGATGCTGCCGCCAACACCCACGGGCACGACGGGGCGGGCCAGAAGCGACAAGACACCGGCCACCGGGACGGGCACCTCGAACAGGTCCCACTTGCAGGTGAGCGTGCCTGAGAAGCCCGCCTTGACGCTCAGTCCCCCGGAGATCTTCTGCGTGAGCTTCCCGTCCACATAGAGCTGGGTGGGCACCGGATCGCCGACCCCGTCCGAGAAATGCACGTGGTAGACCAGGCCGTTCTCGAACGTGGAGCTGAAGCCGGAGAACGAGGCGAACGTCTTCTCGCCATCGCACAGCTTCAGGTCGATGGGAGCGTCCGACCTGGTGGTCGCCACGCTGACGCCACCGGGAGCGGGGACCACCGCCACGCGCCCCTCGAGTTCATCCACGGGTACGACCGGGGCTGAGCCCAAGTCCACGTTGACGTCGATGAGCAGCTCGTCGAACAGCGCCTGTGGTGGGCGGGGCTCGTAAACGACCTCGTAGCCGGACGGGGTCGGAGTGACAGACTCCACTACCCCTCCGATGCCCAGCTCCTCGGCGCCGATGACCACGTCGCCGGGCTCGAGGTCGTCGGGACCGGAGACCACGACAAGTAGCCTGGCAGGGTCCGCGCTGCCCGACACGGCGGCGGGCGGCGTCACGACTTGGTCGTCATGGAGCAGGACCGCGTCGCTCACGGGCTGGGCCACGATCACGGTAGTGGGAAAGGAAGAGATGCCGTCCGCCGTCGCCGTCACCAGTGCGCTGCCGAGCGGCCCCGTGATCGTGACCTGCCCGGTGGCGTCGACGGCGACCAGAGTGGGGTCTGAGCTAGCCCACGCGACCTCGGTGTCGACTGAGGCTCCGGAACTGTCGAGCACTTCGGCCGTGAGCGTCGCTGTCTCCCCCTCCGCCGTCAGCAGAAGTGCTCCGGGTCGGATGACGACCCTGGCCACACGAGAAGGTGTCACGCCGCCGCCGCAGCCACCCAGGGCGAGCGCGAGCCCCGCGATGGCGATGATCGCAAGAAGTCGGACGGGTTCGCGGGGACCATGGCGGACAGGGTTCATGCGGCCTCCTAGGCTCGAGACGAGGAACCGCGCCACTTGAGCATCGCCGAGTTCGTGCCGCTGTGACGCTCGTTCCGGCGCCGATGCGCCCGCAGGAGTAGTGCCGCGCGGACCGCATGAGACGAGCGGCCAGGTCACCCGGCCGCTCGCCGCCTCTACCCGTGAGTCGCGGGCTCTATCCGTCCGCTAGGGGCCGCTCACTGGCCGCGGTCAGCCGCCACCTCGGCTTCCAGTGCCTCGATTCGTGCCTGCTGTTCCAGGACCAACTCGTACAGGCCTTTGATCGCAGCCATCGTCACGCCGTCGGCGTCGGTGGCGCTGATGTACCGCTCGTCCGCGCCGAGGCCGAAGGCAGCGTTGAAGTCCTGAGCCATGGGCCCAACGTGCGGGGTACCCGTCTCGTCGGCGAGGAAGCTCCAGCGGCTGATCTCGAGGCTCGCCAGGCCGTCGAGGACCTCGCGAGCATCCACGCCACCCAGGCTCGTCTTCACAGCGCGATCCGAGCTGTGCACGATGTTCCCGTTCACGTGTACGTCGCCGTTCTCCGACACCTGGAAGACGGTGGTCCCGACTTCGTTCTGGAGCTGGAACACCCCGCCTTCCCCACCGTTCGAGTCGAGCTGAACGACGACGTCATCGTTGCTGACAAGCAAGATGTCGCTGCTCCCGAGGCTCGGGTCGGAACGGATGAAGCCGTCGTCGTCTTCGGCGCCGCACGGGAAGCAGCTGTTGCCGGAAAGGACGATGTCGGGCACGACCCCAGCTTCCGTGGTTGGAGATCCGCCCACGACGAGCCCAGCCGTCTGCCCGTGTAGCTCGGCCCCGGCGTCCGCGCCGAACGCGAAGATCCCGTGGCGGCCGGCTGAGTCGATGACCAGACCGATGTCGGCCGCCGAGCGCACCCATACCCCGTATCCACCCGATTCGCTCACCAGTACACCGGCCCCGTCGTTGTTCGTGTTCTTCACGACGAGAACGCCTCCGGTAGTGGTGCTGAACTGTGCCGGCGCCTCGAGGATCAGAGGGTTCTCCCCAACCCATGACTGGCCCATGTGATCGTGATCGCTCCGGGCCGCGCTCGTGGCTGCGCCACTACCGTCGAACCCCACGGCCAGCGTCACCGCGCCCGACTCGCCGCCACCGCTGAGACCCTCGCCCGCCACGACCGCGGTGATGTCGCCGCCCCCGCCGCCGGCGCCAACGTCGTCCTGCCCGCACGACCAGCCCGTCCCATTCCACTCGGGTACCTCACCGGCCTTGCAGTCCTGCGGCAACGCACCTGCCTCGATGGCCTGGGCCAGCGTCTGGAAGTTCTGGTTCACTTCGTCTGCCAGGATCAGCTCACCGGCCTTGAACGGGACGAGGTCGATCTGCGCCGCCGCCAGCAGCCCCATGAGCCCCAACGCCAGGGTCACTCCCGTGTAGAGGAGCGCCCGGCTCATCTCCACACCGCCTGATCCCAGCGGGAGCTGTCCCAGCGGCTAGGCTCGCCGCCGTTCGGGCCGCCGGCGCAACCGACGAGCAACAGCACGAGGAAACACGCGAACGCACGCTTCATCGCCCTACCTCCGAGCTACGACCTTGGCTTGCTCGGCTATCTTAGGGACTTCGGATCGCGCGTAGTCGCCTCTGCCGCGGAGTCGCGGGCGGCAACAAAAGGGTAATCTAAATCACAATTGGCGGAGAGGGAGGGATTCGAACCCTCGATGGAGGTTTAGGCCCCCATACTCCCTTAGCAGGGGAGCGCCTTCAGCCGCTCGGCCACCTCTCCATGCCCTGCTCGTACCGTCCCGGTGGCGATCTTGGCGGAGGGTGAGGGATTCGAACCCCCGGACGGGTTGCCCCGTCTACGGTTTTCAAGACCGTCGCCTTCGACCGCTCGGCCAACCCTCCGGTCAACCACCCGGTTGCCGACCGACACAGACGCGCCCAAGAACGTCGGGCCCGCCTACGGAACGGCGAAAACGAGTATACGCAGCGCCTGCGAGAACTTTCAACGCGCCGCGACGCCATCGGCCACGTTGTCACGTAGGCGCTCGGCCACGCTCCTGGCGTCCCGCAGGCAGTCCGCCACCCCCACGCCTCTGTAGCCGTTGCCGGTGAGGTGGAGACCTGGCAGCCTCCCGACGGCGCCGCCCACTCGGGCCAGATGGTCTAGGTGGCCGGGTCGGTACTGGGGTATCCCCTGCGGCCAGGTGATGACGCGCGCGAACGCTGGTTCCGCCGTCACGCCCAGAGTGGTCTCTAGATCACGCCTCACCGCGGCCAACTTCTCCGTCTCCGGCAGCGTCGCGAAGCCGGGGTCGAGAGCACCGCCGGCTATGGCGCGGTACATCACGTGTCCGTCCGGCGACGAACCGGGCGTC
>JBDZWC010000089.1:0-7587 GCA_040256005.1 Deinococcaceae bacterium | reverse complement strand
ACCGCCGGCTATGGCGCGGTACATCACGTGTCCGTCCGGCGACGAACCGGGCGTCGCGCCGGCGTTGATGACGCCGAGGCTGCGCACGCCCTCGCCGCGCGGCGCCAGGAAGCCATAGCCGTCGAGGGGCCGTGGGACGTCATCAGACCGGTAGCCGAGGGCCACGACGTCCACCGCCACGTAGGGCACGGCGAGCAGCGCTGCCGCCAGTTCCGGGTCGAGCGGTCCCAGCAGGCTCGCCGCCACGTGCGTTGGTGTAGCCAGCACCACCTGGCGAGCCCGGACGCTCGCGCCGTGCGGTGTCGTGGCCACGTAACCGTCCGACGTGCGGGACAGCGACGCGACCTCGGTGCCCGTCGTCAGCGCGCCGTCTAGGGCGGATGCCAGCGCGGACGTCAGCGTTCCCATGCCGCCACGCAGGCCGGCGACACGACGTCCGGGGCGAGCCGCCCGTCTCATCGCCGCCATGCCCCTCAGCAGGCTGCCGTGCCGACGCTCCAGGTAGACCAGTTGCGGCAAGGCGGCCGCGACGCTCACCTCTCTTGGATCGCCGGCGAAGATGCCCGATACCAGCGCCTCGCCGATCGTCTTGGCGACCTCGCTGCCCACGCGCCTGGCCAGGAAGGCGTGAACGCTCTCGTCGCCTTGAGGGCCGCGCGGCACCAGCGGCTCGAGCAGCGCCCGCAGCTTGCCCGACGGGGACACGAGCGCCGTGCGCAGCGCCGCACCAGGGCAGCCCGGCATGGGCACCAGCCGCCCTCGCCTGACCAGGTACCGCTTGGTCGCCCCCCGTACGTCGACGACGGCATCCGCGAGGCCCAGTGCGTCGACCAGCTCGTCCACGGCCGGGTCGCCGACGGTGAGCGTCCCCGGGCCGGTGTCCACCAGGTAGCCACTCTCCTCGATCGTGCGCACCTTGCCGCCGGCTCGCTCTTCGCCTTCCAGCACCCGAAGCGTTAGGTGTGGCGCCAGGCGCCTGAGCCAGAAGCCCGTCGCGAGTCCCGCTAGGCCCCCGCCCACGACCAGCACGTCGACGCTCGCTGTGGCGGTGGCGGGCTCGTTCAACGCGGTCCTCGGTTCAGGCGTACACGTGGCGCTACCCACCTTCTCTCAGCGCGCGTAGGCGCGGTCGCGCGCGTGCGGGCCGACGTTCGTGCGCTTGTACGGCGCTACCGGGTTGAGCACGTTCCTGCACTGCGGGTTGATGCAGCCGGCGCATCTCAGGCCATACTGGCCGGTGCAGGCCTCCCCCGAGCGCAGATGGTGCCAGACCACGTCGGCGAGAGCGTCCTGGAAAGCCGGCAGGTCGTTGAGCGCCGGCGCCCGCACGTAGTTGGTGATGCCGGACTGGGCGGCGAGGTGACCGTACTCGATGTCCAGCTCGTGCAGCGTCTCGATATGGTCACTGGTGAACGCGATGGGCACGACGAGCACGTTCCGGCGCTTCTTGACCCCAAGCTGGCGCACGACGCTCTCGGTCGAAGGGCCCAGCCACGGCACCGGGCCTACCTCGGACTGGTAGCTGACGAGATACTCGTGTGCGTAGCCGAGGCGCTTCATCACCTCGTGGGTCGTGGCGCCGATCTCGGCTGGGTACGCGTCACCGCGGTTCACGACGCTCATGGGCAGGCTGTGCGCGCTGAAGACGATGACGACGTCGTCCCTGTCCTCGGGCGCGAACCTCTCGAGGCCCAGCCTCACGGTCTGAGCCATGGCGTCCACGAACCCGTCGTGCGCGAACCATCTGTCTATGACGCTCCACTCGAACGCGTCCTGGAGGCCAGTGCGCCTGGCGGCCCGCCACAGCTCGTTGAGACTGCTGCCCGTGGTGGCGCAGCTGAACTGCGGGTACTGGGTGAACGCGACAGCGCGCTTCACGCCGTCTTCGTGCATCTGCCGCAGGGCGTCCTCGCTCTTGGGGCTCGCGTAGCGGAACGCCACGTAGAACTTGTGCGGCGCGGTCTCCGGAGAGAGGCGGTCGAGGCGCTCGCACATGGCTTCGCCCTGGGCGTTCGTCCAGTGGAGGATGGGGCTGCCGCCGCCGATGTCCTGATAGTTCTTCTGGACCGACTTCACCCGCCGCCTGGCGATGAAGGGGCCGAGCACGTTCTGGACCGGCAGTTGGATGATCTCCTCGTCGGCGAAGAGCTCGAGGAGGAACGGCTCTACCTCATCCAGGTCCTTCGGACCGCCCAGGTTCATCATGACGATGCCGGTGGGCGCCCTTCGGGTGCCTGTGCCGGCCCGGCCTAGCCGCCCCTCCGCATCGATGGTTCCTTCTCGCTCGCTCAAGTCATCTCCTCCTGCTTGACAGGGAGCCAGTCGCGCGGCCTCAGGTAGTCGCTCAACTGGGCTTCCCTGCTGCCTGGCTCGGGCACGTGGTCGAACTCCCAAGCCGCCAACGGCGGCAGCGAGGCGAGGATCGCCTCGACGTTGCCTCGCGTCTGAAGACCGAACAGGGTGCCGCGGTCGTAGACCAGGTTGAACTCGACGTAGCGGCCACGCCGCAGCCGCTGCCACCGCAGCTCGCGCTCTCCGTAGGGGGTACGCGCGCGGCGGGCCACGATGGGGAGGTACGCCGCGCGGATCGTGCGCAGTCCGTCGCGGGCGAAGGCCAGGTCGGCTTCCCACAACCGCCCGCCGGGGCGACCCTCTTCCCCCGCCTCCCTCAGGCGATCTGGCGGCGTGAGCTGGTCGAAGAAGATGCCGCCCACGCCCCGCGTCTCACGGCGGTGAGGCAGGTAGAAGTAGTCGTCGCAGCGGCGCTTCAGCTCCGCGTAGAGGCCCGGCTCGCGGGCGTCGCACTGCGCCTTGAGCGCGCTGTGGAAGTGGACCACGTCCACCTGGAACGGGTAGTGCGGCGTCAGGTCGGCGCCGCCGCCGAACCACCACAGGTCGCCCACCTCGAAGTAGCGGTAGTTCGCGTGGAACGCGGGCACGAACGGGTTCACGGCGTGCACGATCATCGAGAGCCCCGTGGCGAAGAAGGGCAGCCCCGCCGCTTCCGGGTGGCGCGCGACCAGGCTGGGTGGCACCTCGTCGCCCCATACCGCCGAGACGTTGATCGCGGCCTTGGCGAACACGCTGCCGTCTGCCATGACCATCGCGGTGCCGCCTCCGCCCTCCGGCCTCGTCCACGCGTGTGGCTCGAAGCGACCCTCGCCGTCGGCGGCCTCGAAGGCCGCTACCAGGCTGCGTTGGCCCTCGCGCATCGCCGCTTCCGCACGCTCCCTCGGCTTCATGGGCCCTCAGCCGCTGCCGCCACCATCGCTCCGTGCCGGTCGAACGAGCGCACCGCGTCGACGAGCGCGGCGACCTGGTCCGGGTGGGTCTGCTGCAGCACCCCGTGACCGAGGTTGAAGACGTGGGGGCCGCCCAGGCCGGCCCGCAACACCGCGCGTGCCTCGGTGAGCATGGCGTCGCGTGGCCCCAGTAGGGCGGCTGGGTCGAGGTTGCCCTGCAGCACCTTGCCTGGCAGGGCGCGCCCGACCCGGTCCAAGGGGGTCCGCCAATCGACGCTCACGGCCGCGTTGGGCACGTCGGCCAGCGCGGGCAACAGGTGCCCTCCACCGACGGCCATGTAGATCAGCGGCACGCCGGTGGCTTGGACAGCACTGGCGATCCGCTGCGCGCTCGGCAGCCCGAGACGACGGTACGAGGCCTCGTCGAAGAGCCCGGCCCACGTGTCGAAGAGCTGGAGGGCCTTCGCCCCGGCCGAGACCTGGCCCAGCAGGTAGGCGATCGTCGCGTCCGTCAGCTTGCCCAGTAGCCGGTCCATGACCTCGGGCGCGGAGCGGGCCAGCCCGCGGAAAGCCGCGAACTCCTTGGAGCCCCTGCCCTCGATCAGGTAGGCGGCCAACGTCAGGGGGGCGCCTGCGAAGCCTATGACCGGCACCGGCGACTGGGCGGCCACCAGGCGCAGGGCGGCCAGCGCGAACGGCGCGAGCTCCTCGGCCTCGGGCACGACCAGCTTCTCGACGGCGGCGAGGTTCCGCAGCGGCCGGGTGATCACGGGTCCCGGGTCGAACGCCACCTCAACGCCCATGGCGGGCAGCGGCGACATGATGTCCTGGAACAGGATGGCGGCGTCCAGCCCGAAGCGGCGCACCGGCTGCAGGGTCACCTCGGCCGCCAGCTCGGGCGTCTTGACCATGTCCCAGAACCCGTAGCGCTCCTTGAGGGCGCGGTACTCGGGCAGGTAGCGACCCGCTTGGCGCATGAGCCAGATCGGTGCGGTGCGCGTGGACTCGCCGGCCAGGGTGCGCAGGAAGTCGCTCATCAAGGCGTGAACCTGTACCCGACGCCCCAGACCGTGTGTATGTACCTGGGGGAATCGGAATCCGGCTCGAAGTGGCGCCTGAGCCTGACGATGAAGTTGTCGATCGTGCGCGTGCTGGGGAACGTGTCGCCGCCCCAGACGCGGTCCATGATCTCGTCGCGGCTCACGACCTCACCCGCGCGCTCGGCGAGGAGTCTCAGGATCCCGACCTCGCGCTCGCTGAGCCTGACCTCTTGGCCGCTAGCCAGCTTGGCGGTCCAGGACCGGAAGTCGACCACGTGGCCGCCGAAGCGGAGGCAGTCCACCGACGGGGTCGAGCGCTTGAGGAGCGCTCTGACCCGCAGCAGGAACTCGGGCAGGTGGAAGGGCTTGGTCAGGTAGTCGTCGCCGCCGGCCTCCAGCCCCGTGACCCGGTCGCCCGCCTGCCCGCGGGCGCTGAGGAAGATGACCGGCGTCGAGTCACCCTCCGCGCGGCGCGCGCGGCACAGCTCGAAGCCGTCGAGGCTGGGCAGCATGACGTCGAGCACCACCAGGTCGGGTGAGCCAGTCCGCCAGCGCTCCAGGGCGATCGCGCCGTCCCCCACGGCTTCGACGTCGTACCCCTCGTCCACGAGGTTCTCGCATAGCACCTGGGCCAGGCTCGGTTCGTCCTCGACCACGAGGATGTTGGGTCCCGAGCCGGCCACCGCCCGCACCGCCATCAGACCGAACCCCGGACGGGGTCCCGCGCGACGGACGGGGCGGCTGTCGGCAGGTGCGTCGCGCCCTGCTCGAGAGGCAGGCTCACCACGAACCGGGTGCCGGGCATACCGTCCGCCCTCGGCTCGCAAGTGACGCGACCCCGCATCAGATCGGCGTTCGTCCTCACCAGGTACAGACCCAGTCCCACTCCTTGACTCCTCCTAGTCATCTCGCTGCCCGGGCGGTAGAAGCGTTCGAAGATGCGCCCGCGTTCGGCCGGATCGACACCTACGCCTTCGTCCTCGACCACGATCTGCGCCTCTTCGCCATGCCGCCGCACGCGCACCGTCACCGGCTTCTCCGGCCCGGGGCTGTACTTGATCGCGTTGTCGAGGAGGTTCGTTATGACCAGCTCGAGCGCCTGGGGCTGCAGTTGGGCGATGAGAGGCGCGCCGGCGTACTCGACGTCGAGGCGTGCCCCGCGCGTCTCCATCCCGCTCCGGTGCTTCTCGACGATGGACTCGACCGCGCGGCTGAGGTCGGCCGGCGCCAGGTCCCTCGGGGCGCTCAGCTGCTCGAGCCTGGCCGTCGCCAGCACCTGGTCGCTGGAGCGCTCCAGGCGCGAGAGCTCGCTCTCCATCCGGTCCAGGTAATCCGACACCTTCTCCTGCGACGGCCGCCTCAGCTGCAGCGTCTGGATCAACAGCCGCAGGGTGCTGATCGGGGTGCGGAACTCGTGGGTGACGGCCAGCAGGAAGTTGTGCTGCCGGCGCTCCAGCTCTCGAGCCACCGCGAGGCTGCGAGCGAGGATCCACAGCCCGACGAGCACCACGATCACGAAGAAGACGCCCTCGAACCGGAACATCCGCAGGGCGCTGTGCTGCTCGTGTACGAACGCTTGCAGGTGGGCCTCGTCGACCACGAACCGCCCGGACTTGAGCCTCAGGTGCGGGTGTGCCGCCAGCATGTCGTCGATGACGCCGGCGTCCGACGCCGCCAACTGGTTGGCGAGCCTGGCGTCGTCCTGCCAGGCGGCCTCGGTCGAGGCGGTGACGCCGCCGATGTAGTGCGCCTGGAACCACAGCCACCAGGCCACCTGGGCGACGAGGAACGCGATGATCACGCCGAAGGCGATCTTCGTGAGCCTGGGGTTGCGGCGGACGGGCCTCGTGGTCACGCCAGCCATCCTCGCGCCGCTGCCTCCACCGCGTGGTAGCTGATGATGAGATCTGCCCCGGCGCGGCGCATGCACAAAAGCGCCTCCCGCACGGCGCGAGGCTCGTCCAGAGCGCCCGCGGCGGCGGCATGCTTGAGCATGGCGTACTCGCCGGAGACGTTGTACGCGACCAAGGGAAGGCGCGTCTCGGCCCTGACCGCCGCCATGACGTCCAGGTACGCCAGTGCCGGCTTGACCATGAGGGCGTCAGCCCCTTGCGCCACGTCCAGCAACGCCTCGCGCAGCGCCTCGCGCCCGTTGCGGGGGTCCATCTGGTAGCTGGACCTGTCGCCGTGACCCGGCGCGGAACCGGCCGCCGTGCGGAACGGCCCGTAGAACGCCGACGCGTACTTGACCGCGTACGACAGGATGCCAACCCCCGAGTGGCCGCCGCCGTCCAGCCGCTCGCGGATGTACCCAACGCGTCCGTCCATCATGTCGGAGGGCGCCACCAGGTCTGCCCCGGCCTCGGCATGTGCCGACGCCATCTCGGCCAGCAACGGGAGCGTGGCGTCGTTGTCGATCGCGAAGCGCTCCCCGCCCGCCGGCACGCCGCAGTGGCCATGGTCGGTGTAGCCGCACAGGCAGACGTCGGTGATGAGGACGACCTCGTCGCCGAACTCGCGCCGCGCCAGCCTCAGGGCGCGCGCCACCGGCCCCTGGTCATCGGCCGCCTTGGTGCCGGCGAAGTCCTTGGCGTCGTCCGGCACCACCCCGAAGAGGAGCGCCGTGCGCACACCGGCGCCCAGAGCGGCCTCGAGTTGCCGTAGCAGCCCCTCCGGCGAGTAGCGCTTCACCCCCGGCATGCCGGGTACGGGGCCCGGAGCGGACGCGGTGACGAAGAACGGGGCGACGAGGTGCCGCGGCAACACGTCGGTCTCGGCGACGGCGTCACGGATGGCAGACGTCGCTCTCAGGCGCCTTGGCCTGTCGGCCAGGTACCGGGGTCTCGCGGCGATCACGAGCTCAGGTCACCTCCATGGTCCGCTCGCCGGCCGCGAGCGACACGGCGGCCACCACGCCGGCGACGTCCGGTGAGGGCGCTACCACCGGGAGCCCGCCCAGGCGCCGCACCTCCGCGGCCGTGACGCGGCCGACGGCCAGGCAACGGGTGCGGGCGAGGAGCCCTCGTCCCAACGCGTTGGCTCCGGATGGGCTGGCTAGCACGGTCACGTCGGCCGGTGCCCCACGCCAACGGCGGGTCCGAGTGCGGTACACCGTTGCCGCGCTCACCCGCCGACCCTGAGCGGCCAACGTGAGCCCGAGCGTGGGGCGTGCCATGTCGCCCTGGACCAGGCCCACGCTGGCGCCCGGCGGGGTGGCGCTCAGCACGGCGCGAGCCGTGGACTCCGCGTCGCCCCCACCCACCAGCTCGGCCCTGCCTCCTGCGATCCTCAGCTCAGCGGCCGTG
>JBDZWC010000088.1:0-12649 GCA_040256005.1 Deinococcaceae bacterium | reverse complement strand
CCGCGACCCCTTCACCAGCCGCGCCGGCGACCTCGTACGTGGAGGCGTCGTTGGCCGCCTGTGGGGCCTCGATCGGCACCGAGCGGTCCAGCGGGGCGGGGACGTCGGCACGCTCCGCGGCCGAGCGCGAGCGGCCATCGGTGGCGATGAGCTCCTCGACCTCCGGTGGCACGTGGGCCTCGCCGTGCGCGGCACCGGAGCCCTCGAGGGTCTCGGCGCGAGCGCGGGCCTCGCCGTAGGACATGGTCCGGGGCAGGATGAACATCGCCGTCATGGCAATGAACGTGGCTATGGCGATCACCATGCCAGACGAGAAGAAGCCGGAGTACATGCGGTCGTCGCCCTTGAGGTGCATGAAGAACATGACGACCAGCAGGAACTTGAGGACCGACAGCACCGCCAGCACCACGAACGTCATGGTCTGGCCGAGCCAAGCCTGTGGGTACTCGACGATCGCGAACTCCATGTAGGTGATCACGCCGAGGATGAGGACGATCAGGATGTACGTGCCTACTGCACCTTTGTTGTGGTTGTTGGCCATCTCAGCTTTCCCGGCTCACACGAACTCGACGAGGTAGACGACCGTGAAGATCACGATCCAGACGATGTCGACGAAGTGCCAGTAGAGGCCGGCGATCTCCAGGTAGACCGCGTCCTTGCTGCTCGTGGGCCTGACGTACGACTGGACCAGGAAGCCGAGCAACCACAGCACCCCGCCGGCGACGTGTATCCCGTGCGTGCCTGTCAGGATGAAGAACGTCGTGCCGAACAGGCTGTGGTGGATGGAGAGGCCGGCGTTCACGAAGTGGACGAACTCGTAGACCTGGAAGCCCAGGAATATCGAGCCGAAGAGGGCGACGCCGAAGGTCCACAGACGGAACCTCGGGATGTCGTCGATGCGGAGCGAGTGGAGGGCGAGCACCATCAGGAAGCTCGACACCAGCAGCACGAACGAGCTGACCGTGGTGAGCGGGATGTCGAAGACATCGATCGGGAACGGGGGCACCAGGCTGCGGTTGTGGTAGGCGAGGTAGGTCCCGATGAGCGCGCCGAACATCATGCAGTCGGACGCGAGGAAGATCCACATCAGCAGCTTGACGTCCGGCAGGCGCGTGCTGCGCCAGCCGTGTGCGGTGATGGCCCCTCTGCTGCCCGGCAGGCCCGGCTGGTCCTGGGTCAGAGGGTGGGTGTGCGCGGCGACGTCCGCGGCGGAGCTCATGCCGCCCCTCCTTCGAGTTCGGGGTGCACGTGGTGTCCGCCGACCCCTTCGAACGCCCACGCGAAGATCGTGAAGATGAAAGCGAAGCCGCTGATGATCGCGAGGATCCAGTTGTCGTAGATGAGCCCGTAGGAGCCGATGACGATCATCACCGAGGCGAGGAGCGGCCACCACGACTGACCGGGTATGTGGATGCCGCCGGCGTCGTACTCCCGGCCGGCAGTCCGCGGGTCGATGGGCTCCACGTTGAGCGTCTCAGGGTGTTTGTAGGCCCAGAAGGCGTCGAGCGAGTTGACGACGGGCTGCGTCGCGAAGTTGTAGTACGGCGGTGGGGACGACGTCGCCCACTCGAGGGTGCGGGCGTCCCACGGGTCGTTGCCGGCGGGCTTGCCCGCCCTGAACCCCTGGATCACGTTGATCAGGAAGATCACCAGGCCGACGCCCATGATGAACGTCCCGAACGTGGACATGAAGTTCCAGAGCTCGAGGCCGATGCCGGCCGGGTAGGTCTGGATGCGGCGCGGCATGCCCATGAGCCCGGCGAGGTGCTGCGGGAAGAAGATCGTGTGGAAGCCGAGGACGACGAACGCCCAGCCCACCTTGCCGAGGCGCTCGTCGAGCATCTTGCCTGTGATCTTGGGGAACCAGTAGTACACCGCGCCGAGGAAGGTGAGCAGCGCGCCACCGCCCATGACGTAGTGGAAGTGCGCGACGACGAAGTAGGTGTCGTGGACCTGGGCGTCGAAGGTGGGCATGGCGACCATGATCCCGGTGATGCCGCCCAGCGTGAACGTGACGATGAAAGCTATGGAGTAGAGCAGTGACGTCGTGAACCTGATGTTGCCGCCCCACAGCGTCCCAAGCCAGTTGAAGATCTTCACCCCGGTGGGGATGCCGATGATGAACGAGGTCAGCGAGAACGCCGTGTTCACGACCGGACCGAGGCCCGTGGTGAACATGTGGTGGGTCCACACCGCGAAGCCCATGAACGCGATCAGGATGCTCGCGAGGATCATGACCGGGTAGCCGAACAGGGGCTTCCGGCTGAACGTGGGGATCATCTCGGAGATCATCCCGAAGGCCGGCAGGATGATGATGTAGACCTCGGGGTGGCCGAAGATCCAGAACAGGTGCTGCCACAAGATGGGCAGGGCCCCCGCAGCGGGAACGTAGAACAGCGTGCCGAACGTGCGGTCGGTGATGATCTGGACGAACGCGATCGTGAGCGGCGGGAACGCGAAGATGATCATGAACGACGTGATGATCATCATCCAGACGAACACGGGCATGCGCATGAACGTCATGCCCGGCGCCCGCATGTTCACGATGGTGACGATCAGGTTCATGGCGGTCACGGTCGTGCCGATACCGCTGATGAAGAGGCCGAACGCGTAGAAGTCCACGCCCAGGCCGGGGTTCGCGCTCAGGCTGGTGAGCGGTGCGTAGCCCGTCCACCCCATGTCGGGGGCGCCGCCGAGGAAGAAGCTCGAGTAGATCATCAGCCCGCCCAGCGCGTACACCCAGTACCCGAAGGCGTTCAGCCTTGGGAACGCCAGGTCGCGCGCGCCGATCATCAGCGGCACGAAGTAGTTCGCGAAGCCGATACCCATGGGCATGATGGCGAGGAACACCATCGTCAGGCCGTGCATCGTGAAGAGCTGGTTGAAGGTGTCCGGCGAGACGAGCATCTGGCCCGGCCGCATGAGCTGAAGGCGCATGAGGAACGCCTCCACGCTGGCCATGCCCAGGAAGACGAAGCTCGACAGGATGTAGAGGATCCCCAGCTTCTTGTGGTCCACCGTCGTCAGCCAGCTGGCTAGGCCCGTGCGCTGGGTGGGCCGCAGGAAGAGCGTTGCCTGGGGTGCTGTCGTAGACGATGCCATCAGTTACCTCCCATGGCAACGGTCTGTGCTCGGTCGGAGGCCTGGTCCGTACCGAGGCTCAGCAGGTAAGCGGCGATGGCCGTGGCCTCTTCTTCGCGGTTCGGGTCGTCCTCAGCCCACAGGGTGGGCATGTAGTTGCCCGGCTTGACGGTCTGAGGGTCCATGATCCACTGGGCGACGTTCTCCAGCGTGGCGTCGAGGACGCCCGCGCCGACGGTATGCCTGAGACCGAAGTTGGTCAGCTCCGGGAACCCGGGCTGGCCGTAGCTCACCCCCGCGGCGTAGTTGTCGAGCGTGTGGCAGCCGATGCAGCCCTTCTGAGCGAAGAGGGTGCGGCCCTGGCTGACGCGCTGGTCGCTCGACACGGTCTGGACGACAGGCTCCTGGAACGACTGGACCCACTGCTCGAACTCGTCCTGCTCCTCAACGACGATGCGGAAGCGCATGTAGGCGTGGGCTCCCAGGCAGAGCTCGGCGCACTGGCCGTGGTACACGCCCGGCTCGTCCGCCTGCAGCCAGAGCTGGTTCTCCTGGTGAGGGATCAGGTCCACCTTGCCACCCAGGCGAGGCGCCCAGAAGGCGTGGAGCACGTCAGCCGAGTTCAGGTCGAGCACGATGCGAGAGCCGACGGGCACGTGAAGCTCGTTAGCCGTCGTGATGCCGTACTGCGGGTACTCGAACTTCCACCACCACTGGTAGCCGGTGACCGTGACGGCGATGTCGCTCCCAGCGGCTTCCGTGAAGGTCTGGAGCTTGAATATCGAGCGCACCGTCGGGACCGCGACCAGGATCACGATGATCACCGGGATGGTGGTCCAGACGACCTCTAGGAGAACGTTGCCATGGGTCTGGCCGGGGATGGAGTCGTCGCCGCGGCGCCTACGGTAGCGGACGATCACGTAGACCAGCACCCCGCCAACCAGGAGCATCACGGGGATGCTCAGGTACCAGGTCCACATGAACAGGCCCAACTGCTCCTGTGCCACGGGACCCACCGGGGCGAACACGGACTGCTCGTCCGCCAGGTTGCAACCGGCGAGCAAGAACGTCAGTAGTGCGACGGGCAGAGCCCGCCACAACCAGCCTATGGGCACGTTTTTCCCTCCTAGGGCGCGGTGATGAGGGCAAGTTGGCTGCGCCCCCTCGTAAGTACCGGGCCAATCTAGCACAAGCTTTTCCGTCGACTATATCGGCGGGAACGGCACTAGCGGGGCCAGGGACGTTCGTCCCGGATGGCCCTCAGACCCGGAACCCGGCGGCCTCTTCCAGGTGGCTGGCGTTCACCGCCGGAGCGCCTTCGAGGTCCGCGATCGTGCGCGCCACCCGTAGCAGCCGGTCGAACCCGCGGGCGCTGAGGCGCAGCCTGTCGACCAGGTCGCGCAGGAGGGCACGGGCGCCGGTCACGGGCATGGCGTGCAGGCGCAGGTCGGGCCCCACCAGGTCGGCGTTGAGGCAGCCCTGGCGCTCCAGCGCCGCGTCGCGCGCGGTACCCACTCGCGCCGCCACCACCGCGCTGGGCTCGCCAGCCGACGCGGCAGTGAGCTCGTCGCGGCTCAGCCTCGGCACCGCCAGCCTCAGGTCGATGCGGTCCACCAGCGGGCCCGACAGCTTGGCCGCGTAACGCATGCGTTCGATCCGGCTGCAGACGCAAGCGTCCGGATCGGGGTCTAGGGCCCGCCCACACGGGCAGGGGTTCATGGCCGCCACCAGCTGGAAACGCGCCGGCAGCGACACCGACCCAGAGGCCCGCACCAGCACGACGTCACCGGACTCCAGCGGCTGCCTGAGCGCCTCGAGCACGCCGCGAGCGAACTCCGGGGCCTCGTCGAGGAAGAGCACGCCGCGATGAGCCAGGCTGGCCTCGCCCGGCCTGGGGTTGGCGCCGCCGCCGATGATCCCGGCCTCCGACCCGCTGTGGTGCGGCGCCCTGAACGGTGGGGTGAGGTCCAGGCCGGGGCCGCGCGGCACGCCGGCGGCCGAGTAGACGCGACCCACCTCGAGCGCCGCGCTCACCTCCAGCGGCGGCAGCAGGCCAGGCAACCGCCTGGCCAGCATGGTCTTGCCGGCCCCGGGTGGCCCGGTCAGCAGCGCCGAGTGCCGTCCGGCGGCGGCTATCTCCAGCAGGCGCTTGCCCTGGGCTTGGCCCCTCACGTCGGCCAGGTCTTCCTGGGCCGAACGCGAGGGCCTAACAGCGGGCTCGAGCGCGGGCAAGGCGGCGCGGCCCCGCAGATGCGCCACGGCCTCCTCGAGCGTGGCAGGACCGTGGCAGACGGTGCCAGGCACGGCGGCCGCCTCCACCGCGTTGCCCGGCGCGCACATGAGCGCCTTGCCGGCCGCGAGGGCCTCGACGGCCATGCTGACCGAGCCCCTGACGTCGCGGAGGGTACCGTCCAGCGCCAGTTCGCCGAACGCGAGGTAGCCGGCCAGCCGCCCGGCCGATAGGTGGCCGGCGGCAGCGAGCAGCCCGAGCGCGATGGGCAGGTCGAAGGCCGGCCCCTCCTTCCTGACGTCTGCCGGCGCCAGGTTGACCGTGACCCGGCTGGGCGACAACGGCGCTCCCAGCCGCTTCAGCGCCGCGCGCACGCGCTCACGGGACTCCTGGACCGCGGCACCGGGCAGCCCCACGATGGTGAAGCTGGGTAACCCTCCGCTGACGAAGACCTCGACCGTCACCCTGACCGCGTCCACCCCGCTGAGCGTGGCCGACGAGACCGCTGCGTACATCCGGCACCACCGTGCCAGTCAGCGTTCTTCCGCGTGGGAACCGCTGGGGTTGGGGCCGGGCTGCGCTAGTCTGTTGCCGAGCGACCCCGGCGATTCACCTGCCCGGGCCACGTTCCTGACTGTCGCAGCGCCACGGCTGCCCACACGCGCACGGGCGCGTTACCGTTCAGCCAGCGCTGCCTACTGGAGGTGCGACATGTCCATCCCTCAGACCTCGATCGCTCGCCCAACCGCCTACGGGACGGCCGTCCGGCGCCGCGGGACGACGATCCGCCTCGCTGTCGCGGCCGCGGCGGCTGCCCTGCTCCTCGCCGCCTGCAGCAGCCTGATACCCGACCAGAACGTGACGGACCCTCTGGGCCTCGACGGCCAGTCAGTGGACATCACGTTCCCCGGCGGCGAGACGGTCGTGGCGCTGGCCGTGACCGGCAGCGGCTCCACCGACTTCACCTTCCCCGACCTCGAGATCCCCGACCTGCCGGTGACGCCCGCCGAGCTCACGAACGAGGTGAGCATCGCCTCCGCCTCCCTGAACGCCGGGGCGGGCGAGGCCCCCGACCAGATCACGCTGTCGGGGGCGACCCTGACGGTGCGCGTCTGGCACGGCGCCGCGTCGTTCGATGACGCCGCGGACAAGGCGGACTTCGTCCTCAACGCTCAGGGCGCCGTGACGCTCACCCGCGGCGGCTGCACGGTGGACTCGTGTGCGTACACCTACAACGGCGTCCTGCCCGCGTTCGGCGTCGCCTCACTCACGGGTGCGGAGCTCGCCAGCGCGATGCAGGTCGCGACGACGGCGCCCACGCCCAACGACGGTCACGTGGAGGTCAGCCTCTCCGGTGAGCCGGAAGCAGACCTGGCCGGCCGCACGTTGACGATCACCTTGGACGGCGAGTCGGGCACCATCGGGTTCTGAGTCTCGGGACGGCCCCCTCGCCCTATCGTTCGAGGACGCGGGGGTCGTTCGGTTCCTGCACGGGTGGCGGCTGTGCCTCGGAGACGACTGAGCGGCCGCACCGACCGGCGCCCGGCACGCAGCGAAGGTCTACCGGCCGGCTACAGCACCTTCTCGTGGGCGTAAATGCCGAACGTACCGGGCCCCACGTGGCTGCTGATGACGGCGCCGATCTCGGCGACGCCGCGGGCCTCGTACTGGACGCCGGCCGCCGCGATGCCCTGCTGTAGTCGCTCCGCCGCGGCCACGTCCTGGATGTGGATGAAGTTGGCCACCACGGGACCCGCGGCCTCCTCCACGTACCTCTGGAAGCGGTCCACCAGCTCCTGCTGGGCCTTCTTGAGGCCGCGAGCGCGGCCCACGGGCTCGATGACCCCGCCTTGCAGGGTGAGTATCGGCTTGATGTTGAGCAGGCTGCCCATGAGCGCGCTGGCGCGGCCGATCCGGCCGCCCTTCTGCAGGTACTCGAGCGTGCCTACCGTGAAGAGCACGAAGTTCGTGTCGCGGATGCGCTCCAGCGCCGCGACGATCTCCTCCATGGGCGCGCCGCGTGACCGGAGGGCGGAGGCGGCGCGGGCCATCTCACCGTGGCCCAGGCTCGCACCGCGGCCGTCGAACAGGGTCACGGGGACAGGCGACTGCTCGGAGGCCAGCTTCGCGGACTGGTAGGTGCCGGACAGCTCGGCAGAGATGGTGATCACGAGCACGTGGTCGGCACCGGCCTCGGCGACGCGTCGGTACACCGCGGCGAAGTCCTCGGGGCTGGGTTGGCTGGTCGTGGGCAGGTCCGCGCCGGCGGCGACGCCCTCGATGATGTCCTTGGGCGTGATGTCGATCCAGTCCTTGTGCGTCTTCCCCTGGAAGTTGACGTAGAGAGGGACGCGTTCGACGCCTAGGGCCTGCAGCTCGTCGGCCGTCAGGTCAGAGGTCGAGTCGGTGACGATAGCCAGGTTCATGGTGCTCCAGGGCGCCGGCGAGCGGCCGGCGAGGGTACTCAGACCGTTCGCGACACGAAGATGTGGTCTTGACCCATCATACCGGCATCGCGGCGGCGTCTGACCGGTGGCCCTGCGACCGGCTCGTGACCAGCAGCTCGGCGATCTGCACGGAGTTGAGCGCCGCGCCCTTGCGGACCTGGTCACCCGCCACGAACATGGCCAGCCCGTTCTCGAGCGCCGCGTCCTGCCTGAGCCGGCCCACCAGCGTGGCGTCCCCGCCCGCCGCAGCGAGCGGCATGGGGAAGGTGTTCTCGTCGGGTCGGTCCATCAGCTCGACGCCGGCCGCCGACGACAGCACTTCCCTGGCCGCAGCCACCGACACGGGCCGTTCGAACGACGCATGGATGGCCTCGCTGTGCGCGCGGAAGACGGGCACGCGGACGCAGGTGGCGGACACCTGCAGGTCCGGTACCCCGAGGATCTTGCGCGACTCCAGGAGCAACTTGCGCTCCTCGGCGTTGTAGCCGTCCGCGCCGATGTCTGAGTCGTGGCTGAAGACGTTGAACGCGATCTGGTGCCTGAACTTGGCGTTGCGCGGCTCCTCGCCGGCCAGCACCGCGGCGCTCTGCTCGCGCAGCTCCGACATCCCCGCCATGCCGGCCCCCGACACCGCTTGGTACGTGGCCACCACCGCCCGCTTCAGCCCGAAGGCGCGGTGCAGCGGCGCCAGCGCCATGAGGGCTATGATGGTCGAGCAGTTCGGGTTCGCGATGACGCCTGCGTGAGCCTGGGCCGCTGCCGGGTTGACCTCAGGGACCACCAGAGGCACGCGCTCGTCGAGTCGCCAGGCGCTCGTGTTGTCTACGACGACGGCGCCGTGCGAGGCCCAGCGCCACGCCTGGTCCTTGGAGAGCGCTCCGCCCGCAGACGAGAACACGATGTCGGCGTCTAGGTCGCCGTCCTCGGGTAGCGGTTCCACGATGACGTCCGTCCCAGCGAAGCGCAGAGCCTTGCCGGCTGACCGCGCCGAGGCATAGGCCCTCAGCCGCGTGACGGGGAAGGCGCGCTCCTGAAGCACCTGCAAGAGCTCCGCGCCCACCGCCCCCGTTGCCCCGACTATCGCGACCCGCATGCCCTCTTCACCTCCGTGCCCGGCCCATCAAGCGTTAGCGCGGGAGTCTAGCACGGCGCCTCGTACGCTCTGACCGGGCGTAACATCTGGCGCATGCCGCTGCACGGACGCGCTCACCGGCGCCTCGTCGTGAAGGTGGGGACCTCGAGCCTCACGGGCGACGGCGGGCGTCTCGAGCCGGAGGCGTTCCGTGGCATCGCGGCGGGCGCCCTCACGCTGGCTGCCGCCGCCGGCGTGCCGCGCCGCCCGGCCGAGGTCGTCATGGTGTCGTCCGGTGCCGGTGCGGCCGGGCGAGAGCGCCTGGGCGTGAGACTGCCCCTCACCCTGCCGCAGAAGCAGGCCGCCGCGGCCGTGGGGCAGGCGCTACTGATGAACGCCTGGGCGGCCGCCTGGGCGCCACGGCCGGTCGCCCAGCTCCTGCTCTCGGCCTACGACGTGCAGACGCGCCGGCGCTACGTGAACGCCAAGAACGCGCTCGAGGCCACGTTGGCGCTCGGCGCCGTGCCCGTGATCAACGAGAACGACAGCGTGGCCACGTCCGAGCTGAAGGTCGGCGATAACGACACCCTGTCGGCCTGGGTCGCGTACCTCGTGGGCGCCGATCTCCTGGTGATCCTCACCGACGTGGACGGCCTGTACGAGGCCGACCCGAGGGCGGTGCCGGGAGCCAGGCGCCTCAGCGTGGTCAGCGACGTGGGCGCGGTCCGGCACGCGGCGGGCGGTGCCGGCAGCGCGGGGGGCACGGGTGGCATGGGCACGAAGCTGGCCGCGGCGCGTATCGCGGCCGACGCCGGCATCGAGACCGTGGTGGTCGGCGGCGGCGGAGCCGGCCTCGAGGCCCTCGCCCACGGCGAGGACGTTGGCACGCGGTTCCTGGCCGGAGCGGGCGTGCCGGCGCGCAAGGCGTGGATCCTCAACCAGCCGGTGGCCGGTGCGCTGGTCGTCGACGCAGGCGCGCGCGACGCGGTGCTCGCGGGCCGGAGCCTGTTGCCCAAGGGCATCGTTGGCGTGGAGGGTGACTTCGCGTTCGGCGACGCCGTGTCCATGCGCTGCGGCGGCGAGGAGTTCGCGGTGGGCCTGACCAACTACTCCGCCGGCGACCTGAGGCGAGTGGCGGGCAGGCACACCCGCGAGGTGCCCCAGCTGCTGGGAGCGCATCACTACGAGGAGGCGGTGCACCGCGACAACCTCGTGCTGGGCCGAGCCCACGCCGGTGGTACCATCGTCTCCCCATGAGAGACGGCGCGCCCAGGACGGTGCAGCCCCAGGCGGCGAGAACCGCCGCGGGGGCCGAGCCGCCGCCCGCGTCCGCCGCGACGTCGCCACCAACGACGGCCGGCGCGTCGAAGGGGCCTGCGGTCACGACGCGCCGCGGCCCCACCCGCCGGCAGCTCGCGTACCTGGCGGCCGGGGTAGTGATCCTCACCGGACTCCTTGGCCTGGTGAACCCGCTGCTGGCGGTGCGTCTCTACGGGCTCGAGGTCGTCGAGCCCCGCGGCATCAGCCAGGTCCGCGCCTCGTTCGGCGGCCTCTACCTGGCGCTCGGTGGCATGCTGTTGTGGGCCGCGACGCCACGGGCGTCAACCGCCGGCAACGCCGCCGGCAGGCCGTACCTCCGCGCGGCCGCGCTCCTGGTGGGCTGTGTCGCCGTCGGCCGCGTCCTTTCGATAGTCATCGACGCCACCGTCACCCCGCTCAACCTCCTGTTCCTCGCCTTCGAGCTGGCCGTCTGCGTGCTGTCGCTACTGGCCAGCGCACCCGTCCCACCAGCCAGGACCGCGTGAGCCAGAACGCGCTGCCCGAGGGCACGCGCTTCCTGGCGCCGGCGGAGGCCGCGGCGCGGGCGGCCGCCATCGACACCCTGCGGCGCCTCTACGAGGCGTGGGGCTACCAACGGGTGGAGGTCCCGGCGCTCGAGCGCCTCGACCCCAGCCATCCGCGCGGCGAGAAGTCGTTCAAGCTAGTCGACGTCGGAGGCGGCGTGCTGGCGCTGCGCAGCGACTTCACGCCCGCACTGGCCCGCCTGGTGAAGGCGGCGTTCCCGGCCGTGGCCGCGGGCGAGGAGCGACCCTTGCGCCTGTCGTACGACGGTCTCGTGTGGCACGCCATCGACCCCGAGCTGGCGCGGGGTAGGGAGTTCACGCAGGTGGGCATCGAGCTGATCGGGGTCAGCTCGGCCCGGACGGACGCGGAGCTCATCCACCTGGCACGCGAGTCGGTGAGGGCCTTGGGCCTGTCGCCGCGGGTCGAGGTCGGCAACCCCGCCTACGTCACGGCGCTGTTCGATGCCGCCGAGGTGCCCGGCTCGGCACGGAGGTCGTTGGCCGACGCCATCGATCGCAAGGACCAGACCGCCGTCGAGGGCCTGGTCGGCGCGCTCAAGCTGCGCGGGCGGGCGGCCGACGCGATCGTCGCCGTGCCCGACCTGTACGGCGATGCCAGCGTCGTGGACGAGGCCCTGGCCAGCTCGCCGAGCGCCGCCGCGACCGACGCGCTCGAGCGCCTGGCGGGTGTCCTGGACGAGTTCGAGGACCCGTCGGAGCTGATGCTCGACCTGGGCCTGGCGCGCCGGCTCAGCTACTACACCGGCGTGACGTTCCGGGCCTACACCTTCGACTTCGGCCAGCCGCTCCTGGGTGGAGGGCGCTACGACGGCGCCCTGCTGCCGCGAGCGGCAGGCTTCGCGTTGGGACTGGGCCGGGTGTTGGCCGCCGCCAGCGCCGGGGTGCAGGCGGCGGGCTCCGGTCCGCCCCCCGGGCTGGTGCTGTCGGGCGATGACGCGGCCGCCAGGACACTGCGCGCCAAGGGCTACCGGGTGGCACGGGGCGTGAGCACGGAGCCGCAGGCGCTGAAGCGCGAGGCCGAGGCGTTGGGCGCCGATTTCCTGCTCCTGGCGGAGGAGGCCGGCGCCGAGCGTGTCGTGGCCGTGCGGGGCGACCAGGCCGGCCGTGAACGACTGGCCGCGGTTCTGGGCGAGGGGGGCGCGGGGTGAGCGAGATCGTGCTCGCGCTGCCCAAGGGCAGGATGCTCGATCACGCCCTGAAGGCGCTGGCCGACGCTGGCGTACGGGTCGAGGTGCCAGCCGACCCCCGGGCCCTGCGCTACCCAGGGGACGGTGTGAGCGTCCTCGTCATGCGCAACGCCGACGTCCCGACCTACGTCGACCTGGGCGTGGCCGACGCCGGCATGGTGGGCCATGACGTGCTGCTGGAGAGCGGTTCGCGGCTCTACGCCCCGGTCGACCTCGGGTTCGGGGCCTGCCGGCTGTCCCTGATCCGCCCGCAGGGGGCCAGGGGCCCGGTGGGCAGGGTCGCCACCAAGTACCCAAGGCTCACCGCCGAGTACCTGCGGCGCACGGGCAGCCCGGCGGAGGTCGTGGCGCTGGAGGGCAACGTCGAGCTCGCCTGCCTGTCCGGGCTGGCCGATGCCGTCGTCGACGTGGTCCAGACCGGTGCGACCCTGGCCGCCAACGACCTCGTCGAGGTGCATGTGATCGCGCTGAGCACCGTGCGGTTCGTCGTGAACCGCGCCGCGCTCAAGCTCAAGTCGGCGGCGCTGCGCCCGCTGATCGTCAAGCTGCGCGAGGTGGCGCGCCGGAGCGAGTCACCCGGTCCCTAGGGTCACCGGCCCGCGGTCCTCGAAGACCGTGGACCTCAGAACTTCCCGCCGGTCTTGAAGCCCTTGCCGCCGCGGATCCGCCCGCCGGTCTTGAAGCCGCCGCCGGACGAGCGTGCCCTGCCGGTGCCGCCGAACGAGCCGCCCCAGCTGCCGCCGCCGCGCCACCCGCCCCTGCTGCTC
>JBDZWC010000196.1:0-3259 GCA_040256005.1 Deinococcaceae bacterium | reverse complement strand
TCCACCAGGTCCGTGACCTCGACCCTGGCTATCTCCACACCCAGCAGCTCGAGGACGGAGACGAACAGGTCATGCGTGATGGGCCGCTCGAGCTTCTCGCCGCCGCGCCCTGCCGCGATCGAGATGGCCTGCATGGCGTCGATGGCGATGGGGAGGATCTCGCCGCTCTCGCTCTTGAGGAGGGCGAGGAACTGGTTCTCGTCACCGGAAACGGCGATCTCCTCCAGCTCCACCTTGACCATGGCGGCATGATAGCCCGGCCCCTTGGGTACACTCTGAGCGCATGGGAGGGCCTGTCGTCGGCCTCGAGGTTCACCTCGCCCTGAGGACCGAGACGAAGCTCTTCTGCGGTTGCAGCCTCGGTGGCGGGGACGTGGCGCCCAACGAGTCGGTCTGTCCGGTCTGCCTGGGCCTGCCCGGTACCCTGCCCAGCCTCAACGAACGCGCCCTGGATCTGGCCGTGACGTTCGCCCTCGCGCTGGGCGCCCAAGTCGCGGAGGCCGCGGCGTTCGATCGCAAGCACTACTTCTACCCGGACTCGCCGAAGAACTACCAGATCAGTCAGCACGCGAGCCCCGTCGGGACCGGCGGTGCGGTGAGGCTGGCCAGTGGCAAGACCGTCCGTATCGCCCATTGTCACCTCGAGGAGGACGCCGGTCGCCTGGTGCACCCTCCCTACGCCGATCACTCGCTGGCGGACCTGAGCCGAGCCGGGACGCCGCTCATCGAGCTGGTGACGGAGCCAGACATCGCCACGCCCGAAGAGGCGAGGGAGTTCCTCGAGGAGGTGCAGGCCATCGCCCGAGCCACGGGGGTCTCTGACGCCGCGCCTGAAGAGGGCAAGCTGCGTGCCGACGTGAACGTCTCGGTGCGGGGTCCGCAAGGCGAGCTGGGCACGAAGGTGGAGGTCAAGAACCTCAACTCGTTCCGCAGCGTGCAGACCGCGATCTCGTTCGAGACGAAGCGGCAGGGTCAGCTCATCCAGGACGGCAGAGCGGTCGTGCAGGAGACGAGAGGTTTCAACGAGGGCGGCCAGCGCACCTTCACGTTGCGCGTGAAGGAGGGCTCCGAGGACTACCGCTACCTGCCCGACCCCGACCTTCCGCCTGTGTCGCTGACCGCCAGAGCCCGAGAGCTGGCGTCCACCCTGCCCGAGCTGCCGGCCGCGCGGGCGGCACGCTACGAGTCGCTCGGCCTGAGGCCGGAAGAGGCGCGACTCGTCGCCTATGACGTGCCCATGGCCGCCCTCTTCGACGCAGCGCTGGCGCTGGCCCCGGCACATGCGCGCGCGCTGGCCAACTGGTTGACGGGCGAGGTCGTCGGCCTCCTCTCGGCCGAGGGGCTGACGCTGGACCAGGCGCGGGTTCCCGCCGCCGGCCTCGCTGCCATCGTGGTACTCGTCGAGGAGGGCAGGGTCTCGGGTCGGGCCGCCAAAGAGCTGCTGCCCGAGGTGATCGCCGGCGCCGATCCGGCGGGCCTTGTGGCGGAGCGCGGCCTCGAGCAGGTGAGCGACGAGTCCGCTTTGCGCGAGGTCGTCGACGCTGTCATGCTGGACAACCCGGAGCTCGTCCAACGCGTCAAGGAGAACCCGAAGGCGCTCAACGCCCTGTTGGGTGAGGTCATGCGTGCCACCAGGGGCACGGCCAAGGCGGACCTGGTGAGGGCTCTGCTCGAGGAGCGACTCGGAGGCTAAGGCGAGCCGTGTCGCCGTCACCGTCCACCACATCCCCTCCCGCTAGGCTGTAGGCCCTCGCCCTGGGGGCGCGGAAGGCGGCGGCCGGGTCGTCCGGCCCGACCGCGGGAGGAGACACGTGAGCAGACGGATCGACCCTAGCCGACGGACGCGCTGGGTGGCGCTGGCCGCCCTGGCCGCGGCTGTCGTATGGCTGTTCGGCTGCTCCTCCCCAGGTGCCCAGGTCGCGCCCATCACCGACGTCCAGGTCACTTCCGTGGCCGGTGGCGTGCTCGTGGAGTGGACCGGCGGAACAGGCGCGACAGGGTTCGCCATCCTCCGCTCGCAAGAGGACGCGCCGCTCGAGCAGATCGCCGGCGTCCCCGGCGACCGGACCTCCTACGCGGACTACACCGTGGAGCAGGGCGGCAAGTACCGCTACGCGGTGGCCGCGCTCGGTCCCGGCGTAACGCCCGAACCGGTGGAGCAGGCGTCCGAGGAGCCGGTGACTCCGCTGGAAGGCGTGATGCTGAGCCTGGTCCTGGACGGCGGCGGCACGGTGATCGTCGACGGCGCCGCGGCCCCGGTCTCCTGCGACGCGGACTGCGTCGTGGGCTTCGAGCAAGGAGCCCAGGCGGTGCTCACCGCCGTCGGTGATGGCCTGTCGTTCGCGGGCTTCTCTTCACCGTGCCCCCCGACCGCCACCTGCGCCCTGACCATGACCGTCGACAGGCAGGTCACGGCTCTCTTCCGCTCCCACGTGCTGCGCCTGACCCTCGAGGGCGGTGCCGCGACCAGGATCTACAACGTGCAGCCACCGGACGACCGCGGCGTCGACGAGTGCGTGGTCGAGGATGGCAACGACTGCATCCTCGGGTACACGTACTCGGGCGGCCCCACCCTGAAGGTCAGCCTGAACGCCCAAGTCGCGCAGTCAGGCGGCAAGTTCATCGGCTTCGCGGGCGCCTGCGACGAGCCGCAGGGGAGCTTCTGCGTCGTGAACGTCGAGGGCGCCACGGAGGTGGTGGTGCGCGCCGCCGTGCCGCCCAAGGCCGTCGCCGACGAGTACCGCGTACCCCAGGTAGGCATCGTCAGCGTTGACGCGCCGGGCGTCCTCGCCAACGACACCGCGGTGCCCGACGCGAAAGCGGAGCTCGTTAGCTTCGACGCACCGGGAACGCTGAACCTCGCACCCGACGGCTCGTTCACGTACGAGTCGAACGGGATCAACCTGTTGCCCGTGTCGTTCACGTACCGCGTCGTGGGGCCGTTGGGCCTCGCCAGCGAGCCGGCGGAGGTGACGCTCAACTTCGTGCCTCGGCCCGTGGCCAACGCCGACGGCTACAGCACAGATGAAGACCAGCCGATGACCGTGGGCGCACCGGGCGTCCGGGCGAACGACAACCCTCCGGTAGGCACGACCGTAGAGCTCGTCAACCCGCCCGCTGTGGGCTCGCTCGACCTCGACGAGGACGGCAGCTTCACGTACTCCCCTGCCAAGGACATGAACGGCTCCGTCACGTTCACGTACCGCCTGGCCGGCGAGTTCGGGATGGAGAGCGAGCCCGCCACCGTAGCGATCGACGT
>JBDZWC010000195.1:0-3291 GCA_040256005.1 Deinococcaceae bacterium | reverse complement strand
TGCCGGCGCCCCGGATCAGCTTCCGCAGCGCCTCCTCGTCCATGCCCTCGGCCGACACCGCCCCTGAGGCGTGCGCGATCTTCTCGGCCTTGATCGTGCCGTCTATGTCTGAGACGCCGGCGGACAGCGACACCTGAGTCAGCTCCGGCGTGATCATGATCCAGTAGCCCTTGATGTGCGGGAAGTTGTCCAGCATGAGCCTGGCGACAGCCAGGTTGCGCAGGTCGTCCACGCCCGTCGTGAAGCGCGTGCCCAGCTCCTTCGCGAGCTGGTTGTTGTCCGGCTGGAACGCTAGCGGCACGAACGAGACGAAGCCGCCGCTAACGTCCTGCTGGGCGCGCAGGCGCAGCATGTGGTCGAGGCGCTCTTCGAGGGTCTCGATGTGGCCGTAGAGCATGGTGGCGTTGGTGGGCAGGCCCAGCTCGTGTGCCGTGGCGTGGATCTCCAGCCACTGGTCGGCCGATACCTTGGCGCGGGCGATCTGCTTGCGGACGCGATCGGCGAAGATCTCCGCGCCGCCGCCCGGCAAGGCGACGAGGCCGTGCTCTTTGAGCTGGCTCAGCACCTCCCGGTACGACAGCCGCGGCCTGGTGATGCGCGTGAAGTGATGGATCTCGGCGCCGGTCCACGCCTTGACCTGCACCCCGGGGTAGCGCTCGGTCAGGCCGTGTACCAGGTCCAGGTAGTACTGCCACTCGCGCTTCGGGTGGTGGCCAGACGAGATGTGTATCTCGGTCAGGTCAGGGTGGTAGTAGCGGTCCACGAACTCCCACACCTGCGGCAGGTCGTAGTCCCACACGCCGTCCTCGCCGAACCTCCGCTGGAAGCCGCAGAACGTGCAGCCGACGTAGCAGATGTTCGTCTGCGAGAGCCTGAGCGAGTGGACGTAGTACGCCTTGTCGCCCACCTTCTCCCGCCTGACGTGGTCCGCCAACCGCATGAGCCCGGGCAGGTCGCGCGTGGCGTAGAGCGCCATGCCGTCCGCGAGGTCCAGGCGCCGGCCGGCGAGCACCTTGTCCGCCACACGCGCCAGCGACTCGTCGCGGGTCGTGAAGACCTCCCCCGCGGCCTGGGTCTCCATGGCGGCCAAGGCGCTCACGAGTGCAGCGCTCTCCCGTCGACCGCGAGCGCGGCTTCCTTGACGACCTCGGACAGAGTGGGATGCGCGAACGTGGTGCGGGCCAGGTCCTCGCTGCTCGCGCCGAACGTCATGGCGATGACCGCCTCGGCGATCAGCTCGCCCGCGCGCGGGCCGATGACGTGCACGCCGAGGATCCTGTCCGTCTCCTGGTGAGCCAGCACCTTGACCCTGCCGTCGGTGTGGCCCAGGGCCCGAGCGCGGCCGTTGGCGCTGAACGGGAACATGCCCTTGCGGTACGGCGTGCCCTCCTCCTTGAGCTGCTCCTCGGTGGCGCCGACGGTGGCGACCTCCGGCTCCGTGTAGGCCACGCCCGGTACGAGGTGATAGTGGACCTTGGTCGGGATGCCCTTGAGCCGCTCCATGAGCGCCACGCCGTCGTCCTCGGCCTTGTGGGCCAGCATCGGGCCGTGGATGAGGTCGCCGATCGCGTAGACGCCCTCGGCCGTCGTCCTGAACCCCTCGTCCACGTTCACGCGCCCGCGCTCGTCGAGCTCGACGCCGGCCTCCTCCAACCCCATGCCCGCGGTGTTGGGTCTGCGCCCCACCGCGACGAGGACCTTGTCGGCCTCGACCGGCTCGGCGCCATCGACCTGGACCCGCGCCACGCCCTTCTTCACCTCGACGCCGGTGACCCTGGCTCCCAGCAGGAACTCGATGCCCTGCTTCGTGAGGGCCTTCTGCGCCTCCTTGGCGATCTCGAGGTCCATGCCCGGCAGGATCCTGTCGAGGTACTCGAGCACCGTCACCTTGGAGCCCAGCCTCGCCCAGACCGAGCCCAGCTCCAGTCCGATGTAGCCGGCGCCGATCACGACCAGCCGCTCGGGAACGCTGTCGAACGTGAGCGCCTCGGTGCTGGTGACGACGGTCGTCCCGTCTACGCTCACGCCCTTGAGCTCGGTGACGACCGAACCCATCGCGAGGACCACGTGTTCCGCTTCCAACGTGACCGGCGCCGCGCCGGACACCTCGACGCGCCGCTCAGGCAGCAGCTTGCCCGTGCCACGGTAGACGGCGACGCCGTTCTTCTTCATCAGGTAGGCCACGCCGTCGGTGTTCTGCTTGACCACCTTCTCGCGCCTCGCCTGCATGGCGGCCAGGTCGAGCTCCACCCGGGTCTTGACGCCGTGGGCGGCGAAGCCCGTCTTGGCCTCCTGGTAGTTGAAGCTCGACTCCAGCAGCGCCTTGGAAGGTATGCAGCCCACGCGAACGCAGGTACCCCCCAAGGTGGCTTCCTTCTCGACGATGCCCACGTCGAAGCCCAGTTGGGCTGCGCGGATCGCCGCGACGTAGCCGCCGGGACCCGCGCCCACGATCACGATGTCGTGGCGCTTGCCGTTCGCGCCAGCCACGTCAGACCTCCAGGAGCATGCGGGCGGGGGCCTCGACGGCCTCCTTGATGCGCTTGAGGAACGTGACAGCCTCCCGTCCGTCCACGATGCGGTGGTCGTAGGTGAGAGCCACGTACATCATGGGCCGGATCACGACCTGGCCGTCCATGGCGACGGGCCGCTCCTGGATGGCATGCATGCCCAGCACCCCGGACTGCGGCGGGTTGACGATGGGCGTAGACATGAGCGAACCGAACACGCCGCCGTTGCTGATCGTGAAGGTGCCGCCCTGGAGCTCGTCGGGCAGGAGCTTGTTGGCCTGCGCCCTCTGCCCGTAGTCGGCGATGGCCTTCTCCAGCTCGGCGAAGGACAGGCGGTCGGCGTCCCTGATGACGGGCACGACCAAGCCCTTCTTCGCCGAGACGGCCACCCCGATGTCGTAGAAGTTCTTGTAGACGATGTCGTCGCCGTCGATCTCGGCGTTCAGCTGGGGGATCAGCTTGAGCGCGTCGATGACGGCCTTCACGAAGAACGACATGAAGCCCAGGCGGATGCCGTAGCGCTTCTCGAACGAGTCGCGGTACTCCTTGCGCAGCTCGATCACCGCGGTCATGTCGATCTCGTTGAAGGTCGTGAGGAGCGCCGCGTTCCGCTGCGCGTCCACGAGCCGCGTGGCGACGGTGCGCCGCAGCGGGCTCATGCGCACCCGCTCCTCCTGCCTGGCGGCGTCCGCGACCGCGGCGCCAGCGGGCACAGCGGAGTCGGCCCCGGCCGTCTTAGCGGCCTGTCGTTCGCGGTCCTCGACGAAGCGCTGCACGTCCT
>JBDZWC010000087.1:0-12856 GCA_040256005.1 Deinococcaceae bacterium | reverse complement strand
GGTGGCAACGTGCTGCGGCTGGCGACGGCGACCGGCACCGTCGCGACGGCGTTGGGCTCGCTCCTGACGAGATGGATCGACTGATCGAACGAGGCGTGGACGCCCTGTCTGCGGCCAGGGCGCTGCGGGTGCGTCCGACCACTGACGACAAGGTGCTCACGTCTTGGAACGGCCTCGTCCTCTCGGCCCTGGCCGCCACCGGCACGGCCGCTGCCGAGCCGTGGGCGCTGAAGAGGGCGCTCGAGCTGGCGCGGTTCCTGGTTGGTTTGCGAGAGGATGGCCGTCTGACGCACCTGTGGCGGGGCGGGGAGACCACGGTGACAGGACTGCTCGAGGACCAAGTGTTCCTCGGCAACGGCCTCCTCGATCTGTACACCGCCACCCTGGAACCATGGCTCCTGACCGAGGCGCTGAGGCTGGCGGACGACGTCGACGCGCACTTCGCGGACCCGGCAGGCGGTGGCTGGTTCGACACGGCCGACTGGCTCGCGGGAGCGCCCGCGCGGCTGAAGAGCCACACCGACAGCGCCGTAACCAGTCGCTACGTGGCGGCCGCGCGGCTCACGTGGCGCGCCGGCCGGATCCTCTCCGACGGCGACAGGGTCGACCGCGCCGTGGCCGCGGTGCTGCCCCTGGCTAGGGCGGCGGCCGACGCCCCTCAGGCGCTCGGCTCCGCCCTGGCGCTGCTGAACGACATGACGCGGCCCGAGCGCGAGGTCGTGATCGTCGGGTCACGGGCTGGTCCGGACATGCCCGAGGTCCTACGTGCGGTACGTGAGAACACGGTAGCCGGCGACGTGCTGCTCCTCTTGGACCCGGCCGACGAGCTCGAGGGCTCTCACCCGCTGGCGAGCCTGCCGCTGGCGCAAGGCCGGTACCCACCTGCGTCCGGCGGCGTCACCGCCTACGTGTGCCGGGGCGGTGCCTGTCGCTTGCCTGTCCACGACGCGGACGGCGTCCGCCGTGCGATGCTGGCCGGGTAGGTGCGGGGCCGCGCGCTAGGGTGGCCGGCACGTCGGTAGGGAGGGAACATGCTTTACTCCGGACTGCTTGACCTTCACAACGTGGTTCGCTGGCTGGTCGTCGTCCTGGCGGTGGTGTCCATAGTCACGGCGCTGGTGGCGCAGCGCTGGACGCCGGCGGTCAACTCGCTGGCGCGCTGGTTCAACATCATCTTCGGCGTACAGGTCCTGATCGGCCTGATCCTGTGGTTCGTGAGCGACCTGGTCCAGACCTCGCTGCGCGACATGGGGACCGCGATGAGCGATCCCGCGCGCCGGTTCTTCCTCCTGGAGCACCCGCTGCTCATGATCGTGGCCGTCGTGCTGGTGGGGATCGGGGGCGGTCGCGGCCGCAAGACCGACAACCCGCGCGTCGCCCTGGTCTTCTGGTTGCTCGCCGCCGCGGCCATGGCTTACGCCATCCCGTGGGACAGGCGGCTCTTCCCCGGCATGTGAGGTCGCTTGCTTAGGTGACGGCAGGTCCTGACAGCCGGTCGCCTGCCGGGCCGCCGGCCCGTGCCGGGCTGACACTCACGGTCGGGACCCCGGCCAGTGGCAAGACGACCGCCATGGTCGCGGTGGCCCGTGACGCTTGCGCGGCAGGTCACAGGGTGTGGTGGCTCGCTCTCCCGCACCAGCGCGCCTACGTGTTCCGCCGCGCCACGGCGGGCGGCGCCGCCCTCCTGGGCCTCGAGGTCATGAGCGCGCAGCAGGCGTTCTACCGCGTGCTGTCCGCTCTCAGCCCTCACGCCTTGCAGCCGCTCCTCGTCGGCACGGCCCGGATCGTGCGGGTGGCCGAGGTGCTGCGTGAGGTGACTGGCGAGGTGCCCACGCCTGGCGAGGCCAAGCTGTTCGCGGCTGCCATCGCCGAGGCCAAGCGCTACGAGGTCGATCCCGACACGCTCCCCGCTCGTGACGAGGACGCGGAGACGGCGAGGCTGGCCGACGTGTACCGGGGCTACGAGGCGTCGCTCGACGGCTACTGGGACTACGACGACGTGCGCTCGGCCGCGGCGCGCCTGGTAGAGGAGGAGAACGCCTCTGCGGTCCTCGGCGATCACGCCGCCAGGCCGGCTGCAGGCCTGCCGGACGTCGTGATCGTGGACGGTTGGCGGGAACTGGGGCCGCTCGACTGGCGCTTCCTGCGAGGGATGGCGCAGCATGTGACGGTCCACGTCACGCTGCCGGAAGCCCCTGCCGAGGCCGAACCCGACGCCACGCTCGAGCCCCGGCTCGAGGCGACCCGGATCGAGCGGTACGGCGCGGTCAACCCGGTGGAGGAGGCGCGGTGGGTGCTGCGCAGCCTCAAGCGGGACCTGGGCAACGGCCTCGATCCCCTCGACCTGGCGGTGGTGGCCCCGCGGACGGTCGGGGACGCTCTCCTCGCCCTCGCCGACGAGTACGGCGTCCCATTCATGGACGAGCGCGGCTCGGCGCTGGCGGACATCCCGGCCGGCCGGACGCTCCTCGACCTGCTCGAGCTGCCGGACACGCCCACACCGGCTCGGCTGTTGGCCGTACCCGAGCTCGCCCCGGTGGCCACGCTAGCGATGCGTCTCGGCGTCACGGGCGGCGACGCGCTGCGCCGGGTGGCCGAGAGCGTGGGGCTGCACGGGCGCTTGGCGAGCTGGCAGGCGCGCCTGTCCGAGGTCGCCGAGCCGGTCGCGTGGACACGGTCGCTGCTGGACGACGTGCTGCCGCTCACGCAGCCCGTACTGCCCCACGGCTTCGCCGACAGCGTGATGGCAGCGGCGCAGCACGCCTCCCGCCTGGGTGGCGGGGCCGGCTTCAGGGCCTGGCTGGCCGCGCTCCTGCGCGATGTGAGGGCCCCGCGCGACCCGCGCGGTGGGGTCGCCCTCCTGACCGCCGACCTCGCGTCCGGGCGCCGCTTCGCGCGGTGCTACGTGATGGGCGCGACGGTGGGGTCGTACGGCGCCGGCGAGCGGGAGGACTACTTCGTCCCGGACGAGCGCCGCAGCCAGTTGCCCGCGGCGGGGGCCCTCCCTCGGCGCTTCGCCGGCGGCGACGCCGTCGTGATCGCCGAGCTGCTGACGCGCGGCGAGACGACGGTCGTCACGGCCGCCGCCGCGGGCCCGGACGGCAAGCTGGTGCCGGACGAGCGCCTCGTCGGCGCGCCGAGCGAGCTGCCGGCGCTGCCGGACCTGCCGGCCGGCAGCCGGCTCGAGCTGAGGGACGCGGACGTGTACCTGCCTATGTTCCGCCTCGAGGACCCGGCAGCGCTCGCCGCCGCGTACGGGCCGGGTCTGCCGGACGCCGAGTGGCTCCGCGCCTACGCCGCGGTCTGCGCGTTCCGGGCGTGGGGGGAGAGGACGATCCTCCCGCCAGACGCGGTGACGGTGGCCGAGACCACCATCCCGGAGACGGATAGCGAGCACGACCCGGAGCGCGAACTCGAGGAGCTGCTCACGCCCACCGCGGGCGAGGGCGCGGAGTGGTTCGACCTCGTCCGGGAGCTGGGCCGCCATCCCACCCTCGAGCCGGCGGCGTTCATGCATCTCCTCGACCGGTTCCCGTGGGCCGCCGGATGGCTGGAGGCCCACCGCGAGACGCTATCGAGCCTGTGGTGGCGACCTGCCATCAGGGAATCGGCGGAGGGCCGGGGGTACGAGGCGCGGGTCCACGCCGGCAGGCGCGACAACGCCGGCCGCACCGCGACGCTCTACCGCTTCGTGGAACCGGCCCCGCCCGGCTGGGACGGCCGCAGCGACGGGTGGCGGTGGGCCCGGGACAAGCTGCGCCAGCGCTGGAGCGAGTACCTGGCCATGCACAGGTTCCTGACCCATAGGACGCAGCCGGCCAGGCACGTGGACGTCGTCGTGTGGCCGGTGCTCGGCGACCCGATAACGGTCGAGAGGTCGTCGAAGGACTACACGAGGTCGAGGGTCGAGGAGGCGCTGCGTGGCGTCGAGTCGGCGTGGGACAGGATCCTCGCCGGCGACCTGGCGCCCACCCCAGGGTTCTGGTGCGGCGACTGCCGGCTGTTCTACGCGTGTCGCCAGGGACAGCGGGAATGAAGGTACGCGTCGCGTCCGCCGGCACCGGCAAGACCACTAGCCTGGTGCGCCGCTACCTCGAGCTGATCGGCTCTGGGGTGCCGTTGAGGCGCATCGCCGGTGTGACCTTCACGCGGGCCGCGGCTGCCGAGCTGCGGGCGCGCGTAGGCAGCGGCCTGGAGGAGCTGGTCAGCGCGGGCACCTACCTCGGCGGTCTCTACGCGTCGCCGGGTGGCGTCACGGCTCCCTTCGAGGAGGCCCTCAGGGAGCTGGGTGGCGCGCAGCTCAACACGATCCACGGGTTCATGATCGCCGGCCTGCGTCTGAGCGCGCCGCTCCTCGGCTTCGACCCCAGGTTCGCGCTGGTCTCCGAGCCGGAGGCCGAGGCGGACTTCGCCGAGGAGCTCGATTCCCTGCGTCTCCTGGCGCGTGATCCTGCGCACGAGCTGCACGACGCCGTGCTCGTCGCCGGCGAGCATGCTGTGGAGCTGCCTCCCGTCGTCTTCGGTTCCCGGTCGCTCGCGCCGGAGCTGCACTTCGACGACGACCCGCTGTCTTCCGCCGTGGGCGCGATCTACCGGGCCGCGTACCGGCGGCTGCTCGACCGCTACGCCTCCCGGCGGCTGGGGCCTGGTGAGGTGGAACGGGCCGCGCTGAGGTTGCTGACGCACCCGGTGGCGAGCGCGCGGCTGGTGTCGCGGTACCCGGTCGTGCTGGTCGACGAGTACCAGGACGTGAACCCCATGCAGGGGTCGTTCTTCGAGGGCCTCGAGGCCGCCGGGGCGAGGCTCGAGCTGGTAGGTGACCCCAAGCAGTCGATATACCTGTTCCGCAACGCCGACGTGAACGTGTTCCGCCGGGCGCTGACGAGGGCCCGTGGCACCGGCGATGTGCTCCCTCCGCTGACCGAGTCGCGGCGCCACGCCCGGTCCGTCGTCGCGTTCCTGAACCGGCTGACCACGAGGCTCGCGGAGAGGAACATGGGCTTCGGGCCGGAGGAGGCGCCCGAGGTGAGCGCAGCCGGACCGCAGGCTGAGGTGGAGGGTTCGGTCGAGGTCGTGGTCGTGCGCGGCGCGGAGGGCCTGGACGCCAACAGGGTCCATGAGACGCAGGCGCTCATCGACAGACTGGTCGCCTTCAACGCTCAGGGGGTCCCGTACGACCGCATGGCGGTACTGGCGCGCAAGCGCCGGCAGCTGGGTCGGGTCGAAGCGGCCCTGGCGGCTCGCGGCGTGCCCGCGCTGTACGGGCGCAGGGGCCTGTTCGCCAGGCAGGAGGTTCGAGACGTCAGGTACGCGCTCGAGGTGGGCGCCGGCCCGACGCGCGAAGCGCTCGCCGGGTTCTTGCGTGGGCCGCTGGTGGGTCTCGGGCTCGAGCCCCTGGCGGCGGTGATGGCGGCGGCGGACCCCAGCGAGGCGCTAAGAGACGTGGCGCCCAGCGCCCATGCGGTCGTCCGGGAGCTGAGCTCCATCGTTCGGGGCCCGCCTCTCGAGGCGCTGAAGGTTGCGCTGAGGCGCGGTCTCGGGGGTGGGCCGCCGCTCGTGGACCGGCTGTCCACCGGCGCCAGGGCGAACCTCGACGCCATGCTCTTCGAGGTGGCGGCTCACGAGCCGGAGGACCTGACGCGCCTGCTCGAGCTGCTGGCGCGGTTGGAGGAGCGCTCTGAGGCCGAGGAGGTGCCGGGCTCGGGGAGCGGGGTCAAGCTGCTGACGGTGCACAGCTCCAAGGGGCTCGAGTTCGATGTCGTAGCCGTCTACGACGCGGGATACACGCCGCGTAGCGACGCCCCCGGCGCCGTCGTCGAACCGGACACCGGCCGTGTCGCGCTGCTGGGCGCCGTGCCGGAGCCGGCCGCGGCGCAGGCCTGGACCGACAGGTCCGAGCAGGAAGAGCATCGGCTGCTGTACGTGGCCGCATCGCGCGCGCGGAACCACCTGATCGTCACGGGCAGCGTGGGATGGCGCGGTCCGGCCGGTTGGCTCGGAACGCTCCTCGACGTCGTGATGCCTGGCGGGTCGTTCCCTGATGCGGTGCGCCTTACCGTGGTCGAAGCGCGGGGACCGGTCCCCGCGGAGGCAGCCGACGTCGCTCAGCCAAGGCGTGCGCTGGAGCCGGCGGCGTGGTCGGAGGTCGCCTTCCCCCACCACGCCAACGGCCCGCTCTCGAGCCCTTCGCGCCTGGTCGGCCTGCTCGCGGAGCGGGCGGGCCAGGCGCCAGCCGAGACACAAGAGCCTGCGGAGATGGACGAGCCGCTCACGCGTTTCGAGGCCACCGGCAGGGGGGAAGGGTCCCGAGCCGCCACCGGGATCGAAGACGAGGTCCCGGGACTGGAGCTCTCGCTGCCAGGCCGTGGCCGCGTGATCGGGACCCTCGTGCATTTCGCGATCAGCCAGGACTGGTCGCCCGACGACCACGAGCGGCTCGAGGGCCTGCGGGCGCAGGAGGTCATGTTCCCGTACACGGCGACACAGCAGGACGCCCTGCTGACCGAGGTGAGGGACCTGCTCGCCGCGTACCATGACCTGCTGGGCGCGGAGTTGCCGGCCGTGTTCGAGCGCGAGGAGGACCGAGCCGAGCTGCCTCTGGCCTATCCGGGCGGTCCCACCGTGTGGGAAGGCGTCATCGACCGGCTGTACCGGGCCTCCGGTCAGTGGTGGATTGACGACTACAAGACCGACAGGCACGTGCGACCGGAGCGCTATCATGTCCAGCTGGGTCTCTACCTCCACACGGTCAGGAGCGCGCTGGGGGTATCGCCCCGCGCTCGCCTGGTCTACCTGCGGCCTCGCGAGGTCGTCGAGCTGGATGACGATGTGCTTCAGGAGGCGCTCGTCCGGTCCGGGGTGCTCGGCCCCGGCTGACGTACGAGGCTGCCGTGCAGCCTGGCCAGGGTTGTGCCAGGTCGGCTCGCTCTCCACGCCTGCCCATCGGCTCACGGCGTTAGCCCACAGCCGGTAGGCATGTGCCTATGTCGACAGCGTGCCGGCGGCCGGCGCGCGCGATGCTGGCGGCATGGACGAACCCACAGCGCTACCGCTCAAGGCCAGTTTGGCAGGGCTGCAGGGGGTCATCGTCGGCGCCTCTGATGCCAAGCTGCAATGGGAGATCGAGGTCCCTACCGCCCAACTGCACGACCTCATCAGGACGCTGGGCACGGGTGAGCCGCTGGCCTGCGTGACGAACGAGGGGCTTGTGACGGTGAAGACGCGCGACTGGTTGGTCTGGCCGGGCGAGTCGACGGTCAGGTTGCGCCTCGCGCTCGAGGATGCGTCGGCGTGGTGAGCACGGGGCTGCCTGCGCCGGTCATTAGCCTAGCGGCCAGGACTCAGGTCGCGGACAGGTGGCTCAGCACTGTGGCGGTGACCCTGCCCACCACGCGCGCTCCCAGGTTCTCGGGGTGGAAGCGGCGGTCGGGGCAGCCATCGGTCATGACGGCGATCACGTACTCCTCGGGGTCGTCGCTCAGGGCGCGAAGCGTCATCACGCCGGCGTCGTTGCGAACGCCGCGAACTGACCCGCTCTTGGACGCTATCAGGATGTCGGACTCGCCCACCTCGGCGCTGTACTGGTCGTAGTCCAGCGCCCGGCCCAGTTCGGTGAACTGCTGCGCCCGGTAGATGCGCTTGGCCACGTCCGTGAGCTCGGGCGGCAACAGCTCGCCGCGCCACAGCCTGGCGAAGTGATCGGCGAGGTCGGCCGGTGTCGTCTGGCTGGGCGTGACGGGGCCGGCGCCGGGTGCCGCGGGCACCTGCAGCTTGCCGCGCAGGTAGGTCCCGGTCCAGCCGTGCGCCCTCGTCACGTCCCGGATGCGCTCCGAGGTCAACAGGTCGATGAGTAGGTTGGTCGCGGTGTTGTCGGAGACGACGATCATGAGGTTCGCTACGTCCCGCAACACGTAGCTGGTGCCCGGTGTCATCGTCTTCAGTACTCCTGACCCCGTTACCCGGTCTGCCGCCGCGAGGGTCACCCGCTCGTCGAGGTCATGCTCGCCCGCCGCGACCGCCTCTAGGAGGGCGTGAAGCACGTAGACCTTGATCGTGCTGGCCGCGGTGAACTGCTCCGTGGCTCGGCGCGCCACCGGCGGCTCGGAGCCCCGGGTAGCGAGCGGGAACGCCACCACCCCTAGCCGGGCGGCCGGTTCGGCGCGTGTGCCGAAGCGAGGGTCCTGGGAACCCCCGAGTTCCCTCTCGAGAGCGTCGAGTTCCGCCTCCAGACCAGCGTGGGCGTTCGCGGGCACGACCCTTTCGTTGGGCATCTGTCCCTCCACCCCCGACAACGTACCGTGGCTGCGCGGCCTGGGCCGGGGGTGTCAGGGCACGTGCCCATTCGTATTGTCAGCAGGCACGTCCATCACCTACACTTCTGGCGCCAGGCAACGTCGGCGTACCCCCAGTGACCGGTTCACACCGGTGAGAGGTGGAGTGCGCCCGCGAAAGGGGCCCGGCAGTCTCTTGTGCCCGGGGGCCCGGGCGGCGAAGGAAGGTCATGGCAGAAGGCAAGGTCAAGTGGTTCAGCAGCGAGAAGGGGTACGGCTTCATCGCCAACGACGAGGGCGGTGATGACGTGTTCGTGCACTTCAGCGCCATCCAAGCCGACGGGTTCAGGACTCTCAACGAGGGCGACGAGGTCTCGTTCGAGGTCGAGCAGGGTCCCAAGGGGCCACAGGCCCGCAACGTGGTCATCACGCACCGCGCGCCGGTCCAGGCCGCGTCCTTCGACAACTTCGGTGGTGGCGGCGGCGACCGCTTCGGAGGCGGCGAGCGTGGCGGCGGCCGCTACGACAACCGCGACAGGGACGGGCGTGACCGCGACCGCGGTGGCGACCGCGGTGGCGATCGCGGCGGCGACCGTGGTCGCGGCGGCCGCAACAGGCGCTACTGAGACAGTCGTTCCTGTACCGGCTCGCGTGAGCCGTCCCGCAGAGAAGCCGTAACAGAGCCCGGCCCCGCGGTCTTCGCGGGGCCGGGTCTCGTCGTCCGCACTGTGGCGGGTGGTGAGCGCGGTCTAGGCCCGTACGGGCCGAGCGGAGCCCACGGGTCCGGGCTCGCCGAGCGTCAACCCTATGCCGGCGAGGCGCGCGTACCCGCCGCCAGGCTGCGGCGCCGGCTGAAGCCGTTGGCGGGAGCGCCGAGGAGCGGCAGCACCCAGTAGTCGAGCCCGTAGTAGCCGGCGATGCGCCAGGCCAGCACGATCCAGGTCGCGAGGATGAACATGATCGGGTTCGTGGACAGCGTGCCTGCCAGCATGAAAGCCACGTTCATCAACCCGCCCAGGAATGCCACCATCCCGGTGAGGAACCCGGCTATGAGCGCGACGCCCACCAGCAGCTCACCGAAGGCGACGAGGTAGGACATGACGGGCGCGGCCGGCAGGAACACGTTCTCTACGATCCAGGCGTACCAACCGCTGACGGCGGGTGAGTCACCCCCGGAGAGGCTGAGGGCCCGGTTGAGGAAGCCGGTGACGGCGGTCCCGGCCTCGGCGCCTACCCACTTGACGTCGTTGACCTTGTGCCAGCCCGCGTTGAGCCATAGCCACCCGAGGTAGACCCTCAGCACCGTCCAGACTGGCGCCATGAAGCGCGAGGCGAAGAGGAACTTGCTTATCGTCGGCTCTGGGTAGTACTCGTTACGAGGCATACCGTGGCCTCCCTTTCGACATCGAGTATGCGGTCTTCACCCGGGCTCCGGCCAGGGACGTAGGTACCCCGGCCCGCTCGCGCGCGTACAGTGGCGTGCGTGACGCGTCTACAGGGCACGCTGCTGCTGCCGGGTGGGGCCGCGCACGGCAGCATCGAGTTCGGCGCCCAGATCGAGCGCATCGAGCCAGGAGGCGCAGGCGTGACCGCCGCCGGTCGAGCGCGCGCACCCATCATCTGCCCGGGTTTCATCGACGTCCATGTCCACGGCGGTGACGGCGGCGACACGATGGATGGCCCCGAGGGCGTGAGGACGCTCGCGCGGCTGCACGCGCGGCACGGCACGACCACGATCCTGCCCACCACCATGACGAACCCGTGGCCGAGGGTGATGGCTGCGCTGCGCGGCGTGCGGGAGGTGATGGACGAAGAGCGCACCGGCGGACCGTTCACCGGCACGCCGGACATCCTAGGTGCCCACTTGGAGGGGCCGTTCATCAGCCCAGGCAAGCTGGGGGCGCAGCCCCCGGACGACCTACCGCCAGACCCCGCACTGGTGGCCGAGGTGATAGCGCTCGGGGTGGTGAAGGTGGTCACCTTGGCGCCGGAGCTTGAAGGAGCCGTAAGGGCGGCCCAGGCGTTCGCGCGGGCGGGCGTCAGGGTCAGCTTCGGCCACACGCTCGCCACGGCCGAGCAGGCGGGCAGCGCGGTGGACGCCGTGCTCGCCGCCGCCGGAACGCCAGGGTTCACCCACCTCTACAACGCGATGACCCAGCTGGGCTCACGTGAGCCCGGGGTCGTGGGCACCGCGCTCTCCCGCTCGGACGCGTTCGCGGAGCTGATCTTCGACCGGCATCATGTCCACCCGGTGGCCTTCAGGGCCGCCGTCGCGGCGAAACCGGGGCGGTCGCTGCTGATCACGGACGCGATACGGGCTACCGGTCGCGGCGACGGCGCGAGCGAGCTGGGTGGACAGAGCGTCACGGTGGCGGGCGGCGCGGCGCGGTTGGCCGACGGGACCCTGGCCGGCAGCGTGCTCACGATGGACCTGGCGGTCAGGAACGCCGTCGCGGCGGGTCTGGACCTACCCGCGGCCGTGGCCATGGCCACGGCTACACCCGCTGACTACCTGGGTCTCGGCGACCGCGGACGCCTGGCGGTGGGGGCGCGCGCGGACCTCGTCGTGCTCGACGCTGACCTGAACGTGGAAGGCGTGTACGTCCGGGGACGCCAGCTGGCGTAGACGTCCCCGGTCCGTCGCGAGCCGGAGCTCGCTAGTTGTGCCTGAGCGCCAGGCGCTCGAGCCGTTCGCCGACCGCCACGAGGGAGGAGCCCATGCGGGCGGCTGCCGTCCGCCATACCGGCAGCGGCTTCCGGAGCGCGCCGGCGCCGCGCCCGGAGCCGGCGCGCGGCGGAACGCGTGCGGTGTCGTTCGTTGCACGTGTGCGAGTGAGCGACGAGGCGCCCGCCGTCAGATGCGCTCTGGCGGCGCGGGCAGCGCGCCTCGCTTCGCGTACCGCCCTGGCGCCCTCGTGCAAGCGGCGTGCTTCCTCGATGAGCTCCTTCTGGCGGTCCCAGTAACCCAGCCTTGGGTAGGCGTTGATCCCGTGTGTCATGAGCGCCTCCTTCGACGACCTCATCTGCCTACACAAGCTAGTCGGATACCCGGACACCGCTTGGCCAGTTTCCAGCTATGTTGCCTGGCATGGGTTCGGCGCTGCCGAAGAGGCTCTTCGACCTGGTGGAGGAGCTGCAGGGGAGGGGCCTGCGAACCTCCGCCGAGCTGGCGCGCCGCTTGGGCGTGTCGGAGCGCACGGTGAGGCGCGACATCGGGCGGTTGATCGAGCTGGACCTGCCCGTGGAGACCCAGCCGGGGCGCAACGGCGGCGTCAGCCTGCCGGCCGGCGCGTTGCTCCCCGCTGTGCGCTTCACGGACGACGAGCTGCTGGCCCTCGCCACCGGCCTCAAGGCGGTGGCGGCGGACAGCGACGCGGCGCTGGGGCACGCGGCCAACCGCGCCCTCGAACGGCTCGAGACCGTCCTGTCGCCCGAGACCCGTGGCCGGGTGCGGGCGCTGCAGGAGACCCTGTCTCCAGGCCAGCTGTCCCCGGACCCCACGGTGCCGGCGCCCAGCCAGCACGTCATCGCCCTGGCCGAGGCGAGCCACCGCGGAGACCGCGTGACGATCGGTTACACCGCAGGCGGTCGGGTTACCGAGAGGAAGGTCGACCCCTACGGCCTAGCCAAGCTGGGCCCCTGGTACGTCGTCGCCTACTGCCACCTCAGGCAGGACCTGCGCACGTTCAGGGTTGACCGCATCCGGCGCATCGCTCCCACCGAGGAGCGTTTCGAGCGGCCACAGGGGTTCGACGTCTACCGCTACGTGACGGACGCCATCGCCATGGCCCCGGGCCACGGCGACCTGATCTGCCGCGCGCTGCTGAGCACGGACATCCAGACCGCCAGCAGGCGCCTGGCCATGACGACGGTGCTGCTCGAGCCGGTGGACGAGGGCGTCCGGCTGACGGTGAGGACGGACGAAGGCGGCCTGGACTGGGTCGTGCACCACCTGCTGCGGCTGAGATGCGAGGTGCGGATCGAGGGGCCGGAGCAGCTCAAGCAGGCCGCCAAGCGCATGGCCGCCAGGCTGGTCGCCCTGTAGGCCCACCGCCGGGGTACGCGCTCGTACCGCGCCTAGCCCAGCACCTCCGCCACGACGCGCTGGACCACCTGCGGGTCGGCCCTGCCGCCGGCGCTGCGCATGACCTGACCGATGAAGAAGCCCCGCAGCCCCAGCTTGCCGGCGCGGTAAGAGGTCACCTCGTCTGGGTGTCGCTCCAGGGCCTCCAGCGCCAGGCGCCGCACCTCGGCTTCCGGTAGGGCCGCGTCCAAGCCGCGCGCGCTCACGAGCTTTACCGGATCGGCGCCGCTGGCTGCCGCCTCCGCCAGGACCTCCTTGGCGGCGGTGGCCGTGATGGTGCCGTCGGACAGGAGCCGCGCCGTGCCCGCCACGCCGGCCGGCGTCAGCCCCATACGGTCCCCTCGTTCGCGAAGCTCCCTGGCCACCTCGTTGACGACGAGGTTCGCGGCCGCCTGCGTCGGCGCGTCGTGAGCCATCACCCGCTCGAAGAAGGCCACCAGCTCCTCGGAGCTGGCGAGGGCGTCGGCGTCGCTCGGCGTGAGTCCGTGCGCGGTCGCCAGTC
>JBDZWC010000194.1:0-3297 GCA_040256005.1 Deinococcaceae bacterium | reverse complement strand
TGGAGGTTGAGGCATGTACCGAGGCCGTGAAGGCCAGTGGGCGTACTTCCTTCACCGGATCTCCGGTATCGCGATCGCCCTCTACCTGCTGCTGCACGTGTTCGACATCAGTCTCGTGATGTGGGGCCCGGATGGCCCGTTCAACCGTTTCCTGCTGTTCTATCACCAGTGGCCGTTCCGCATCGGCCTCGTGCTGATCATCGCCGGCGTCGTCTACCACGCCCTGAACGGTCTGCGGATAATGATCCTCGACTTCTCCCAGTGGGGCATCAGGTACCAACGCACCATGTGGTACGGCGTGCTCGTCGTCACCACAGCCATCGGTATCCCGGTGCTGTTCAAGATCATCCCCGAGATCGTGGGCGGGGGAGCCTAGATGGCGACCGACACACGCACGCAGCGCACGCCGCGGCCGCGCACCCTGCGCGACGCGCGGGCCACCTACCACACCAACAGCGAGCTGGCGTGGTGGGTGTTCATGCGCATCAGCGGTTTCCTGCTGATCTTCCTCGTCTTCGCGCACCTGTTCGCCAACAACATCGCCACCAACGCCGGCACCATCGACTACGAGTACGTCGCGCAGCGCCTGGCGCAGCCGGCGGTGCGGGTCATGGACTCGTTCCTGCTCGGCCTGGCGCTCCTGCACGGCATGAACGGCTTGCGGTACTCGATAGACGACTACTTCAAACGGCCTCAGGTCAGGTTCTGGGTCAAGGTCGTGGTGTTCACCATCGCCGGCGCGATCTTCGTCGTGGGCGTCATGGCGCTGTGGACCTTCACCTTCGACGAGATGGGCGAGGCCGTCAGGAACCTGGGACAGTGACCCAGAGCGAGCTGTCACAGCGAGCGGCAACGCGGGTGGGGGACAGATGAGCGGTTTCCACAGGTTCGACGTCATCGTGGTCGGCGCCGGCGGCGCGGGTCTCATGGCGGCCCGTTACGCGGCGCAGCACCCCGGCGTCTCGGTCGCCGTCATCTCCAAGCTGTACCCCACGCGGTCCCACACCGGCGCGGCACAGGGCGGCGTGGGAGCAGCCCTCGGCAACGTGAGCGAGGATCACCCGGAGTGGCACGCCTTCGACACGGTCAAGGGCGGCGACTACCTGACCGATCAGGACGTCGCCGAGGTCTTCTCGCACGAGGTCATCGAAGCTGTCTACGAGCTCGAGCACATGGGGCTGCCGTTCAGCAGGCTGCCCAACGGCAAGATCGCTCAACGCAAGTTCGGCGGGCACACGCGCGAGCACGGTAAGTCCGCGGTAGAGCGCGCCTGCTATGCGGCCGACCGCACCGGCCACATGATCCTGCAGACGCTCTACCAGCAGTCCATCAAGGACGACGTCACCTTCTTCAACGAGTTCCACGTCCTCGACCTCGTGATGGACGACGGCGCCTGCCGAGGCGTCGTCGCGTACGAGCTGGCCACGGGCGAGATCCACACCTTCCATGCCAAGGCCGTCGTGCTGGCCACCGGCGGGAACGGCCGTATGTTCAAGGTCACCTCGAACGCCCACGCCCTCACCGGCGACCTCATGAGCATCGTCTTCAGGCGGGGCATCCCCATCGAGGACCCGGAGTTCTACCAGTTCCACCCGACCGGCCTGTACAAGATCGGGGTGCTGCTCACCGAGGGCGCCCGCGGCGAGGGCGGCATCCTCCGCAACGCCGAAGGCGAGCGCTTCATGGAGCGCTACGCGCCCACGATCAAGGACTTGGCACCCCGCGACATGGTCAGCCGCGCGATGTACCTGGAGATCAGGGAGGGGAGGGGCGTCGGCCCGAACAAGGACTACATCCACCTCGACCTCACGCACATCGACGGGCACATCATCGAGGAGCGCCTCCCCGACATCACGGAGTTCGCCCGCATCTACCTTGGCGTCGACCCCCTCACCCAGCCGGTGCCGGTCCAGCCGACCGCGCACTACGCGATGGGCGGCGTGCCCACCACCATCGACACCAACGTGATCCTCGACGGCGCCTCGACGATCGTTCCGGGCCTCTACGCGGCCGGCGAGGTGGCCTGCGCGAGCCTGCACGGCGCCAACCGCCTGGGCACCAACTCGCTGGGCGACCTGCTGGTGTTCGGTCGCCGGGCGGGCAGGAACGCCTCCGCCTACGCCGCCGGCGCGACGCACGAGCCGTTGCCACGGGACGCCGCGGACCAGGCGCGGGCACTGGTGGACACGGCGCTGAACGGCCCGCACACCGAGCGCGTATCGCACCTGCGGGCCGAGCTGCAGCAGTCGATGATGGACAACGCCTCGGTCTTCAGGACGCAGGAGACGCTCACTGTGCAGGCCGCGAAGGTCGACGAGCTCAGGCAGCGCTACGCGAGTATCGGGGTGGACGACAAGGGCAAGGTCTACAACACCGAGCTCATGGAGGCGCTGGAGCTCGGCTTCCTGCTCGATAACGCTCGCTTCCTCGTCCACGCCGCCCTCAACCGCACGGAATCCCGCGGCGCTCACTCGCGCGAGGACTTCCGCGAGCGCGACGACGACAACTGGCTCAAGCACACGCTCGTTCACCAGGACGGCGAGGGCTTGCGCATCGACTACAAGCCCGTGGCACTGGGTCGTTACGAGCCCAAGCCGCGCGTCTACTAGGCGTTAGGAGCGTCATGCAGAACGTACCTGCTCAAGGATCCGGCGGCGAGCCTGCTCGAGGGGTGGCCCATGAGTCCATGCGGATCACGGTCCGCATCAAGCGTTTCGACCCGGAGGGCGACAAGAGGTCGCGCTGGGAGGAGCATGAACTGGACGTCGACCCGAACGAGCGGGTGCTCGACGTCCTGAACGACATCAAATGGGAGCGCTCAGGCAGCTTGGCCTTCCGGCGCTCCTGCGCGCACGGCATCTGCGGTTCCGACGCCATGCTCATCAACGGCCGCAACCGACTGGCCTGTAAGGTCCTGGTCAAGGACCTCGGCAGCCGCATCACGGTCGAGCCGTTGCCTGGCCTGCCGGTGCTGAAGGACCTGATCGTGGACATGGAGCCGTTCTTCGACTCCTACAAATCGGTGCTCCCGTACTTCATCAACGACGACCAGCCGCCCGCCACAGAGCGCCTCCAGAGCCCGGAGGAGCGCGAGGTCTTCGACGCCACGACCAAGTGCATCCTGTGCGCGGCCTGCACGTCGTCCTGCCCGGTGTTCTGGACGAACGGCCGCTACGTCGGCCCGGCCGCGATCGTCAACGCGCACCGGTTCATCTTCGACTCGCGCGACCATGGCGCGGCCACGCGGCTCGACATCATGAACGACATGAACGGCGTGTGGCGCTGCCGCACCGCCTA
>JBDZWC010000193.1:0-3301 GCA_040256005.1 Deinococcaceae bacterium | reverse complement strand
CGCCTTGCCGAGCACCTGTCGAAGGGCGCGCGCCGGCACGGCCGTGAAGGCCACGGGTCCCCCGGCGAGCGCCTCGTCCAGGTCGCTGGTGGCGGAGACGTTGGGAGGCAGCCGCAGATCGCTCACGTAGCGAGGGTTCATGCGGTTTCGTGCGATCGAGTCCGCCTGCGCCGCGTCGCGCGCCCACAGCCTCACGTGGTGACCGTTGTTGGCCAGCAACCAGGCGAGGGTAGTGCCCCAGGCGCCGGCTCCCAGGACCGCCATGGGAGCCGTTCCTGAGGCCACGTGCGACATGGGTCAAGCGTATCAGGTGGTGTAATATGGCAGTCGGCGTCCGCGAGTGCCATGCTTCGTGGGCGTTTTTCTTGGGGCTGCGCGAACCTCCTCAGGCTGCTGCAGCCACCGCCGCATGGCGTAGTGGAGGAACGATGCCGGTTTACGTCTACCGGAACCTCGTCACCAACGAGACCTTCGAGCACCAGCAGCCCATCACGGACGACCCACTCACGGTGGACCCCCGTACCGGCGATCCGGTCAAGCGCGTGATACAGCCCGTGGGCATCACCTTCAAGGGCTCCGGCTTCTACGTCAACGACAGCAAGGGCGGCGGCTCGAGCGCCAAGTCGACCGAGAAGAAGAGCGGCGACACCGCCAAGAGCGAGTCCGGCGGCTCCACCGGGAACGCCACCACGTCCGCCTCAGCGGACTGACCCGGCGCTGCCCTCCTGCCGCGGCACGAACCGCACCTCGAAGGCGCTGGGCCATAGTTTCCCCGTCAGCAGGAACAGGTCCCGCGCCGGGTCGTAGGCGATCCCGTTGAGTACGGCTCCGGGGTCCGCGACCCCGGACAGCCTGTCCCACAGCGGCGAGGCGTCGATGGCGGCCTTGACCCGGCCCGAACGGGCGTCGATCACGACGATCTGGTCCGTCTGCCAGACGTTCGCGTAGATCAGGTCGTCAACGCATTCCAGCTCGTTGAGGTTCGGCACCGGCTGGCCCCCTCGTCTGACGTCCAACCGGGATGCCACCGCGAAGGTGCCGGGATCGCGTCTCGTCAGCCGGCTCGAGCCGTCGCTCATCCACAGCGCCTCGCCGTCGTAGCAGAGCCCCCAGCCCTCGCCCTCGTAGCGCGCCTCGCCGGTGGGCTCGAAGGTGGCCTTGTCCCATCGCAGCAGGAGACCGGCCCGCCACGTGAGCTGTAGCAGCTCGTCGCCGACCACGGTCAACCCCTCGGCGAAGAGGGGCTCGGGTATGGGCCTCGCCCTGATGACCTCGCCGGACTCGTAGTCCAGTTCCCGCAGGCTGGAGCGGCCGACGAGACCGGTGCTCTCGAAGAGGTCATCGCCGTCGAACTCGAGCCCCTGCGTGAAGGCTTCAGGGTCGTGGGGTAGCTGCCTGATCACCTCCACGGTCAGGTCGTCCGGTGCCTTCGGCCCACAGGACGTGAGACAGGCGACCGCGAACAGCGATGCCCACAGGCATGTCGTCTTCATGCGCCGGCGGCCTCCCGTCGGTGGCCCAGCAGGGCCTCCACGCGCCGCCACACCTCACCCGCGACGACGTCCTCGGGGCCCGTGGCGTCGAGGACCACCCAGCTGGGGTCGGACCGCGCCTGCGTCAGGTAGCCGTCACGTACCCGCCGGTGGAAGTCGAGGCCGGCGGCTTCCAACCTGTCGCTGCTGGACCTCTTGGCCGCTCGCTTCAGCCCCAGCTCTGGCTCTATGTCGAGAAGCACGGTGAGGTCGGGCTTGAGTCCGCCGGTGACCTCGTAGTTCAGCTGTCGTACCAGGTCGAGGTCGAGACCGCGACCGTGGCCCTGGTAGGCCACGCTGGCCGCCGCGAAGCGATCGGAGACGACGTCGCGGCCGGCGGCCAGCGCGGGCGCTATGACCTCGCTGACCAACTGCGCCCGGGAGGCGCTGTAGAGGAGGAACTCGGTGAGAGGGAATATTAGCTGTCCGGGGTCGAGAAGGACCTCCCTGACGGCGTCGCCTGCCCGCGTGCCGCCCGGCTCGCGCGTGAGGAGCACGTCGTGCCCTGCCGCCTCGAGGCGACTCGCCAGTCGGGCGATCTGCGTCGACTTGCCGGCGCCCTCCGGCCCCTCGAACACCACGAAGAGGCCTCTCTCAGCCACGGATCACAGCCCCGTGGGCAGCATCACGAACTCGGTCTGGAGGCCGAAGACCGAGGCCAGCTTCTCGCCCAGCAGCTGCACGCCCACGGTCTCGGTCATGTAGTGGCCCGCGAATAGGGAGCTGATGCCCCTCTCGAACGACTCGTAGAACGTCTCGTGCTTCGGCTCGCCGGTGAGGAACGCGTCGAGGCCCTCGCGGGCGGCTGTGACGACCTCCCAAGCCGCCGCGCCGGACACGATGCCTAGGCTGGACACCGGGTCGGGCCCGCCGGCGTGGACCATCACCTGTTCGCCCAGTTCCTTCTCGACCTGTTCTGCCAGGTCCCTCAGGCTCAGGGGCTCCGGCAGTGAGCCCTTGACGCCGAGGTACCCGCCCGCGAAAAGCACGAAGCCCTCCAGTTCCTTCATGTTCAGGCGCCGGGCCAGGCCCCAGTTGTTGCCGACCTCGCGATGGGCGTCGAGCGGCAGGTGCGCTGCGTACAGGCTGAGGCCGTTGTCGAGCAGGAACTGCACCCTCCGCTTGTGAGGCCCGGTGATCGCCAGGGGCTGGCCCCAGAACAGGCCGTGATGGACGATCAACATGTCGGCGCCCTTGGCCACCGCCATCTCGAACGCGTTGTAACTGGCGTCCACCGCCATCACTACCTTCGCGACGTCCTCCTTGCCCTCCACCTGGAGGCCGTTGAGGGACTTGTCGGGGAAGTCGCCGATGGCGAGGTAGTCGTCAAGCCACCGGACGAGCTCGTCTCTACGCATGGGCTGAGACTACCGCCTGACTACCGTCCCGGTCGGGGGTGGCGGGCGGCCGGAGGGTTCGGATCGACCGCGGTCCTCGCCGCTCGCCCGCTCCGTCCTGTCGCAGCCCGCGCGTCCCACCGCGACCGCGGCCTCCGCGAACAGAGGTGACGCCTGTCGTGGCGGCGGCTTCTCGTCATGGGGAACCGGCACGAGCGAGAGGTCCAGGGAGGTTCGTATCATGGGCCTTGACACGCTCCTTCCCGAAGTGGCATACTAATAACTCGCGCCTCAGGGTGCGAGGTCCTTGAAAACCCGGTAGCAGAGAACTACGAACCTGTCGATTCTCCACAAGCCAGGTCCGCCAGAACCATAATCTGGCATCCATCTTGGAGAGTTTGATCCTGGCTCAGGATGAACGCTGGCGGCGTG
>JBDZWC010000192.1:0-3342 GCA_040256005.1 Deinococcaceae bacterium | reverse complement strand
CGAGCGTCTAGCGACCCACCTCGGCGAGCCCGACTTCGACCCGCACGGGGACCCCATCCCGCGGCGCGACGGCACGCTGCCGCACGGGCCCGACACCCCGCTGTCGGAAGCGCCGCACGGCGAACGCTTCGTCGTGCACAGGGTCCTCTCGCAGGACGGCGAGGTCCTGGCCTACCTCAGGGGCCTGGGGGTCGAGCCGGGCCGGCGCCTCACGGTAGTCGGGGGCGAGCCGGGCGGGAACCTGCTCAGGCTACGGGTCGAGACACGCGGTCACGAAACGGAGGTGGGGCTCTCCCGGGCGCTCGCGGCAGCGGTCCTGGGCATCGTCGTCGCGGCGTGACGGCCTCGTTCGGCCCTTCCCCATGGCATTTGTCATACGAGCTTTCGAGAGCTCGTGATAGCTTTCACCCTCAGAAGAGGATGGAGGCAAGGCTGTGCAACCCGTTGGCGACGAGCCGCGCGCTGACGCCGCGCTAGCTGGTCTCATGGCAGGCGCGGGAGACGACCTGCTGGCGTCCGCGCGGACGCTCTTCGACGGCGAGAGCTTCGTCGTCTCCGACCACAACCAGGTCGGCAACCCCATCGCCTACGCGAGCCCTCAGTTCGAGGCCCTGACGCTGTACACCGCCGACGAGGTGATCGGCCGCAACGTCGGCTTCCTGATGCGCGACGACACGGAGCAGGCAGGCGACGCCGAGGCGAGGGAAGCCGTGTCCGAGGGCCGCTCCTCGGTCGTGACCGTGAGGGCGTACCGGGCGGACGGCTCGCTGTTCTACGCCGAGATGCGCCACTACCCGGTGCGCGGCCAGGACGGCCGGGTGGCGTACGTGATCTCGCTGGTGGCAGACGCCTCCGAGCTGGCGCACATGGCCGCTGCCCAGGAGGTCGCGCGCGAGCTCAACGCCTCGCTCGACGGCGACGGACGCTTCTTCAACTACGCCATGCTGGTGAGGGACGACGGCAGCGTGTCGGTGCCGTGGGTGTCCGACACGTTCAAGCTCGTGACAGGGTACGAGCCGAGCGACCTACTGGAGTCGGGCTTCGAGCGCTTCGTCCACGAGGACGACCGGGAGAGGCATGCCGCGCGCGCCGCGGCCTTCCGTCGCCAGGAGCGGCGCACCGACCAGTACCGACTGCTCTCGCAAGGTGGCGCTGTGCTGTGGATCGACGACTTCGCGGTCAGGCGTTGGCGCTCCGAGGAGGCGGGCGTCACCGCGATCTACGGGGTGGCTCAGGACGTGACGCGGGCGAAGCGCGGGGCCACGGACATGTGGCGCCTGGCGCACGTCGACCCGCTCACCGGTCTGCCCAACCACCACCTACTGGAGGACCGCGTTCACCAGGCGCAGCTGCTCGCTCGCCGCAACCGCCAGTACATGGCGTTGGCGATACTCGACCTGGACCACTTCCGCTTCGTCAACCAGACGTTCAGCCGGCGCCGCGGCGACCGGCTCATGCTCGAGCTGAGCCGTCGGCTCAAGCGCACCCTGCGACGGACCGACACCCTGGCCCGCTGGGGCGGCGACAGCTTCGCCCTGCTCTTCGCCGACCTGCCGCACCGCTACGCCATCCTGGCGACGCTCAGGAAGGTGTTCGCCGCCGTCCAGGAACCGTTCCTCGACGAGGGCGTGAGCATCGAGCTGGCCGCCAGCATCGGTGTCGACCTGTACCCACCGCACGGCGACGGCCGCGGCGCCGCCGACCGGGCGCGGTCGGCCGCGGTCATGATCGAGCGCGCGGCCGATTCCTTGCGACGGGCCAAGGAGACCCGCCGCGGCGGTTTCCGCTTCTTCGACGACGACGTGGACGCCGGCATGCGCGCCCGGTCGACGATGGAGGAGGAGGTGAAGGAGGCGATCGCTGCCGACCAGCTCGTCCTCCACTACCAGCCGCGCATCGATCTGGGCACGGGCTCGATCGACAGCGTCGAGGCGCTGGTCCGGTGGGTGCACCCGGAACGCGGTCTGCTCAAGCCCGCCGACTTCCTGCCGCTCGTGGACGAGGTCCAGCTGGGGCAGAGCCTCTTCGAATGGGTGCTCGAGCGCGCGTGCCGCCAGGCCAAGCACTGGCAGGACGAGCTCACGCCGCGACGCGTGGCCGTGAACATCAGCCCACAGGCGCTCGAACGTCACGACCTGGCGGTGACGGTCAAGGACGCCCTGCAACGCCACGACCTCCACCCGGGGCTCCTGGAGATCGAGGTCAGCGAGAAGACCGCGCTGGAGACGTTGGCCGCCAACGTAGAACGCATGGGCGAACTGCGCGCTATGGGCGTCAGGGTCGCGCTGGACGACTTCGGTATCGCCCAGGCCTCGCTGTCGCATCTGCGTGAGCTGCCCCTCGACGGCCTGAAGATCGACCGGAGCTTCGTCTCCAAGATCGGCGACCGGGCGCCGGGAGCCGACATCGACCTGATCAGGGCGATCATCGGCATCGGCAAGAGCCTGCGGTTGCGGGTCACGGCCGAGGGCATCGAGACGCGGGCCCAGAACGCCCTGCTGCGCAGCCTCAAGTGCGACGAGGGCCAGGGCTACCTCTTCGGCCAGCCCGTGCCGGCGGAGTACGTGCCGGTGGTCGCCTAGCCGCACGCCCCGGTCGGCGGTTCGTAGCGACGCGAGCGCGAGCGTTCGTCATGGCACAGGTCGAGGGACTGGCGCCCGGCTATCATCTGCTGGCGCGCAAGCCGCTCGCTCCCTCCGCGGGACGCTTAGGAGATGCATGTCTGAGGACGACACTGGTGGGGCCCAGCCCCGCGACGACAACGTGGACCTAGACAACCCGCTCCTGACTACGGGCCACCGGATCCCGTTCGACGAGATCGAGACGAGGCACTTCGTGCCCGCCGTCAGGTCGGCCCTGGCCCGTGCGGCGCGGGAGCTGGCGGAGCTCAAGCACCAGGACGGGGAGCTGACCTACGACTCCGTGATCGGGCGCCTCGAGCGGCTCGTCGAGTGGCCGGCACGCGTCTTCGGGCTGGTGAGGCACCTCAACGACACGATGAACTCGCCGGAGTCGCGTACGGCCTACAACGAGGTGCTGCCCGAGTACACGTCGTTCATGTCGGCCCTGAGGACCGACCTGGAGCTCTGGTCGGTGGTCAAGCGCTACGAGCAGACGGACGATGCGCAGCGGCTCGACCCGCTCAGGCGCCGCGACCTGACCAAGACGGTAGAGGACTTCAGGCGCGCCGGCGCCGACCTGCCCGAGGAGCAGCGCAGGCGCGTGGAGGCGATCCGGGTCGAGCTGGCGCAGCTCTCCACGAAGTTCGCCGAGAACGTCCTCGACGCGACCAACGCCTTCGAGCTGCTGGTCACCGATCCGGAGCGCCTGGCCGGTCTGCCC
>JBDZWC010000086.1:0-13074 GCA_040256005.1 Deinococcaceae bacterium | reverse complement strand
AGCGGCGGGGTGACGCGCGTGGCGATCGACCTGCCCGTCGGCGCCACCTACCAGCTGGCCGCCGGCGGTCGCAACTTCGTGATCATCGTGCCCAACTCCCGCGCCGAGCCCACCGCGGTGCAGGTCCAGGACGACAACGTCGCGACGGTGAGCGTGTCGAGCCAGGCGGGCCGCGTCAACCTCACCGTGAGCACCCTGTTCGACCTCGATCCCACCGGCCGCGGCTACTCGGTAGGCACGGTGCCCAAGACCAACGGCATGACCCTGTACGTCGACTTCGCCCGCGACGCGACCGGCGACGCCGTCACCGCCATGGGGCAGCCGGAGGCCGGTGGCCCGCAGGCTCTGGCCCAGGCTCCCGAAGGCAAGCAGATCGTGGTCATCGACGCCGGGCACGGCGGCCACGACCCGGGCACCAACTCCCGGTACGCGGTGGAGGAGCACGTGGTCCTGAGCGTGGCGCTACTCCTCAAGCAGCGCCTCGAATCCGAGGGCCTCGAGGTCATCCTCACCCGCGACCACGACACGTTCCTGACCCTGCAGCAGCGCTCCGAGTTCGCTACCACGGAGCGCAACATCTTCGTGTCGATCCACGCCAACTCCGCGCCCAGCGACAAGGCCGAGGGCATCGAGACCTGGGTGTTCGGCGAGCCCCTCGACCCGTCCTACATCGACCGCGCGATCCGCGAGAACGGCGGCGGCGCCGTCGGCGAGGAGCTCACGGCCGAGGCGCGGCAGGTCGCGAACCAGCTGGCGGCGGACATCCTCCGCGAGGCCCAGTTCAACCTGTCGCTGGCCCTGGCCGACTCGGTGCAGACGCGGCTGGTCGCGGCCACGGGAGCTCAGGACCGCGGCGTGCGGACGAACCTGTTCTACGTGCTCAGAACGGCCCGCATCCCGGCCATCCTGGTCGAGCTAGGCTTCGTGAACAACCCGAACGAGGGCCCCAAACTGGCCGACTCCGCCTACCAGCATGTCCTCGCCGACGGCTTGGCGGACGGCATCCTGGCGTTCCTCAGGAACGGCGGCACGCTCGCTCGCAGGTAACCACGCCGTGCCCCCGCGCCGCCGGCGGCGCGGCCGCCGTCGCCATGCCAAGGCTTGCGTGCTGCACGGTGATAGCATGGGCCAGATGTCCGCCGCGACGCACGTGCTCGGCGCCGGAGGGGTCGTCTTCGACGAGGCCGGAAGGGTGCTGGTGCTGACGCTGGCGAGCGGCGAGAAGGTGTTCCCCAAGGGCCACATCGAGGCCGGCGAGACCGCGCTCGAGGCCGCCCTGAGGGAGGTCGAGGAGGAGACCGGCGTGACAGCCAGGTGCGACGACCCGACCGAGTTCACTACCACCTACGTCAACGCCGGCGGCGTGCCACGCCGCGTCACCTGGTTCCGCATGCGCGCGCAGGACGCCACGCCGCATATATCCGAAGCCGGCCTTCGTGACGCTCGCTTCTATCCCGTCCCCGAGGCCGCCTCTCTGCTGACGTTCAGGGCCGACCGGGAACTGCTCAGGCAGGTCGCCGGCACGGCCGGGAGGTCGCTGTGAGCGAGGGACTGGTCGGCATCACCGGCAGCTACGGCGCCGACGCCGTGCTGGAGGACCTGCGCAACCTCAGGCAGAGCGGGACCGTGCTGTTCGCCGACGCCGGCGGCTCCCTCGTGCTCCAGCTGGCGCGCGGTCAGGTCGAGGCCAGCTTCCGCCTGGGCGCCTACGGCCGCCTCGAGGAGCCAGGGCAGTCCTATCACCTGCACCTGCACGAGCCGGCCCCCACGCCGCAGCTTCCCGGTCGGGGCGCCGACAGTCCGGCGCCGCTGCTCAGGGCCCTGCCCCGCACCCGCGCGCCCCAGCGCATGCCCACTGGCGTCATCGACCTGCCGGCGCTGCTGGACAGGTTGAACGCGACGGCCTTCGACGGCCTGCTGTGCTTCGCGGGCGCCGACGAGCTCGCCGTCGCGCTGCTCCTGGACGGCACGATAAGGGCGGCGGTGCACGAGCGCGGCGGCAGGCTCTCCAGCCGTTCGGAGGCGCTGCGCGTGCTTCAGAAGCGCTGCCAGAGCGCCGGCGACGGCGAGCTGGAGCTGGAGCGGGTGGAACGCGCGATCCTGGAGCCGCTCGTCGCCCTTGCGATCGAGAGCCCGGCACCCCAGGACGACGGCCCGTTCTCGGGCCTCGAGGTCGACGAGCGCGGCTACCGGTTCGTGAACCAGGGTCAGGTCTTCCTCACGGTGCCGTCGGCGCCGCTCGGCCCAGCTCGCAGGCACGCCCTCGACCTGAGCGTCAGGCCCGTGCCGTCGATCGCGATGCCGAGCGAACCTCCCGGCTGGGAAGAGAGCCGCTTCAACCTGACGCTGCGCGGCAAGGACGCCCTCAACCCCATGACGGAGCTGAACATGGACTTCCGGTCGCATCACGGCGAGCTGGGGCACAAGGTCCTCACGTTGCTGGGCAGCGGCGAGACGCTCACCGGCTGCGCGGACGAGCTGGGCATGGACCTGGGCGAGCTCAAGCCGTGGATCGAGAGGTTCGAGTCCGCGGGCCTCATCAGGGCACAGCGTGGGTGACACGCGACCCACGACTGTGAGCGCAGCCTCGGCTCCTCCGCCATACCCCGACGACACCGTGTCGCTGCGCGAGCTGTACCTGGTCTGGCGCCGCGGGCTCGGGCTCATCATCGTCGTGGCCGTCCTGTGCGCCCTGGGGGCCCTGGCCTTCAAGCTGTATCAGGGTAGGACGTACACGGCCGACGCCGTCGTCCAGGTGGTGAGGCCGCGCGTGAGCAACCAGCCCGGTTCCGGGCTCGAGGTCAGCGTCGCCTCGGTGGTGGACGCCGGCACGTACCAGGCGGCGGCCGAGGACGAGCGTACGCTCACCGCCGTCGCGGAGGCTGTCGACGCCCCGAACGGGGCGAGCCCGGGCACCTTCACGATCGTGCGCGGTCCCGGTCCGCAGTCCGGCGATGCCATGACGGTCACACACCGCGTAAGGGTCTCGGCCGCCGAGGGCGCGGAGATGGCGGCCGAGGTCGCGAACGCCTGGGCGGAGGCCACCGTCGCAGCCGTCAGGCAGCTGGTCACGGCTCCCCTCCGGGCGGCCGGCGAACGGCTCGCCGCCGACGTCGCCTCCCGCGAGCAGGCCTACCAGGAGGCCAGCGACGCCTGGGCCCAGTTCCTCAGCGTGGACGAGCGGGAGGAGCTGCGCAGGCGCCTGGACGCACTGGTGGACCTCGACGCCCAACGCCTGGCGCGGCTCGACCAGGTCGAGGCGGAGGCCGCGGCCGTGAGCGCCCGCCTGACCGCGGGCTCGGGAGAGCGCTCCGAGGCGAGCCTGCGCTCGGACCTGGCCGCCTTGCAGGCCGAGGCCGAGCACCTCAGGACGGAGCTGGCGGACAGCGGCGAACGCGGTGACGAGCTGCGCGCACGCCTCGGTGACCTGGAGCGTCAGGCGGCCGAGCTACAGCGGCGCGTGTCGGCCACCTCGCTGTCGTTCTTCAGGGCCGCTCCCGCCGCTACCGAGATCGCGTTGCAGCGGGAGCTGGCAGCGGCCTCGGTGAGCATGGCGATCCCGGCCAGCCCTCCACTGGAGCCGGACCCGCGCAACGTGGTCACGACCGTCGTCGGTGCGGCGCTGGTGGGCGCCCTGCTGGCCACCCTGATCGTGTTCCTCCGGGCCGCGGTACGGGAGCCAGAGCCGGCTTGAAGGTGTTGGTCACCGGCGGCTCCGGCCGCCTGGGATCGGAGCTGCTGCCGCTACTGGGCTCCACCACCGACGTCCACGCGCCGGGCCGGGCGTCCCTCGACGTGACCCACCGCGCATCCTTCGTGACCGCCGCTGTCGACGCCGCGGCGGACGTGATCCTGCACGCCGCCGCCTACACAGACGTGGCCGGCGCGGAGCGCGACCGCGACGCCTGCTGGCTCGTCAACGTCGTGGGCACCCGCAACGCGGCCGCCGCGGCCGAGGCTTGCGGCGCCAAGCTCGTCCACGTGTCGACCGACTACGTGTTCTGGGGCGACAGAGGCGGCTACGCGGAGGGAGACACGCCGGGCCCGGTGCGCAACTACTACGCCCTGACCAAGCTGGTGGCCGAAGAGGCGGCGCGCCGCACGGCGAGGCACCTGATCGTGCGCACGAGCTTCCGGCCCAGGCAGTGGCCTTACCCGCGCGCGTTCACCGACCTGTACACGTCCCAGGACTACGTGGACGTGATCGCTCCGGACATCGCTGCCGTCGCGGCCAACGCCCTGGCGATCGAGGACGAGGTCCTACATGTGGCGACGGAGCGCAAGAGCGTGTACGAGCTGGCGCGCCGACGCGCCCCAGACGTGCAGCCTGCCAGCAAGGCCGAGGCGCCGGTCGCTTTGCCGGACGACGTCTCCCTCGACGTGGGTCGTTGGCGGGCCCTGCGAGCGCAGCTCATGACGCCAGGCGGACGGGCATGATCGTCGAGAGGCTGGGGCTCGAGGGCCCCGTTCTCGTCACTCCCACCGTCCATCGTGACGACCGCGGCTACTTCCTCGAGCGCTGGCGCGAGGACGCGCTGGCGACCGCCGGCGTCGCGGCGCGGTTCGTGCAGGACAACCTGTCGCGCACGCGCAGGGGCGCGCTCAGGGGCCTGCACTTCCAGCGCGAGCCCCACGCTCAGGGCAAGCTCGTCAGCGTGGTGCGCGGCCGCGTGTTGGACGTGATCGTCGACCTGCGGCGCGGCTCGCCCACCTACCTGGCTCATCTCAAGGTGGTGCTCGACGACGAGCGGCATGCCCAGCTGTGGGTCCCGCCCGGCTTCGCGCACGGCTTCCTGGCGCTGGCCGACCAGTGCGACGTGCTCTACAAGGTGGACGCCTACCATGCGCCCGCCCACGAGGGCGGGATCAGGTGGGACGACCCAGACCTCGGCATCGACTGGGAGCTGGAGAGGTTGGGGCCGGGCGTCAGCCCCGTCACGTCGCCTCGGGACGCCGCGCTGCCCACGCTGGCGGACGGCCCGCCGCTCCCGTAGCGACCTACGTCTACATGTGTCGTGCACCCGGTAGCGATCCTCCTGGCCCCAGCGAGCGGGCGACGCCGGCTACGGCGCTCCTGGTAACGTCTCAGGCGTGTCAGACGTAGCTTCTCTCGGCACGACCCTGGTCACGGGGGCGGCCGGGTTCATCGGGTCCGCCCTGGTGAGGCGCCTGACGGGGCTGGGCTCCGGGCGCGTCGTCAGCCTCGACGCCCTCACCTACGCCGGCGACGTCTCCCGCCTCGAACCGGCCGGCGGCGAGCCGAGCCACCGCTTCGTGCACCTCGACGTGAGGGAGCAAGGCCCCGTCCTGGACCTGCTACGCGCCGAGCGGCCGCGCACGGTCTTCCATCTGGCAGCCGAGACGCACGTCGACCGCTCGATCGACGGCCCCGAGGCGTTCGTGCAGTCCAACGTCGTGGGCGCGCTGCGCCTGCTGGAGGCCGTCAGGGCCTACCTGGCTGAGGCCAGCCCCGAGGAGCGCGACGCGTTCAGGCTCGTGAACGTCTCCACCGACGAGGTCTACGGCTCGCTGGGGAAAGAGGGCGCGTTCACCGAGAGCACGCCGTTCGCCCCGCGCTCCCCCTACAGCGCCTCGAAGGCGGGCGCTGACCACCTGATGAGCGCCTACGCCCACACCTTCGGCGTGCCCGTCGTCACCACCCACGCCTCGAACAACTACGGCCCCTACCAGTTCCCGGAGAAGCTCATCCCGCTCGCCCTCGGGCGGGCGTTGCGCGGCGAGAGCGTGCCTCTCTACGGCACGGGCGAGAACGTCCGCGACTGGCTGCACGTCGACGACCACGCCGACGCCCTGATCGCCGCGGCCGCCAGAGGGACGCCGGGCGACGTCTACCTGATCGGCGGCGGCAACGAACGCTCGAACCGCGCCGTGCTGGACGCGCTGATGGACCTGGTGGACGAGCTGGCTCCCTCGGGCCGGAACCATCGTGAGCTAATCACCCAGGTGCCGGATCGGCCCGGGCACGACTTCAGGTACGCGGTCGACACGTCGAAGGCCAGGTCGAGCTTGGGATGGCAGCCGGCGGTGGAGTTCGAGCGCGGCCTGCGCCACACCGTGGCCTGGTACCTCGACCATCGCGACTGGCTGGACGCCGTCACGCGGGGCCGCTACGGCCTCGAGCGCCTCGGCACGGCCGGCACCGGGAAGGCGACGGGCGACCGTCCGTGAGCCTGAAGGGCATCGTCCTGGCCGGCGGCAGCGGCACGCGGCTCTACCCCGCCACGTTAGCGGTCAGCAAGCAGCTCATGCCCGTCTACGACAAGCCGATGATCTACTACCCGCTGAGCGTGCTGATGCTGGCCGGCATCCGCGAGGCGCTCATCATCTCGACCCCCCGCGACCTGCCGCTGTTCAGGGCGCTCCTCGGCGACGGCTCCGCCTGGGGGATGAGTTTCGACTACGCCGAGCAGCCCCGGCCCGAGGGCCTGGCGCAGGCGCTGATAATCGGCGAGCGGTTCCTGAGCGGCAGCCGCTCCGCACTGATCTTGGGCGACAACCTCTTCCACGGTTACGGGCTGTCCGGGATGCTTCAGGGCGTTGCGCAGCGCGAGGACGACGCCACCGTGTTCGGGTACCGCGTCACCGACCCCCAGCGCTACGGGGTCGTGGACTTCGACGCCGAGGGCCGCGTCACCGACATCCAGGAGAAGCCGTCTTCACCGCGCAGCGACCACGCCGTGACGGGTCTCTACTTCTATCCCGCCGACGCCCCGCGCAAGGCGCGCGGGCTGTCCCCTTCGCCACGCGGCGAGCTCGAGATCACCGACCTAAACCGCCTCTACCTGGCGGAGGGCCGGTTGCGCGTGGAGCTCATGGGACGCGGCATGGCCTGGCTCGACACCGGCACCCATGAGAGCCTGCTGCAGGCGGCGAACTTCGTGGAGACCCTGGAGGCGCGTCAAGGCACGAAGATCGCGTGCCCCGAGGAGGTGGCCTTCAGGCAGGGGTGGATAACCGCCGATCGGCTCCTGGCGCTCGCCGACTCCTACGGCGCCAGCAACCCGTACGGTCGCTACCTGCGCAGCCTCGTCGCCGAGAGGTCGTTCGGGACGGGACTTTCCGGCGGGTAGCGAGCTGCTACGCCGGGGTGGACAGTGCGGGGTCCTGCCTGTCCCGCTCCATGGCCCGCAGCCTCACGAGTGGCGCGAAGATGAGCACGACGTTGAAGGTCGCACCCACCATCGCGAAGAGGATGATGCCGAGCTGGACGTCGTTCTGCTGGGTACCTATGAGCAGGGCGGCGAGCCGGGCCCCCAGGTAGACGACCTCGTACACGAGGTGCCAGCGCTGCATGTCGAGCAGCGGGATCAGGCTCACGGACGGGATGTTCACGAAGCCCACGGCCAGCCACAGGATCAGCCAGCGCGCGAACTCGCCGGCCTCGCGCCACTGCGCGCCCAGCAGCCAGGCGAAGAGTGACGGCCCGAACACGAAGATCACGGCCGCCGCCGGCACGGCCAGCGCAGCCATGGCTAGCGTCGTCCTGGTGGCGGACCGCGACGCCTCGCCCTTGTCGAAGGCCCTGGCGAGCTGCGGATAGATGACCTGGCGCACCGAGCGTCCCACCAGCGAGACGGGAGCCGAGACGAGACGGTGAGCCATCAGGTAGAAGCCGGCCACGCTCGCCCCGAAGGTGGCCGTCAGCACCAGCGCGGGCATGCTCTGGTTGAACGCGTTCACCAGCGCCTGCGGCGTGCCGTAGAGGATGAACATGCGGTACTTGCCGAGGACGGTCCTCACCCGTCGCCAGTCGAGGCTGCCCACCAGCATCTTGTCCTTGATGCGGGAGCTGACGGCCAGGAGGCCGACGGCCTGCACCACCTGACCGGCCACGTGGCCGGCGACGAGCCCGGCGGCGCCCGTGCGCAGGACGCCCAGCAGGTACTGGGCAGCGGCGACGAGCACGCCACGGATCGTGTTGAGCGCAGCCACCGGGCCGAAGCGGTTCTCCCGCGCGAACCAGAAGTTGAGCATGTTGAAGATGCCGGCCGATCCTAGGTACAGCGGCAGGAACGCCAGTAGCGGCCGGAGCTCCGGCGCGCCGAGCAGGGCGGCGAGCTGGCCACCGAACAGCGCGACGAGGATGGCGGAGAGCGCCGCCATCACGGCCACGAGCATCACGCCCACGAGGACGATCTCTATGCCCTCCTCGTTCTCGGCCGGCACGGCTACAGCCAGTCCCAGCCGCAACGACACCGCGACGCTGGCGATGGCGGTGACGGCGGTGAACACGGCGAGGAGCCCGAAGTCGGCTGGGGAATAGACTCGCGTCAGCAGCGGCGCCGCCAGTATGCTGACGACGTGACCGGCGGCGGTGCCGACAGCGAGCATCCCGACGTTCCGCAGCCGCGACATAAACTAGACCACTCTAACTAGCTAGATGAGACCGTCCGTACGGGGCGCTAATCGCGCTCCCCTAGCATCGGGAGAGACGACCCCAAGCTGCTGGACTAGCGCGACACAGGAGGGCCGGTAGTGCCAGTCGACGCCGTCATAGCTTCGCTCGTGGCCGCTTCAGCCCTGGCCGTGCTCGCCTTCTCCCGGGCGGCGCCGGACTTCGTGTTCCTCACCGCGCTCGTCGTGCTCATGCTGCTGGGCGTGATGCCGCTGGAGACGGCTCTCGGCGGCTTCGCGAACGAGGGGCTCATCACCGTCGGCGCCATGTACGTCGTCGCCGCCGGTCTGCGGGAGACCGGAGCGGTCAGGTGGCTCAGCTCGAGGCTACTCGGCAGGCCCAGCAGCGTCCGCGCCGCTCAGGTCCGGATGATGGTCCCGGTGACGTTCATCTCCGCGCTGCTCAACAACACGCCCGTGGTGGCGGTGATGATCCCGACGGTGTCCGAGTGGGCGCGCAAGCAGGGCATCTCGGTCTCGCACCTGCTCATGCCGCTCTCGCACGCGGCGGTCCTCGGCGGGACCATAACGCTCATCGGCACCAGCACGAACCTCGTCGTGCACGGGTTGCTTAGGCAACAGGCCGGCGAGGGCCTGGGAATCTTCGCCATCACGCCGGTAGGCCTGCCGACGGCGATCGTCGGTGTCGTCTTCATAGCCGTCGTCGCCAAGTGGTTGATACCCGAACGTCTGCCCGTCGCGCAGAAGGTGGCTGATGCGCGCGAGTACTCGGTCGAGATGACCGTGGTGGAGGGCGGACCGTTGGACGGGAAGACCGTCGCCGAGGCCGGGCTTGACGCGCTGGGCGAGGTGACGCTGTTCGAGGTGGACCGCCAGGGCGCGCGCGAGCAGGCGTCACCCGCCATGACGCTCGAGGCCGGTGACCGGCTCCTGTTCCTGGGCGTAGTCGACGCCGTCGTCGACCTCCAGAAGACGCCGGGGCTGGCGCCGGCCGACGGCCAGGTGTTCAAGCTCAGCGGCCCTCGTACCGACCGCATCCTCGTCGAGGCGGTCGTGTCCGACAGCGGCCCGATGGTGGGTCGCACGATCAGGGAGGGGCGTTTCCGCAGCCTCTACGGCGCCGTGGTCGTGGCCGTGGCTCGCAACGGGAGGCGCTTGCGCCAGCGGGTGGGTGACGTCGTGCTGCGTCCGGGCGACACCCTGCTCCTGGAGGCCGACCCTGCCTTCGTCGAGACGCACCGCAACGTCCGCGACTTCTATCTCGTCAGTCCCGTCCCAGACTCCTCGCCGCCGCGCTACGAGCGCATGGGCGCCTCGGCGCTCGTCCTGGCGGGCCTGATGTTCGTCGCGACCACGGGCCTGCTTCCCATCGTCGTGGCCGGCCTGCTGGCGGCCGTGACGATGGTGGTGCTGCGCTGCGTCTCCACCGACGCCGCCAGGCAGGCCATCGACTGGCCGGTGCTCATCACCATCGGCGCTGCCATCGGTATCGGCCGCGCGCTCGAGGTCACCGGGGTCACCACGATGCTGGCGAACCAGCTGTCGCACCTGGGCGCGAACGACCTGCACCTGAGCGTCCTTCTGCTCTACCTGGTCACGGTCGTCGTGACCGAGCTGGTCACGAACAACGCCGCCGCCGCCCTGATGTTCCCCGTCGCGTTGTCGATGGCGAACGCGATGGACATCAGCGTCGTCCCCTTCGCCGTCACGATCATGATGGCGGCGTCGAACAGCTTCATCACGCCGATCGGCTATCAGACGAACCTCATGGTCTACGGCCCCGGAGGGTACAGGTTCTCCGACTTCGTCCGCATCGGGGTGCCTCTGACCGCGCTCACGTGCGCGATGACCGTGTTGTTGGTGCCCTTGATCTGGGGGACATAGTAGCCTCACCGGTTAGGCTTGCTCGGATGTCGGCACCGAGCCTACCAACGGGGTCCCAGGTAGACCATGCTCTTCTCGCTGGCCTGGTGGAGCTGGTCGAGCGCGCCGGGAAGGCGATCCTGGAGGTCTACTCGGGCGACTTCGCGGTGGAGTCCAAGAGCGACGGTTCGCCGCTCACGCTCGCCGACCGCCGTTCACACGACATCCTGGTGAGCGGGTTGCGGCGGCTGGCGCCCGCGGTGCCCGTCCTGTCAGAGGAGTCCTCCGACGAGCACCCGGCGGAGGTCCGGGAGACCTGGCGCAGGTTCTGGCTGGTCGATCCCCTCGACGGCACCAAGGAGTTCGTGAAGCGCAACGGTGAGTTCACCGTCAACGTGGCGCTCGTCGACGACGCTGCTCCGGTCCTCGGCATCGTCCACGCCCCGGTGCCGGGCACGAGTTACCTGGGGGACGTGATGGCCGGCGAGGCGTGGCGTCTCGGCCCCGCCGGCGAGCGGACCCCGGTGAAGGTGGCGCCCCCGGTGGCAGGGGTAACGGTCGCGGTCAGCCGCTCACACGCCGGCGCCGAGACCGAGCGGTACGTGGCCGCGCTGGAGCGACGTTTCGGCAGCGCCGAGCGTATGACCCGCGGCAGCGCGCTCAAGGCCTGCCTGGTGGCCGAGGGGACGGCACACTACTACCCGCGCCTGGGGCCGACCATGGCCTGGGACACCGCCGCGGCGCAGGCGGTCCTCGAGGCCGCGGGGGGTGCCATGCTGGGGCTCGCAGACGGCGAGCCGCTGCGCTACCCGTTGAGGTCGCTAGTCAACCCCAGCTTCGTGGCCGTCTACGCCGCGGAAGCTTTCCTACCCGAGGTGAACTGAAGTGCACCGTACCGATACACGGCTGGAGTCGCGCGCTTCGGAAGACGGACGTGGCCTCAGCCACCTTCGCCAACTGGAGGCGGAGTCGATCCACATCATGCGCGAGGTCGCTGCCGAGTGCGAGAACCCGGTCATGCTCTACTCCATCGGCAAGGACTCGAGCGTGATGCTCCACCTCGCCCTCAAGGCCTTCTACCCCGGCAAGCCGCCCTTCCCCCTGCTGCACGTGGACACGACGTGGAAGTTCAAGGACATGATTGCGTTCCGCGACCGGCGTGCCCGCGAGGTGGGCATGGAGCTCATCGTGCACGTCAACGAGGACGGGGTCAGGCAAGGCGTGACGCCCTTCACCCACGGTTCCAGGGTCTACACCGACGTCATGAAGACCGAGAGCCTCAAGCAGGCGCTGACGAAGAACGGGTTCGACGCCGCCTTCGGCGGCGCCAGGCGGGACGAGGAGAAGAGCCGGGCCAAGGAGCGGATCTTCTCGTTCCGGGACGCCAACCACGGCTGGGACCCACGCAACCAGCGGCCCGAGCTCTGGAACATCTACAACACCAAGGTCCACGACGGAGAGTCCATGCGAGTGTTCCCGCTCTCGAACTGGACAGAGCTGGACGTCTGGCTGTACATCCTGGTCGAGAGGATCCCGGTCGTGCCGCTGTACCTGGCGGCCGAGAGACCGGTCGTGGAGCGCGACGGCGTCCTGATCATGGTGGACGACGACCGCATGCCGCTGTCTGACGGTGAACGACCGCGCATGGAGTCGGTGCGGTTCCGGACCCTTGGCTGCTACCCGCTGACGGGGGCGGTGCGGTCAACGGCCGACACGCTGGAGAAGGTCGTGCAGGAGACGCTGCTCGCCCGTACCAGCGAACGCCAGGGGCGGGTCATCGACAGCGATCAGGCTGGTAGCATGGAGATCAAGAAGCGACAAGGTTACTTCTGATGGGCACGTTCTCGCCGGGCACGTCTTCGCTAGGCACCCACTACCTGGGCACGTCCTCCCTGGTCACGTCCTCGACGGGCACGCCTCACCCGCATTCGCTCCGGGCGGTCGCATGAACGGCCAGGAGCGCTCACTGCTGCAGGAGGACGTCGTGACCTACCTACGGCGGCACGAGGAGAAGGACCTGCTGCGGCTCATCACCTGCGGCAGCGTCGACGACGGCAAGAGCACCCTGATCGGCCGCCTCCTGCACGACACCATGGCCGTCTACGAGGACCAGCTCGCGGCCGTAGCCGCCGACAGCGTCCGGTGGGGCACTACCGGGGAGGCGCCCGACCTGGCGTTGCTCGTCGACGGGCTGCAGGCCGAGCGCGAGCAGCGCATCACCATCGACGTCGCCTACCGCTACCTGAGCACCGAGAAGCGCAAGTTCATCATCGCCGACACCCCCGGCCACGAGCAGTACACCCGGAACATGGCCACGGGCGCCAGCACCGCGGAGCTGGCCGTCATCCTCGTCGACGCGACCAAGGGCGTCGTCACCCAGACCAAGCGCCACACGACGATCGTCGACCTGCTGGGCGTGCGCCACCTTACGCTGGTCGTCAACAAGATGGACCTCGTCGGATTCGACGAGGGCACCTTCGCGACGATCGCCCGCGACTTCGAGGACTTCGTCTCACGCCTCGCGGGCGAGCGCTTCGTGACGGCCATCCCCATCAGCGCGCTCAGCGGGGACAACGTCGTCGTGCCCAGCGAGATGACCCCGTGGTACGAGGGCCCCACCCTGCTGGGCCACCTGGAGACGGTCGACGCCCATCGGGTGGACGAGTTCGACCGCTTCAGGTTCCCGGTCCAGTACGTCAACCGGCCCGACAGGGAGTTCCGCGGCTACTCCGGCACGGTCGCCAGCGGCTCCGTGAGGGTCGGCGACGAGGTCATGGTGCTGCCCTCGCGGCGGCGGTCGCGGGTCCGGCGCATCGTCACCTTCGACGGCCAGGA
>JBDZWC010000191.1:1726-3349 GCA_040256005.1 Deinococcaceae bacterium | reverse complement strand
GCCTGGGAAGCGTTCTCGACCTTCGCCACGAGCCGCCCCCAACTGCCCACCAGCGGCTTGAATACCACCGGATAGCCGAAGCGCTCGCATAGCTGGAGGGCGGCTTCGGGAGTGAAGGCGACGCCGGTCCGCGGCGTGGGCACGCTGGCCGCGGCGAGCGCCGCGTTGGTCGCCAGCTTGTCGCCACAGGTCTCGATGACGCGCGATCGGTTGACGGTGACGTCTCCGCGCGCCTCGTGCACGCGAGCGAGCGCCAGCCCGCGGACCTGTGACACGCAGCGCCCGAGCACTACCGCCCGCTGCTCGCGCTCCTCCACCAAGTCGAAGGCGAGCTCGGGGGCGTACACGGCGTGAACCGGCACTCCAGACCGTTCGAAGGCCTCGAGCAACATGCGCTCCTCGGTGCGGAGCCGGTCGTAGACCATGACGACCGTCCCGCCAGGGGTGGCGTGCGCGGTGACGTCGCCGGTCCGCTTCCCCAGGTCCGGAACCCGACCCGCCAACGTCACTCGCCCCAGTCCTCCTCCTCCTGTGGCGCCGGCTCGAACCGTAACGGGTCCAGCGCCACCACCTCGAGCTCGACCCCCTCGTCGGTCACGAAGAGCTCGCCTAGCATCACGTCGCTCGCGTCGACCTGCACCCTGCCGTACTCCGTCTCCAACGTCTCCACTCTTCGCTCCTTCGCCGGTCGCGACCCAGCTCGGCTCGCCACCTCCGCCCGCCTTGGCCCCGGACGCGCTGCCGCTGTTGCGCTGCCCAGGCGATCGTCATCCGCGGTTGGCCCTGAAAGGGCAGTACTTATCCAGCGCAACGGAGCGAGAGCTCGTCGCGCAGTGCAGGTCTCCTGATTTCGATTCGAAAGTCAGGGGTCCGAGGGGCAAGCGCCCCGGCCACGACCGAGCGGCAGCTTAGGTCGTGCTGCGGGACGCTGTCAAGGGCGAAGTATTATCCGACGGGAACGGCATGAACTACTTTCGTAGCCATATCGATGGCCGGTCCTACGAACTCAAAAGGGATCGCCCGCGAACGCTGTGAATCGACGGCCTCATACCGGTACATGTTTCGAATCGAAAGCGCTGGCGTCGTGACGTGCGACGTCTATGCCTACGACTCCGGCACGTACGGCGCCTGCTCGTCGATGTTGCCCACGAACTGAGGCAGCTGCTGGTGGCCGAGGAGCTTGCGCAGGGCCATGTTCTCGCCCGTGTGATACCAGTAGTGGTACACCACCCGCTGCAGCAGCGCGCCGATGATCCGGCCGCCGGGCTTGCCGTCCTTGCCCACGTAGGGCTCCTGCAGCCGCTTGGAGTCGAGCGTGTCCAGCCACGGGTCGGCGCGCCTGGTCACGTCTCGCCACACGGACCACATCTCCTCGAGCGGCGGGGTGCTGGCGGGAGCACCCGAGCGGAACCGCTTGTCTATCTCGGGGTAGGGCATCTCGCCCTGACCCCAATGCAGGAAGTACTTCTGTTCCTGCCAGGCGAGGTGGCCTAGGCTCCAACCCAGGCTGTTGAGCGGCAGGACGCGCTTCTCGGCCTCCTCCGGGGTGACCGTGCGCAAGGCGCGGGCGAACTCCTGCCGGGTGAACCGAAGCTGCTTCACCAGCGGATGCGGCATGGGACC
>JBDZWC010000191.1:0-1626 GCA_040256005.1 Deinococcaceae bacterium | reverse complement strand
CGCTGCCAGCCTTCGGCCATGAGCTGGGCCACCGTCTCGGACGACGCTGGCAGCCTGACGTGCTCCCACTGGCTGTCCGACTTCCGCACGACGTGATGGAGCATCCCGTAGCCGATGGAGTGCCAGCCGTACCGGCCCACGCGTTCCAGCACCCGCATCTCGTTGAAGGCCGTCAGGCCGGAGATGACCCGTACCTCGTTGGCTGACTCGACATCGGGGCCGGCGCCGTCGACCAAGCCTTCCGCGGTGTCACCCTGCTCGCGCCCGAAGCGCTGCTGGGCGGCCTGCCGCGAGATGCCCAGCCGCGCGCCGATCGCCTCCCAGCTGTGACCGCCGGCCCGCGCCGCGTTGACAGCAGACCGGAGCAGCTCTGCGGTGTGGCGCTCCGCCTTGGCCGCTACGCTCACCAGGTCGAGCAGCGCCTCGGGGTCAGCCGCCATGCGCTGCTCGAGGTCCGGCAGCACCTCCGCGAGAGCGCCCGAGACCGCCTCCGCCACCACCTCGTCACCTATCGACCTATCGCTCGACATCTCATCCCTTCTCATGGGCACCGACCGCTAAGGACCGACGCCCATGTCGGATGTCAAGGATAGATTGACACAGTAGGCTCTGTCAACTTTGCATTGACGCCGGCGCCGCTAGTGGGGCCGGGCGCCGCCTCTCGATCGGCGGCGACCGGCTCAGCACGCCCGCGCTCAGATGATGCTGAAGGTGATCCTCAGGCGCAGCTGCTTGACGTCGTAATCGATCGCCGCGTCGCCGGACTCCAGCGCCTCCACGTCCTCGCCCGTCACCCAGACGCCCCAACAGACCTCGCGGTCGTTCACCGCCGCCAACTGGTTGGGGTTCAGGTTCGCCGCGCCGGCCAACCGGGTCGTCGTCTTGTCGAGGTTGATGGTCACCACGGGCCCGAGCGTGTTCTGGGACGCGAAGACGTCGTCACCGGCTCCCGCGGCGTAGGCGCGCGCCTGCAGCTTGCCGGTCAGGTCCGGCCCGTCGTAGGTCGCGTCAACGATCCACTGCAGCTGGGCGGACTGCACGGTCGCGCCCGGGGCGGTGTCCGAGAAGTCCAGGCAGGCTCCGTCTTCGGTGGGCAGCCGTAGGTCCACCACGTCGGCCTGACCCTCCTCGATCGGGGTCGTCACGGTGCCGGTGGTCTGCGCCATCTGCGCCCTGAGGTCGACGGTGTGCGGGATGGGCACCGCGGCGCACGCTCCTAGGATCGCTACGAGTGCGGCGCTCGCCAACGCGGTCGCTGGTCTGGGGAGTCGCATGGTGGCCTCCAGTACGTGCGACCGCAGCCGAAGCGCCTCGCTCGCCGGGCGGTCCGCGCGGTCATGTCCTGGCTGCACCCTTGACCCCAGGCATGAGGCCCCGGTTCGTTCCGGATGTGAGGCCAACACGACCGGGAAGGGCCTCCAAGAAAGGGCGTCTAGTCTGCCTCGCAGGTTCCTTGCGGCTCGCTGGTGAGCTCCACCCGGCACCCGTCGGGGGTGGGCGCCAGCAGCCGTACCCGCGCATCGCCGGCCCGGCGGGCCACGGCGCCCAGCACCGCGTCGGCCAGCTCGTCGCGTTCCGGCACGCCGAGCAGCTCGTAGGCGCGCGCCGAGTCCAGCAACCGGTCCA
>JBDZWC010000190.1:0-3353 GCA_040256005.1 Deinococcaceae bacterium | reverse complement strand
ACCCACGCCGACAGCCGCGCAGGCGCCCACCACACTCAAACCCCGACCCACCAAGTGAACCGTCCTGGGTTTGGTGGAGGCTCTTCTCTCGCATGATTGGAGAGAATGGCTCATGGCGAGCAAGTACGACCGGGAGACGAGGGAGCGGGTTGTGAGGCTGTTCCGGGAGCGGAGGTTGGAGGCTCCAGAGGAGTCTCTTCGCGCCTCGTATCGTCGTATCAACGAGTTGGTGGGGATCCCGTTGGACACGATGCGGACTTGGGTCACTTGCGCTGAGGTGGACGCTGGTGGGCGCGCTGGCGTGACGTCGAGTGAGCATGAGGAGTTGAAGCGTCTCAGGCGCGAGAACGCCGAGTTGAAACGCGCCAACGAGATCTTGAAGACGGCTTCGGCGTTTTTCGCCGCCGCGGAGCTCGACCGCAGACTGAAGTGATCGTCGCGTACATCGATGCCTTCAAGGCTTCGTTCGGAGCCTAAGCCGTGTCTGCCGCGTGCTCAGAGCGCACGATTACCAGATCGCCCCCAGCACCTATTACGCGTTCAAGACTCGCCCTCCTTCGGCTAGGCGACGTTCCGACGAGCGCCTGTTGGTAGAGATCCGGCGCGTCTACCACGGCAACTACGCCTGTTACGGGGTCAGGAAGGTGTGGCAGGCGTTGAGGCACGAGCGAGTGTCTGTCGGTCGCGACCAGGTCGCCAGGCTGATGCGAGCCGCCGGCCTCAGGGGCAGGACGCGCCTGAAGCGCGTCAGGACGACGCACGCCGCTCCAGGTGTCATCAGGGCGCCCGACCTGGTGCAGCGCCGTTGGGACCGCCAGGCGCCCGACAGGGTGTGGGTGTCGGACTTCACCTACGTCCCCAGTCGGGAGGGGACCGTGTACGTGTCGTTCCTGCAGGACACGTTCTCCAGGCGCATCCTGGGCTTCACGGTGGCCACCAGCATGAACGCGCGGCTCGTGACGAAGGCGCTCGATCAGGCCATCAGCGTCCGCCGGCGTCGCGACCCGCGCTTCAGCGGGCAAGGGCTGATCGTTCACAGCGATGCCGGCAGTCAGTTCACGAGCTTGGCGTTCAGCCAGAAGCTCCTAGATCAAGGCATGCTCGGCAGCATCGGTAGGGTGGGCACCGCCTACGACAACGCCCTGATGGAGAGCACCATCGGCCTCTACAAGGCCGAACTGATCCGCTCAACCCTCAAAGCCTGGAACTCCAGGCAGGAAGTCGAGACCGCGACGACGGCGTGGGTGGCCTGGTTCAACAACCACCGCCTGCACTCGAAGCTCGAGTACCTCAGCCCCACACAGTACGAGGCTGCATACAATCGAACCCTGGACCTGCAGAAGCAGGCCGCGTGAAGAAGATGTCTCTACAGAACCCAGGACGGTTCACCTTGATGGATAGGCGCCTCACAACGCGCTCTCCGGAACGAGCGCGAGCGCCTCGATCTCCACCAACACGTCGGGCCGGCCGAACGAGGGTACGGCGATCACCGTGATGGCGGTGGGGACAGCGCCCCAGACCTCGGCCGACGCCTGGTAACCGGTGCGAACGTCTTGGCTCGCTTCATAGAAGATGGTCAGCTTGGCAACGTCCTGCTGCGAAGCTCCCACCTCGGCGAGCACAGCCAGCACGTTCTTCAGCGCTTGCCTGGTCTGCTCGCCGAAGTCGGCGCTCACCACCTCGCCGTTGGCATCCACACCGTTCTGTCCGCCCACGACGAGCAGCGGACCCGGTCGCTCGATCAGCACGCCCTGCGAGAAGGCCGGGTTCCGATGCATGGAGGGCGGGTTGATGTGGCGCAGGCTCACCGCGCTCCTCCTCGCACCACCTTCTTCAACTGTCTCATGGCTCCCAGGTGGTAGGCGGCGTGGCCGTAGCTCGCCAGAGCGCCGTTGGCAGCGAACTCCTCCCGCCAGGAGTGCTTCGCCGGGATCGCGGCGAGCAGCCTGTCCCCTGCGCGCCTGACCCTCGCCTTGAGCGCTTCCCACGCCGGCTCGTCCACCACGGTGACGGACCAGCTCTCCGCCCACGAGGCGGGCGGCGTCTCGCCCTCGAAGTAGGCGTTGACGAGGTCTATGGCCCACCTCAGGTGCTCGGCGTGGGCGGCGATGGTGGTGCCGGCCACCTCGCGCGACGCCTCCTCGGCGGTCAGGTCCGCCAGGGTCCCGTAGACGCCGCCCTCGCGGCCGCCGTTCGTCACCCAGGTCGGGTCCCCGTCCGGCATGCCTTCCAGCAGTTCTCGGTACCGGTCCGCGAACAGGGTCGTAAGCAGCTCTTCAGCGGTGGCCTCGGTCGGGTTGATGGTCGTGTCCATGCGCCTACCTCCTGGCGCGGAGCGTAGACGCGATAGCGGACATGGGCTGTCCGCTTTGCCTAGCGCTTCTCCAACTCGATCCAACCGTTGGCGATCGTCCCGCAGTCAGCCATGTAGCCGCCCACGAGCAGCTCGTCGCGCTGCTCGGCCAGGGCCTGGAACCGGCAGGCCGCGTCGCCGTCGGTAACGAGCTCGAGCATGATCAGCGGGCCTACCTCACCCGTGACGCTCCCACTGGAGAGGCTGCCGGGGAGGCTCGACTCCCAGCTACCCGAGACCGAGCTGCCCGCGACATCGAGGACTAGCAGCAGGACGCCGGTAGTGTCGCCCTCGCTGGACTCGTAGGTCCCGGACCACGTTCCTGACAGCGAGACTTGCCGCGCGAACGGGTTGCATGCCGCGAGGAGAACGACGAGGACGGAAACGGCCAGGGCGCTCAGAGCGCGCGAGAGCCGACGCTTGGTCACCCGACGACCTCCTCGGGGTCCTCCCCTCGGGGAGAGGCGCTCTCGATGAAGGCGGCGACGTCGCTGGCGCCGACCAGGCGGTCGAGGGCCTTGCCGATGGCGACCGGACCGTAGCCCAGCTCCTCGTGCTGCGCCTGTGGGTCACCGTGCGGCACACACACGTCTCTGATACCGAGTCGCAGGACGGGCACCTCGGCCCCGCCTTCGGCGAGACCTTCGAGGACCGCTGAGCCGAGCCCTCCCACGACCGTGTGATCCTCGGCCGTGACGAACGCGCTGGCTCCGTTGGCGAGCTCGAGGAGACGCCTGCTGTCGAGGGGCTTCACGAACCTCCCGTCCACGACCCCGACGTTCGGACGTCCATCGGCGGCCCGGAGGGCGTAGGCGACGGTGGGGCCCAGCCCGATGACCCAGGTGGCGCCCTGGCGCGACGCGGGCTCCTTGAGCACCTCCCAGGTGCCCCACTCGACCTCCGGCCACTGGGAGGCGGGCACGTCCGGAGGCACGGGCACGCCGCCGCGGGGCCACCTGATCGCCTTCGGCCCGCCGAGGCGCAGAGCGGCCTTGAGCAT
>JBDZWC010000085.1:0-13147 GCA_040256005.1 Deinococcaceae bacterium | reverse complement strand
ACATGACGGCCGCCGCGACCCACGCGCCCGGGGCCGGCGTCGCGACCAGCACCGCGGCCGCCACGCCCAGCACGCCGTGCGAGACGACGACCTGCCACGGCTCCGCCCCCACGAGACGCAGGAACCTCACCCCCGGGGCCACCAGGGGGTGCACCGCCCGCATCACCAGCTCATGGCGCGGCCGGGGCTTCACCCCGCCAACGTGAGACATAAGGCACAAGACTAGCGCGGTGGGGAACATTTCGCCCGCACAGGACGTCCCCCGCGACTATCATCTACGCGCACGGTCCCTAGGCGGAAGCGTCAGGGGACGACTCTGGCCCGAAGGCGAGCGCCCTGGGAGGATGACAGGTGGACCCCAAGTTCAAGCTGATCAGTTCGAACGACCACGACCTCTTCGAGCAGAGGCTGAGGGACTTCGTCGACTCGATGAGCCGCGACGACGTGCTCGTCGACATCAAGTTCAGCACGGCACCGCTGGCGGGCGGCGGGGTCGAGTTCAGCGCCCTGATCCACTACCAGGAGACCGCTTCGTGGGGCGATTCCTGAGCCGCCGCGGCGGCACCGCAGCACCGGATCCCACAGTGATCGGTCCACGTCGCCGCGAGGCGAGAGGTTAGACTCCGGCAGATGACGACGCTCGTGCTGGTCGTTGACGACGAGCCCGCCATGCTCAAGGTGAGCGAGATGACGCTCACACAGGCCGGCTTCAACGTGCTCACCATGGATGACCCAGTGGAGGCCCTGGGGGAGATCCGCGAGGGCCTGCGGCCCGACGTGATCGTCTCGGACGTCTCCATGCCGCAGCTCGACGGCTTCGCGTTCTACGAGAAGGTGCGCGAGATCCCCGAGCTGCGGAGCGTGCCGTTCCTGTTCCTCACGGCCCTCGAGGACCGGCGTTCCATGCGCCGCGGCATGACCCTGGGTGCCGACGATTACCTCACCAAACCGGTGCAGAAGGACGAGCTCATGGAGGCCGTTCGCGTTCGGCTGCGGCGCATCGAGGAGCTGAGGCGGCCGCTGGAAGGCGTCGTCAGCGCTCGCGGGTTCGGCCCGCCCATGGTCACGCGGCAGGGAGAACGGCTCGACTGGGACTCCCTCAAGGCTCTGGAGCTGCTGTTCTACCTGCTCGAGCACCGCGCGGGCGTCTCCACCTTCGAGGTCGCCGAGGCGCTGTGGCCAGGCAAGACGGAGTCGAAGGCGTCGTCGAGCTTCCACACCACCCTCTACAGGCTCCGCAAGGTCATGGGAGGCGAGCTCGTGGAGTCGGCCAACCGGCGCTACTACCTCAAAGACAGCTTCAGCATCGACTACGACGTCGATACCTACCGCAAGCTCACCGCCAAGGCCCGCGAGACAGGCCAGATCTCCGACTACATGGCGGCCGCCAAGCTGTACGGCGGCCACTTCATGGTGGGGTTCGAGTCGGACTGGGTGGACACGATCAGGCAGAACCTGCAGTCGGAGCACCTGTCGCTCCTGCAGTCGGCGGCCGAGCTGGCCTTGGGCGGCAACGACCTGACGCGCGCCACCAGCATCTTCCAGGCCATGACGGAGCACGAGCCCTACAGCGAGATCGCCTGGGAGGGCCTGGCCGACGTCTGGGAACGGCGCGGCGAGCGCGTCAAGGCTGAGAACGCCCGCGAGCGGTTCGAGCGCCTGATGATGGACGGCTGAGGGCCCGAGTACCTGGCCGTCGCCTGATCTTCGTCAGCTAAGGAGTCAGACATGTTCGAGGTCGATCTGAGCGGTAAGAAGGGTTTGGTCATGGGCGTGGCCAACCAGCGTTCGCTGGGCTGGGCCATCGCTCAGCCGCTGGCGCAGGCCGGTGCCACCCTGGCGTTCTCCTACCAGGCGGAGCGCCTGAGGCCCACGCTCGAGAAGCTGACGGCCGACCTCGAGGGCGCGCTGCTGCTCGAGGCTGACGTAGGCGACGACACAGCGCTGGACAGGACGTTCGACCAGGTGGGTGACGAGCTGGGGGGCCTGGACTACCTGGTGCACTCGATCGGCTTCGCCCCGCCGGCGACCTTCGAGAGACCGTTCCTCGAGACCAGTCGCCAGGACTGGCAGACGGCCATGGACGTCTCGGCCTACTCGCTCGTAGCGGTCGCGCAGCGGGCCGCCAAGCTCATGAGGCCCGGCGGCAGCATCCTGACCCTGACCTACCTGGCGGCGGAGCGCGTGGTGCCGCACTACAACATGATGGGCGTCGCCAAAGCTGCCCTGGAGGCCAGCGTGCGCTACCTGGCGTACGACCTGGGGCCCCAAGGGATCAGGGTGAACGCCGTCAGCGCCGGCGCGGTCCGCACTATCGCGGCCCGTTCGATACAGGGCTTCGGCGACATGTACTCCCACGCCGGCTCGCTCTCCATGCTCAAGCGGAACATCACGGCCGAGGAGGTGGGCGCCATGGGCTTCGCCCTGCTCACCGAGGAGCTCGGTGGCGGCGTCACCGGCGAGACCCTCTACGTGGACGCCGGTTTCCACGCCATAGGCATGTTCCTGCCCCGCGACGACTCCTAGCCGCTCGCGCTATGCTCCGGCGCATGCCGGTTCACCTGATGCTCCAGGGTGCCTGCGGGCGATGGCCTTGGCGCGCGAGGCAAGCGCGCCGAGCCTGATCCGCGGCGGCGCCCCGGTCTTCCCGAGCCCGGGCGCCATCCACATAGGCCCTCCCTGAGAACCGAACGGAGACCGGAGTATGCCCGACAGCACGCCGGACGTACTGACGCTCGCAGAGCAAGAACGAGCACAGCAGGAACGAGAAGACCAGACTTCCGACCGCGACGGCGGCGGCCACGCGCGACGTGACCACGGCCAGCGATCCGCGACGCGTACAGTTCCCGTGTTCCGTGAGCTGCTCGCCGACCTCGAGACGCCCCTGACGGCCTACCTGAAGGTCGCCGGCCACCCGTCGTTCCTCCTCGAGAGCGTCGAGCAGGGCGAGCGCGTGGCGCGCTACTCGTTCATCGGCACGGGCGAGCGCCAGCGGGTGAGCGCCCGCGGTCACGAGGTGACCGTGGTGAAGGCAGGCGAGACCCGCACCTTCCAGGCCGAGGACCCTCTGCGCGTCCTGTGGGAGTCGGTGGTCAGGCCGTGCGCACCGGCGCCCGGCCTGCCGCCGCTGTGGGCGGGGGCGATGGGCTACGCGAGCTACGACCTGGTACGGGCGTACGAGAGGCTCCCCGACGCGAACCCGGACGAGCTGGGCGTGCCCGACATGCTGTTCATCGAGCCCGAGCTCATCGTCGTCTTCGATCACCTCAAGCGCAGGCTGTACATCGTCGCCCCCGCGGTGGAGGGCGACGAGGCCGACGCGGAGCGGGCGCAGGCTGCCGTCGACGCGGCGTACCAGCGCCTGCGCGGGCCACTGCCCGGTGTGCCCGGCGACAGGGCGGGCCGCGCGACCGAGTTCACCACGAACATGGACGAGGCCGCCTTCCAGGCGGCCGTGCGCAGGGCGGTCGAGTACATCCACGCCGGCGACGTCTTCCAGGTGGTGCCCAGCCTGCGGCAGTCCGCCGAGCTGGGCGTCCATCCGTTCGCCGTCTACCGTGCTCTGCGTACCGTCAACCCCAGCCCCTACCTGGGCTACCTCGACCTCGGACCGGTGACGCTGGTCGCCAGCAGCCCCGAGAGCCTGGTCAGAGCCAGCGGCAGGCACGTCGAGACGCTCCCCATCGCCGGCACCCGCTGGCGCGGCGCCACGCCGGAGGAGGACGCGGCCCTGGGCGAGGAGCTCCTGGCCGACGAGAAGGAGCGCGCCGAGCATGTGATGCTCGTGGACCTGGGCCGCAACGACCTGGGTCGGGTGTGTGAGCCCGGCACCGTGAAGGTCTCTGACCTCATGCGCATCGAGCGCTACAGCCACGTCATGCACATCGTCAGCACCGTCGAGGGCCGGCTCGCCGAGGGCAAGACCGCGCTGGACGCGCTGTCCGCCACGCTGCCCATGGGCACGGCGTCGGGCGCCCCCAAGATCAGGGCGATGGAGATCATCGACGAGCTCGAGCCCGTCCGCCGCGGCCCCTACGCGGGCGCGTTCGGCTACGTCTCGGCGACCGGCGACATGGACATGGCGCTGACGCTCAGGACCGTGGTGGTGGCCAACGGCAGGATGCATCTGCAGGCCGGCAGCGGCATCGTCGCCGACTCCGACCCCGCCTACGAGTGGCGCGAGGCCCATAACAAGCTGGCAGCGCTGAGGCGCGCCGTCGAGATGGCGACGGAGGGCTTGGCGTGAACGGCGCCGGTCAGCACGTCCTCGTGATCGACAACTATGACTCGTTCACCTACAACCTGGTGCAGTACCTGGGCGAGCTGGGCGCCAGGACCACCGTGTGGCGCAACGACGAGTTCACCTTGGATGACGTGACGGAGCTGGCGCCCGACCGGGTCGTGATATCGCCAGGGCCGTGCACCCCGGCCGAGGCCGGCATGAGCGTCGAGACGGTGCGGGGCCTCGGCGACCGCCTGCCGATCCTCGGGGTGTGCCTGGGGCACCAGGCCGTGGGCGCGGCGTACGGTGCGAACGTCGTCAGGGCGAAGCGCATCATGCACGGCAAGACTTCCCTCGTCCGGCACGACGGCACTGGCGTCTTCGCCGGCCTGCCGCAGCCCGTGACCGCTACCCGCTACCACTCGCTGGTCGTAGAGGACGTGCCGGACGAGCTGGTCGTCAACGCGTTCCTGGAAGAGGACGGGTCGCAGGTCGTGATGGGCTTCAGGCATCGCGAGCACCCGGTGTGGGGCGTCCAGTTCCACCCTGAAAGCGTGCTGACGCAGTCCGGGCACGCGATGCTGCGCAACTTCATGGCACTCTGAGGACGGTGCCATCACCGACGATCAGCGTCATCACCGCCACGGCGGGCGGCCGCTTCGAGCTGCTGCAGCGCAAGCTGGCGGCGTTGGTGGGTCAGGACCTCGAGCCCACTCGCATCCAGTGGGTCATCAGCGACGACGGCGGTCGAGAGCCCGAACTGGAGAGCCTGGCAGCGCAGGGCCCGCCCTTCGAGATCAAGGTGGTCAGGCTGCCCGACGCCAGTGGGCCCGGGGCTGCCCGCAACGCTGCTCTCGCCGCCGCCGAGGGCGACGTCATCTACCTCTCCGACGACGACTGCTCGCCCAGCTCCGGCACGCTGCGGGCGCACGCGGAGGCCGTCGCGGGCGGCGACACCGTGTCGGTGGGCGCGGTGCGCTTCGAACCCGCGGCCGGCGAGCCCACGACCTGGACGGCGAAGCGCGCCCGCTGGTGGAACGTGAACGGGGCCAACACGGCCGTGCGGGCCGACGTGCTCCGGGAGGTGGGCGGCTTCGACGAGTCGCTCAAGGGCTACGGTGTCGAGGACGTGCTCCTCGGCTACGAGCTGCGCCGTCGCGGCCTCAGGTTCGTGGGCCTGCCGGCGGCGATCGCCGTCCACTACGGCGCCGACCCCATGGCGGGGGACGACCTCCTCAAGCCCGAGAGCGCCGGCCGCAACGCCACCCTGGTGGCGCGCCGTTACCCTCAGCTGTCCATGCGCCTGGGTGTTAGCCTGCCTCTCCTACTAGTGAAGCGAGTGCTGCTACCCCCGCTGGCCGCCACGTTCGGCGGCAGGTACGCCGCCGAGCTGGCGTACGCCCGGGGCGCCTGGGAGGAGCGGCGCGGTTGGAGGAACGAGGCATGACGACGACGGCTGGCTTCGACGTATCGGAGCTGTTGGAGGACGTCTTCGCGGGCCGCACGCTGTCGGCGGAGCGCGCCAGGGACGTCATGGGCAGGCTGATGGACGGCAAGCTTTCGCAGATGCAGGCGGCGGCCCTGCTGGCCGCCCTGCGCACCAGGGGCGAGAGCGTGGACGAGATCGTGGGCTTCGCGCGCGCCATGCGGGAACGCGCCGTGCCGGTGAAGGTGAACGCACCCGGGCCGTTGGTGGACACCTGCGGCACCGGCGGCACTGGCATGAACGTCTTCAACGTGAGCACCACGGCCATGTTCCTCGCCGCTGCCATGGGCGTGAAGGTGGCCAAGCATGGCAACGTCGGGGTGACCCGGCGGTCGGGCTCGGCCGACGTCCTCAAGGCGGCCGGGGCGCGGTTGGAGATCTCCGGCGACGACGTGGCCAGGGCGATCGAGACCCTGGGGGTGGGGTTCATCTTCGCCCGCAACCACCACCCGGCCATGCGCTTCGTGGCGCCCATACGCGCTGACCTGCGGGCCCGCACCATCTTCAACAACCTGGGCCCGCTCACCAACCCGGCGGGCGCCGAGCGGCAGCTGATGGGCGTGTTCTCGCCGGAGCTGGCCCAACTGCTCGCGGAGGTCTTGCGGGGGCTGGGTGTCAAGCGCGCCCTGGTCGTACACGGCGACGGCCTCGACGACATCACGGTCACGGGTCCGACGCAGGTCCTGGAGCTCAGGGAGGACGGCAGCATCGAGGCGTACGAGGTCATCCCCGAGGAGCTGGGTGCCGGGCGACACAGCAGGGAGGAGCTGGCCGGGGGAGACGCCGAGCGCAACGCCGCGATCATGCGAGCGGTCCTGCAGGGCGATGGACCGCGTGGGGCCAGCGACGTCGTCGCGCTCAACGCCGGGGCGGCGGCCTATCTGGCCGGCCTGGCGGCCGATCTGGCCACCGGCGCCCAGCTCGCACGCGAGACCCTGGCAACGGGCGCCGCCTACGAGAAACTGCAGGCTTACGTTGAGTTCACCAACTCGGTCACGTCTGCGTAACGGGTAGCATGGTGGGCGTGAAGCTGGTCCAAGGGCTGTTCCTGGTTCTGCTGACGGTGGCCCTTTCCTTCCTTGCGCTGGTTACCTCGTCAACGCTGAAGTGGGCGGGTGAGCTGCCGTCGCTGGACCAGCTCGACGCGCTCGAGTACACGTCGACGTCCATGGTGTACGCCTCTGACGGCACCACGCGCATCGGCCAGATCGTGCCGGCGGAGGGCGAGAGCCGCATCTCCACCAACCGCATCCCGGTGGCGCTGGACGAGGTATCGCCGGCCGCGCTGCAGGCCATCGTCGCGTACGAGGACGACCAGTTCTTCAGCCACTACGGTCTTGACCTGCCCGCGTTCTTCAAGGCCGTCTACGAGGAGTTCTTCGGCGACGCCCAGCGCGGTGGTTCCACGATCACCACGCAGGTCATCAAGAACACGCTCCTGCAGGACATACGCAGCGAGCGCTCGCTGGAGCGCAAGGCCAAGGAGATCATGCTGGCCATCGAGCTCGAACGCCGGCTCACCAAGCCCGAAGTCCTGCAGCGCTACATCAACGTGATCTTCTGGGGCGGCAACGTCTACGGGCTGCGGGCCGCCGCCCAGGCGTACTTCGGCAAGGACCCCATCGAGCTCAACCTCGCCGAGGGCCTCTACCTCTCACGGCTCATCCCCTCGCCCAACTCACGGCACCAGGACTTCGCGGGCACGCGCGCGAGCATGCGCGAGGTGCTGGACAAGATGGTCAGGCAAGGGACCATCAGCCAGAGCATGGCAGACCGCACCTGGCGCTACCCGCTCGAGCCGCTCGGGTGGGACGTCGAGTACGACGCCGACGGCAACCTGGTCTCGGCCACTCGCACGGACCAGGACGTGCTCGTGCAGGGCTCCGTCAGCTCCGACCTCTCGCGCGACGTCGTTATCGCCGTGCGCAACTGGCTCACCGACCGCTACGGCGAGAGCGTGGTGTTCGGGTCTGGCGGCCTCAAGGTCATCACGACCATAGATGTCCAGGCGCAGCTCGCCGCCAACCAGGCCAGCTTGGAGGCCGAGGTACCCGAGGGCGCGCAGCTCGCGATCGTGGGCATAGACCCCAGCACCGGCGCGGTGCTGGCCATGGTGGGTCAGAAGCTGCAGGCGGGCGTGGCGCCCGGCGAGTTCAACCGCGCCACACAGGCGTTCAGGCAACCCGGCAGCTCCTTCAAGCCCATCGTGTACGCCACCGCCATCGAGCAGGGCGGCTTCAACGAGGCGACGATCCTCGTGGACGCCCCCGCCACCTTCGAGATCAGGGGCCAGCCGCCGTACGAGCCCGACAACCACGACATGGCCTTCGACGGGCCGCAGACGGTGCGGGCCAACCTCAACCGGAGCCGCAACATCCCGGCCGTCAAAGCGCTGGAGGCCGCGACCGCCTCGGCCGTGGCCGAGAAGGCGCGGGAGCTGGGCTACGACGTCCAGCCCTACCCGGCCATGGCCCTCGGCAGCTTCGTGGTCACGCCACTACAGCACACTGCCGCCATCGCCGCGTTCGCGAACGGCGGCGTGTACATCGAGCCGTACTTCATCCAGCGGGTCGAGGATGCCGACGGCAACGTGATCTACGAGGCCGCCCCGCACTCCGCCCGCGTCTGGAGCGAGGAGACGGCGTACATCATGGTCGACCTCATGCACGGCAACGTGGTGGACAGGGACCCCGCCTACGGGCTGTCCAACCGCGCGGCGGTTCCTGGTCGTTGGGTCGCGGGCAAGACCGGCACCACCAACGACGAGATCGACATCTGGTTCGTTGGCATGACGCCCGGCCTGGTGGCCTCGGTGTGGATAGGCAACGACGACAACACGAGCCTGCCCAGCCGCATGACGCTCTCGGACGGCACTGTCGACACGGTCACCAGCTCGCGCCAGCCCATCTACGTCTGGAACGACTTCGTGGAGGGGGCGCTACGGGGGCGGTCCGGCGCCGGCGAGACGTTCCCCGTGCCGGAGGGCATCGTCTTCCACCGCATAGACCTCAAGACCGGCGCTCCGTCGGAGAACGGCGTGATGGCGGCCTTCAGGCAGGACGTCGACCTGGCGGCCCAGCAGTTCGCACCGGTGGTAAGGCTCAAGATCCCCATCGACACCGCCACGGGCCTGAGGGCGACGGTGGACACCCCGGCTGACCGCATCCAGATCATCGAGGTGTCGCCGGAGGAGGCCGCGGACTACCTGCCGGCCGGGGCCGGCTAGGCGTGAGCGCCCGCAGGGCCGTCTGGTCCGAGCCGTTCGACAACCCCACTCTCACCGCGGTCGCGGGCATCGCGGTCGGCCATTGGACCGACGAGGTGGCGCGCACCGGCTGCACGGTCGTGCTCGCCCCCGAGGACGGCTGTGTAGCCTCCGGCAAGGTCTTGGGCCCGGCGCCGGGCTCTCGCGAGTCAGTGCTGCTGGAGCCGGACAGGACCGTCAACGTGGTCCACGCCGTCGTGTTGGCCGGCGGCAGCGCGTACGGCTTGGCGGCCGCGAGCGGGGTCATGAACTGGCTCGAGGAGCGGGGCAGGGGCTTCGTGACCCAGTTCGGGCTCGTGCCCATAGTGCCGGCCGCTGTGATCTACGACCTCGGCGAGGGCGACCCCAGGGTCAGGCCCGACGAGGCCGCCGGTCGGGCGGCCGCCGGCTCCGCGCATGCAGGGCCGGTGGAGATGGGCCGAGTCGGGGTTGGCACCGGCGCGCGCATCGGACGCCTGATCGATAGGGCCGGCCACACGCCCAGCGGCCTGGGCAGCTACGCCGTACGGTTCGCGGGTGCCACCGTGGCCGCTCTCGCCGTCAGCAACGCCGTGGGGAACCTGGTGGACCCCGATGACGGCCGGCTGGTCGCGGGGCATGGCGAGCTGCTGGGGATGGCCGCGCTCGACGGCGTCGCGGCGCTGCCCGGCACGAACACGACGCTCGTCGTGGTCGCTACCGACGCCCAGATCTCCAAGGCCGAGGCGCACGCGCTCTCTACCTCGGCGCACATCGGGATAGCCCGGGTGACGCGCCCGTCGCACACGACGGGTGACGGCGACACCGCGTTCGTCCTCAGCACCGGCATGGGCCCAAGGATCCCCATGCAGGCGCTGTCGATCGCCGTTCAGGAGGTCGTCGCCAAGGCGCTGGTGTTGGGCGCCAAGGCCGCCAGGGACTAGCTCCACACGGGCACTGCCCGCCGGTTAGAAGCACCCCGGCCGGGCGACCTATTCAGTCGACGATCTTGTAGATCACGCCCCCACCGTAGTCGGCCACGTAGAGCTCGCCGGCGGCGTCCTCGCCGAAGGTCGAGACGTTGAAGTCCGGCTCGAAGAGGGTGGTCACCTGCCACTCGCCGTCCGCCAGGTCGGCTCGCCAGATCCGGCCGGAGACGTAGTCGCCGAAGACGTACGCGCCCTGTAGGCTCTCGACCTCGCCGCCCCGGTAGAGGTAGCCGCCGCTGATGGAGCCGCCCCACTGTCCGTCGTGCGGGTAGGTGATGATGGGCAGCACCAGGCCGGATTGGTCGCACCCGCTCCTCGGTTGGTAGCAGGCCTCGGCCTCCATGACGTTCCAACCGTAGTTCTCGCCCCCGCCCGAAGCAGCCGGTTGGAGGTTCACCTCCTCGAAGGCGTTCTGTCCGACGTCCGCGATGAACAGGTCCCCGGTCTCGCGGTCGAAGCTGAACCGCCACGGGTTACGCAGGCCGTAGGCCCAGATCTCGGGCCGGGCGCCCTCCTGGTCCACGAAGGGGTTGTCGGCCGGAGCGGCGGCTCCCTCGCCCGACACGTCCAGGCGCAGCAGCTTGCCCAGCAGCGTGCCCAGGTTCTGGCCGTTGCCCTGCGGGTCCCCGCCACTGCCGCCGTCACCCAGCCCGAGGTACAGGTACCCGTCCGGTCCGAACTGCAGCTGGCCGCCGTTGTGGTTGCCGTACGGCTGGTCCTGGGTCAGTAGCACCTGCTCGGAACCGGCATCGGCGACCTGGCCGTCCGAGGAGAACCGCGACAGGACCGAATCTCCGTTCTTGTCGGTGTAGTAGACGTAGAACAGCCCGGACTGCGCGAAGTCGCTCGGGAAGGCCAGGCCCAGCAGACCGCGCTCGCCCCCGGAGCCGACCCTGTCCCGGATGTCGAGGAAGGGCGCGGATGACCTGGCGCCGTCCTGTACGACGCTGATCGTGCCGGCCTGCTCGACGACGAACAGCCTGTTGTCCCCGGCGTTGGTGATGGACACGGGAGCCGAGAAGCCTTCGGCGACCCTCTCCAGGCTCAGCGTCGGGCTCTGGGCGGCTCCGCACGCTACGAGGCACACGACGGCGATCATCAACAGCGTCGAACTACGGGGTCTCCACATGTGCCCGAGATTAGAGCCTGGGAGCGTGAGAGACGTTCACCATGCTACGTAGACCGGAGTGCCGACAGGACGCGTGCTGCGGTCCGGTCATGGGTCCGCCTTCAACGGTTCAGCAACCAGCGCTCCTCGATCGCTGCCATCTCCTCGTCGGAGAGGCGCGGTGCGGCGTAGCGACCAGCGCCCAGGCGCTGGCGCTGCGCCTCGAAGAGGATCACGGCGGCTGCCACCGAGACGTTGAGCGACTGGACCATCCCCAGCATCGGGATGATCACGTGCGCGTCGGCGAGCGTGGCAGCTTCCGGCGTCACGCCCTCCCGCTCGTTGCCCAGCAACAGGGCGCACGGGACCACGTAGTCCACCTCGCGGTAGTCCATGGCTGCTGCCGACAGGTGCGCGGCGTAGACCCGCATGCCCTGGCGCCTCACGGCGGTCACGGCGCCCTCTACGCTGCCGTGGACCAGCACGTCGACCCACTTCTCGGCACTGGCGCTGGTGGCGTTGTATGTAGGCACGCCGCCGGTCGGGTTCACGGCGTGCACGGTGCCTATCCCGACCGCGTCGCAAGAGCGGAGCACGGCCGAGAGGTTGTGCGGTTTGTGGACGTGCTCGGCGATGAGCGAGAGGTCGGGCTGCCTGCGGCTCAGGACCTCGCGGATGCGTTCACGCCGTCTGAGCGTCACGCACCCGAGGATAGCGTCGTGGCCGCGCCGGTAGCGCCGATGGGCAGCTCGTCCCCCGTCTTGCTGATGCCGACGGCGTCGTCGTAGGCGCAGGCCAGAGCCACGGCCACGACGCCCTGCACCAGGGTCATCAGGGCGGCTGTGGCGAGGCCGATCGTGATGCCGGCGACCGCGGGCAGCGACGCTGCCACCAGGTTCATCGGCAGGGCCACGGCGAGGCCGAGGATCGCGCCGATGAGGAGCAGTTTCGCCGTCTGCCAGACGTTGCGCGCTACGACCTTCAGGCTGGCTTCCAGCGCCTCCACCGGCGCGAAGTCCCTGTCGACGATGAACAGCTGCGTGAAGGTGAACGCGACGCTCGCCGCCAGGAACGCGATGACCGTCAGGAGGGGCGCTGCTGCCCCGAGGAGCAGCGCGGCCAAGGACCCGGCGACGCTGAGGAGGAAGATGGGTAGGAAGTAGCGCGCGTACCTGACGAGCATCTCGACGTTCACCTCGAGCCCCCGCGCCCGGCGCAGCGCGAACGCGGTGAACGCGCCCGCGAACAGCGCGCTGAGCGCTGCCGACACGATGGACCCTATGAGGCTGTTGTGGGCCGTCGTGAACGCCGGCGCGCCGAAGGGCAGCCTCAGAGTCGAGACGATCCTCGAGCTACGGCGCACGACCTCACCGTCCGCCGTGGTCGTCACGTCGGCTGCGGCCGCCGGCAATGCGAGGTTCAGGAGCAGCGAGACGCCGACGCTGACGGCCAGCGCCGCCAACGCCATGAGGAGGTAGGTCAGCCATGCGCCCTCGAAGCGCTTCCAGCCCCGTGTGAACGCTGTCCAGGCTTCGAAACGACCTACCTGCATGTTGCCCCCAACCCGCTGTCGCTGAGCGCAGCATAGCCGTTCTGGACACGCTTCGCCCCGTTGCTGCCAGCCGCCTGCGCCGCCGCTCAGACCAGGAACTCCGAGGCCACGACCACGGCGCCCAACAGCATCATCTTCACCGACGCGGCGAGGTTGGCCCGCTTCGTACGCACGTACTCCGCGACGTCGGCGTCCGAGATCCCCCAGAAGAGCGACCGCTCGTACAGGAAGCGACCCGAGTCGCCGGACATGAGCAGCGAGCCCAGGGACAGCATCAGGCCGCCCACCCAGAAACGGGCGTCCTGACCCAACCCCAGGTTGCGCTCCGCGAAGGCCAGCCCAGCGGACAACCCGACGCCGTAACCCAGCAGGCGCAACAGGGGGGCCAGGGCGGCAGCCACGGGGAGAGTCTGCCCAGTCCCGAGTCCCGGAGTCCAGCCCCCTCGCTCGACGGCGGCGGCAGCGAGCCCCGTCGTTCACGGTGCGAACGGTCCGTCCGCTACGCATGAATCGCCTGTTTGAGTCCCGTTTTAGGTGAGACGGTTGGTTGAGTGAGAATGGAGGTTC
>JBDZWC010000189.1:0-3371 GCA_040256005.1 Deinococcaceae bacterium | reverse complement strand
CCGTCAGAGTTATCGAGTCGGATGAGGAGGCAGCAAGCGCCACTGTGGCGCTGAAGTTTATGGTGTAGGTGACGGGTGTCGCGCCCGCCGTCGAATCCGCCAGAGTCACCGCCGCGGCGCTCACGTCCTGCGGTGTCTCGGCGGTGCCGGCGACGACGCCGCGGAACACGCTCTCGCGCCAGAAGTCGTCGAAGTTGCCCGAGACGCGGCCCTGCCAGTAGCTGCGCACGACGTCGTAGGCCGTGGCGTCGGGCGCGCCGAGCAGGACGGCGAGCAGCTCATGCGGGCTCCTCCCGCCGTAGAACGGCAGGATGAGCGGCTGCTGGATCGACACGGTGCCGTCGAACGCGCGGGCGTCGCCCCACGTCTCCAGGAAGTGGGCCTGTGGCACGTGCCAGGTGCAGGCGCCGGCGGTCTCGTCGCGGTACAGACCGAGGTGCGCGCTGAACGGCACCTGGGCCAGAGCCTCGGCGAACCCGAGGTCGGCCGGCGCCGTGTAGACGGGGTTAGCGCCGACGATGAGGAGCGTCGACACCTCGCCGGCCCGCATGGCCGCGGTGAGCGAGGCGATCTCCTCGCCGTGCACCGCGGGGCGGGCAGCAGGGTCGGCCACGTAGCTCACCGTGTTGCCGACGCTGCCCAGCGCCTGGTTGATCGCGGCGGCGAGGGCGTGCACCACGGGCGGTTGCTCGGAGCCGGCGATGACGACGGCGGAGCCTTGCGCCTCCTGCAGGTCGGCGACGATGGCGTCGAGCATCGCGGCGGAAAGCCCGGCCGGGACCTCGGCGCTGGGTGCGGCGACGCCCAGCCGCGCCGCGATCACGGCCGCGGCGGCGGCGATCGCCGACGGCTTGAGCGCCACCCGGTGGTCGGCCACCACGCCTGTGGGTGACGGGCTGCTCTCGAGCTGGTAGAGCCGGTTCATCGTGTCCTGCGCCTGCAGGACGCGACGGCGCTGAGCGAAGTCGCGGGCGTACGCGAGGCGACCGGGCCCGCGGTCGAGGAAATCGGCACCGAGCGAGACGATCACGTCGGCCTGCGTCAGATCGAGCACCGGCCTGACGTCCGCGCCGAAGGCGAGCCGAGCGCCGGCGACCTCGTTGTCGGGGTGCACCGGGTCCCACTGGTACCAGGCAGCCTGCGGCAGCGTAGCGAGGAGCTGCTGCAGTTGCGCGCCCAGCGTGGGCGACGTGACGTTCTCGGTGAGAACGGCCAGACCTTGTCCCTGCGGGAGGGATACGACCCTGGCGGTCAGCGCCTCGACGAAGTCTTCCCACTGCCGCTCCTCGCCGTTCTCGAGGACCGCGCCGGAACGGTCGGGGTCGTAGACGGAGAGGACCTCGGCCTGCGTGACGGCGCCGGTGGCACCGCGGCTGGCCGGATGGTCTGGGTTGCCCTCGAGCTTGGTGGGCCTGCCCTGATGGCTCTCGGCCAGGACGCCTTCCGCGTAGCCGCCGTACGTGACAGCGGTGGCGTAGAACAGCGGCTTGCCCGGCGTGATCTCCTCAGGGGTCCTGACGTAGGGCACGATCTTCTCGTGCGGTAGCGGGGGCCTGGCGCAGGCGGACAGCCCGGCCAGTGCCATGCTGGCGCCTAGCAGCTTGAGGAAGTCGCGGCGGTCGAGGCCGTTCTCCAGCGGGGCGGCCTGGCGCGGGAACTCCTTGTTGAGGAACTCCCTGAACTCGTCAGACTCGGTCAGCTCGCCGAGGCTGCGCCAGTACGCCGGGCCCTCCTGGCCCGATAGCTTCTCCCTGAGGCGGGAGAAGTCGCGCGGTGCTTCACCTCCGTCGGCGTTCATCTGTGGCAGGTCGAGCATTGGATGAGCCTATCCGTGTCTATGTGGTACGCCTCGATCAGCTCCGTTCCGATCGCACGCTGCTCCTCCGGCTGGGAGGGGAAGCCGTACTCCATGTTGAGGACCTCGCTGCGGGGCCTGAGCTGCGTGGCGGGGTCGCGGTGGCACTCGAGGCACCAGCCCATCGTGAGGGGCTCGACCTTGGTGGCCGTCACCATCTGGTCCACCCGGCCGTGGCAACTGGAGCAGCCGACGCCGTTGTTCACATGCACGCTGTGGTCGAAGTAGACGTAGTCGGGCAGGTCGTGGACCCGGTTCCACTGGATGGGCACGCCCGTCTCCCAGCTCGCGAAGACGGCCTGCAGCTGCGGGGTGTTCGTGCGCAGCTGGGAGTGGCATGTCATGCAGGTCTCGGTCGCGGGCACGGAGGCGGTGTTCGAGGTCTCGACCGTGGTGTGGCAGTAGCGGCAGTCGAGGCCCGTCTGCACCACGTGCAGGTTGTGAGGGAAGTCGACCGGCTGCGCCACGGGCACGCCGACCTGGTTGTTCGTCGCCCTGGCGTAGAACATGAGCGCGCCGATCAGCAGTACGAAGAAGACGCCGCCCCCGAACATCGACCACTTGATCAGCGAGTTGGAGTTGGGCGGGAAGAGCTGGGGCATGCCTCAGCCCGCCGGTTGGCCGGCGGCGAGCGGAGCGGCCAGGGCGTGGGATGGCGCTTCGCACTCTGCGGCGAGGTCAAGGCGGCACGGGGTGGTCGACATCATGCTCGGCGGACTACCTCCTCGAACTTCGTACCGGGGCGCTGCTAGGCAGGCCGGTGCTCGGCGCACGTCTAGCGCGGTGTTTCTCCGCGCCCTGCGTGAAAACTCCGCCCAATCTAGCATGAGGCGCGAGCGAGCCTGACCGGGACATCTGCCCCGGGTCAAGTGCTTCGTATCGCGCCTGCTGTAGGTGGTGGTGGAGCCTGCCGGACTCGAACCGGCGACATTTCGCTTGCAAAGCGAACGCTCTCCCAACTGAGCTAAGGCCCCCTACCGTGAAAGGCGCCGCGGGCCGCTCGGCGGCCCAAGACGCACGGTTGAGCTTATTGCCGCGGCAGCGAGGTGTCAACGACCAGCGCTGCGGCACGGACCGCTGCTACGAGTCTGCCAGGCGCGCGAAGATCATCCTGCCCATGCTCGTCTGCAGGCTCGAGGTAACGACGGCGTCCACGCTGTGCCCCACCAGCTCGGCGGCGTCCTCCACGACCACCATCGTGCCGTCCTCCAGGTAGGCCAGGCCCTGGCCGGACTCGCGACCGGGCTTGACGACGTTGAGCGAGAGCCGCTCCCCCGGCATGTAGGTGACCTTGACGCCGTTGGCGAGCTGGTTGAGGTTGAGCACCCGCACGCCCTGTAGCGAGGCGACCCGGCTGAGGTTGTAGTCGGTCGTGACGAGGTCGAAGCCGGTGTCGAGGCAGTACCTCACGAGGCGCGCGTCGACCGGCACCCTGGCGTCGTCAGAGACGGTGACGACCTCAGACGGGAGGTCGTGGTGCGAGACGAGCTTGTCTACGACCTCCAGCCCGCGGCGG
>JBDZWC010000084.1:0-13242 GCA_040256005.1 Deinococcaceae bacterium | reverse complement strand
GAGCCGGCAGCCATCACGCCCGAACTGCACGACGAGATAACCGTCGAGGTCTACCTGGACGATGGTTCGGGCGTCATCGAACCCGGCGCCGAGCCGGTCACGGTGGCGACCGCGACCGTGGTCGGCAAGGAGCGCAGGGACCTGATCTCGGGTCGCCTCGAGGCGATGTCAGACAGCTACCCGTCGGGTGACACGACCCGGTACTGCTCCGCCGCCTACGTAACGTTCGAACGTCAACCGGACGCGACGCGGTACACGGTCGAGGCCTTCAACTTCTACGATCCCTACTACTACTACGGGCACTTCGGAGCCACCGTCTACGAGAGCCCGGACTTCCAGACCTTCCAGCCGCCCTGCGATGAGCATAGCCAGTCCGTTCTGGGCAACGACATCTACCTGTTCCTCAGCGGCGGGAACGGACCTGACCCACTTGATGACGGCTGGTGGCAGACACGTTTCGGCGGGATGCTGGTGGAGGTGACGGTGGTCTACTGATCGCCGGCTGGGAGGGCCCGCAGGACGAGCCTCGTGGTGTCGGGTAGCGGCTCCAGGCCGAGTTGCTCTCCGAGGTCGGCCGCGAACCAGCGGTACCGGCGCAACGCCTCGCCGCGCCTCCCGCTGGCGACCAGCAGGGCCAACAGCTTCTGCAGCGCGTCCTCGTTCAGCGGTTCCAACTCGAGCGCGCGTTTGAGGTAGGCGGCAGCCTTCCTCGGAGGAGCGCAGCTGGCGGCCTCCACCAGGGAGTCAGCGACCTCGCGCTCGAGCGCGGTCCGCGCCTCGGCGACGACGTCCGTCGCGGCGCCCGGCGCGAACCGCCCGCGGTAGAGGCTCATGACGTCGTCGTGGCGGCCGGCCGCTAGAGCGGCCCGGAGCCGGTAGAGGTCCGCTTCCGTGTTGTGCAGGCCGTCCTCGAAGAGGTACGTCCTGTGACCCCAAGGTTCTATGACCCGGCGCAACTCGTTGAGCTGCACGTTGAGGTTGTTCCGGGCCTTCGCCGGGTTCGCCTCCGGCCACAACGCCGCGCTAAGGTCCCGGCGCCCCAGCCCCAGCAGCAGCAGCGCGAGGAGGTCGCGCTGTCTGCCGGAGACCTCGACCCGCTCACCGAGGACCTCCACCGTCATCTCGCCCAGTGCCGTCACGCGTAGCGGCGGCAGCTCGGCCAGGCGCAGCGCCGCCGCCTCGCGCCAACCGGAGCGCATGACGTCCTCCAGCGGGTAGTACGTGGCGAGGTCGGGACGGCTAGTGGGTAGCTCCGACAACGGCACGAAATAGGGGAGGATGCGCGGCCCCGCGGACGTCATGGCACACAGCGTCTCCAGGTCCTCCGGCGACCCGCCGACTCGGTAGCGCGCCGCCTGCCACGCCAACCTGAACTCGCGCTCGGCGTCCTCATCGCGGGCCGCCGCGACGCGTCGTTCCGCTTCCTCCGTCTCGCCCAGCGCGAGGAGCGCCAGCGCCGTGGCCAGGGCCGTGAACCCTCCCGCGTCCTGGTCCGCGAAGAGGCGCGCCGCTCCGGCGGCATCGCCGCTCGCGGTAACGGCCGTCACCAGGCGCGAGGCGACGGCGTCGAGGACGGCCGGGTCGTCGGTGCCACGGGCACGGTCCGCCACGTCGGCCAGCCGTTCCAGGTTCCCGTCCAGTTGGGCCTGCATGCCGGCGACCTCGAGGGCGAGGATGGGCCTCGAGTGGGCGTAGCGCTCACCTTCCGCCAGGTACTCCCGGGCACGCCCTTCCCAGCCGACGTAGAGGCATAGCTGAGCCAGGTCTCTGCAGACGCCGACCACGTGGTCCGGGTAGGCCTCGCGGCATATCTCCAGACCCTCGTGTTCCAACCGGATCCGCGCCTCTATGTCGCCGGAGAGGTTCCACTCCAGCACGGCCAGGTTGATGAGTGGCGCGTACCGATGCTTGTTGCCGGGGGGGCAGGACCGCCAGGGCACGCTCGACGAGAGCCCTGGCTGCCGTGTAGTCGCCGGCCCGGAAGTAGATGGCGGAGGCCGTGCTCAAGAACCTTCCCTGGCGCTCGGGTGATGCGGACGCGAACAGCGCGTCGCTGCCCTGTAGCAACCGACGTGCGTCATCCCTGTCGGACGGCGCCTCGGCCAGGTAGTAGATGGCATCGCCGAGAGCGGTGAGGCGGAGGTCCGCGTCGAGCGCGTCGTCACCCGCGATCTCTCTCAGGAGGGCGATGCCCTCGGTCCTACGCCCCACGGCGCACAGCGCGTTCCCGACCCTCAGGGAACGGCGTCCGCCGGCGCCGTCCGGCACCAGGCCATGCCACCGGAGAAGCGACCGCGGGTCATCCCTCTCCAGTGGGCTGGAAGCCGTGTCCAGGACGCTTGCCAGCGCAGCCAGGTCCCTCGTCGCTTCGTGTGCGGCGCATAGCTGCCTCTCGCTGAGCGGGCCCCGCGCCGCTGCGACGGCTCGCCGCACCTCCGGTAGGCACGCACCGAGAAGCGCCCTGACGACGACAGCGGGCACCTCGAGGACGCCGTCGGCGGTCGTGACGAAGCCCGCTGCCTCCAGTTCCTCGACCGCTACGCGATCGGCCTCGCCGCCGAGCTCGGCGGTCGCGTCCGGAACAGCCGCCTGCAGCAGCAGACGCCGCCACGCTATGTCCGAGACCCCTGACCTCACCGCGCTGGCGATCGCGCTGGGGGCCGGGAGAGAGCCCACGTTCGCGACGTGGGCCAGGAGGAGCGGCCAACCGCCAGACTCCGCCGAGGCTGCGTCTGCAGCCGCTGGGTCCTCGAACAGTGTGGAGGCCTCTTCGTGACTGAACGACAGGTCCTGCGGGCCAAGCGTCATCAAGCGACCTCGCAGGGCTGCCGCCACGAGCTGCGGTGAGGAGAGCGGTCGCCGGGATACCAACACCAGGAGCCCGTCCAGACCGGTAAGCATCAGCTCGAGCTGATCCGAGCACTCGGCCTGGTCAAGGTCGTCCACCACCAGCAGGGAGGGCTCGCTCCACAGCGCCAGCTCCACAGCTCCCCAGTCCTCGCTGGGTTCGAACCCCAGCGCGGTGGCGACGGCCGCACGGAGGTCCCTGCCTCGCTGGGAGACGTGAAGGACGCGCCGGCCGTCGCGGGACAGCGCCGCCGCCCAGTCCAGCGCCAGGCTGGTCTTCCCGAAACCGGCGGGTGCCTCCAGGGTGACGACGAACGGAGCCGTGTCCGGCAAAGCGTCGAGGAGCCGCGCCCGGTCTACGTGCCGGGCGGCAGGGACAACGCCCAACCTCGCCATGGTGCGCACGAGTCTAGCACCGCGTCGGACGCCCCCCGGCCCACGCTGCGGTCTTCATCGCGCTCTCGCCGGCGGGAAGTAGCCTCGAGCCCATGAGCCGATCCGAACCTGGCGCCCGCGGGGCACTGTTGACGACCGTCGCGGTGACGTTCGCTCTCGTACTCCTGACGCTCGGGGCCCGCGGGCAGGAGGCGAAAGGCGATCTGGAGAGCCTGTTCGGTACCAGCCCCTGGCGGTTGGTAAGCCTCACGGTCGCTGGCGAGAGCCACGCGGTACCGCTGGACACCGGCGTCTTCTCCTTGAACCTCGAGGGGCGGATGGCGGGAAGCGTCGGGTGCAACCAGATGGTCTTCGGAGGGGAGCTCGAGCCGGCTGGCACCGCGAAGTTCGGTCCCGTGACGGCGACGCTCATGGCCTGTCCGGAGCCGGCCATGAGCCTCGAGCGCGCGTTCGTGGGAGGGTTGGAGGCGGTCGAAGCTTACGAGGTACAGGAAGGCACGATCACCTTGAGGGGCACCGACGCGGTGCTCGTGTTCGAGGCGCTTTCTCCTCCGGCCGGAGGACCCTCACCTCCCGAACCGGATGCACCCGACACGTCGAAGTAGCGTGCGGCTCCCGACCCCAGATCAGGGACTTCGGAGCACCAGGAGCACCGCTACAAGGCCCTCGTGGCAGGTGACGACGGCTTGGGAGCCCACGAGTTCGTTAGACACGCCCAGCCCGACGCCGAACGGCAGAGGGTCCCGCTCCAGCGGGTAGCGCAGCCCCTCGGTGCTCACGGTGGCGTCGCCCGCCAGGGCCAGGAGGCTCACCGTGGAGCCGGCGGCCGCGCTGAGGCGCAGCCTGCGACCCGCCGCCGCTACGTGGCCCTCATGCCTGCCGGCGTGTAGCGAGACCGGGAACGCCGGCTCTGCCATCACGCGACGCGACGCGATCAGCAGCGCCGCGAAGCTCTGGTCGAGGCGGTCGCCGAACGCGCCGATCACGCGCGCCGACGTGGCACCCAGGCGCGCTGCCGCCGCCAACGCCAGCTCCAGGTCCAGCTCGTCCTTCTCCACGGGTCGACGGTCCACGGGCAGCGCCGGATGGGCGGCGAGCACGTCCGCAGTCACGCTGTCCAGGTCGCCAACCAGCAAGTCAGGTTCTAGTCCGAGCCGGGCGGCATGTCGCAGGCCTCCGTCGGCGGCCACCACGGGGCCTGTCGCGCTCAGCAGCGCGGGCAGGAGGTGGTCCAGTGGCAGCTCCCCGCCCGCCAGCACGAGCGCGACCCGCTTCCCGGCTGCCGCGGTCATGGCGCCCGGTCCGGCACGACCTGCCAGGCCGCAGGCGGTGCCACCAACGCGTACCTGTCGCCGGGAGCCGGTTCGCCCGCGAGCTCTCTGCCGTACCCCCGCCAGACGACGGTCGCCTGTGCCCACCGTTCCACCGCCAGTTCCAGGCGCCACGCCAGCCCTTCACGGACGGCGGCGCGCACGACGGCCTCGGGTGCGGTGCCGCCGGCGCCGGCCGGCAGCAGACGGACCTCGTCGACCCGCAGCAACAGCGCTTCGTCGCGCCCCAAAGTCGTCTGTACCGCCTTGGCCACCTTGACCGCCGCCTCGCCGCGCCACACGTTCTCATGGCCGAGGAAGCGGGCCGTCCAGGCGTCGGCCGGTGACGCCAGCACCGCACCGGGCGGGCCGACCTGGACGACGCTGCCCTCGCGCATCACGGCGACGGCGTCGGCGATCGCGAACGCCTCGACCTGATCGTGCGTCACGTAGATCGCCTCGGTCTCCAGCTGGCGCAGGATGAACGCGATCTCGTCCCGCAGCTCGGCTCGCAGAGCCTCGTCGAGGTTCGATAGCGGCTCATCGAGGAGCACCAGCGCAGGGCCGGGGGCCAAAGCGCGCGCCAGCGCTACGCGTTGTTGTTGACCACCGGAAAGGTCGTGGACGCGGCGTCGGCCGAGGCCGGCCAAGCCGACCAACCCCAGTAGCTCCTCGACCCTGGCCCTCCGCGCCGCGACGGGCACGCGCCTCTCTACCAAGCCGAACGCGACGTTCCCGGCGACGTCGAGGTGTGGGAAGAGCGCGAAGTCCTGGAACACCATCCCCAGATCGCGCCGGCGGGTGGGCACGTTGGTCACGTCTGCGCCGTCGAACACCACGCGCCCCGCGTCGGGCCGCTCCAGCCCCGCCACCAACCTGAGCAGCGTGCTCTTGCCGCATCCGCTGGGGCCGAGCAACGCCAGCGTGGTGCCGCTCGGGACGGCCAGTGTGACGCCGTCGACGGCCTTCACAGGGCCATACGACTTGGCTAGCCGCTCGACCTCAAGTCCCATGGCTCACGCGGCATCATAGCCGCGGTCCTGGTCGCGGTAGACGCTCAGAACTCGCCGCGGCCGCGGCGCTGTAGCAGCACCATGACGAGCGCGGTCACCACCATGAGGACGAGGGAGAGCCCGAGGGCGGCGCCGTAGTTCAGCGCGCCCGGTCGCCCCAACCGGTCGAAGATCGCTACGGGCAAGGTGGCGTACTCGGGCCGTACGAGGAGGAGCGAGGCTCCGAACTCGCCCAGCGAGACGGCGAAGGCGAACGCCGCCGCGACAGCCACAGACGGCACGATCTGCGGGAGCTCCACGCGCGTGAGGGTCCTCAGCGGCCCCGCTCCCAGCGTGGCCGCGGCCCCCGCTTGGCCTCGAGGCAGGGCTCGCAACGCGGGCAGCAGGGTACGCGTGACGAACGGGAAAGCGATGAGCGCGTGTGCGAGGGGCACACCCCAGAAGGTGGCGACCAGCCAGGGATAGGCGATCAGGTAGCCCAAGCCCAACGTCACGGGGCTCGTGGCCAACGGTAGGAGAGAGAGCCCGTCGAGCCACGCGAAGTGGCCCCTCACCACCGCGTACGCGAACGCCAGACCCACGAGCAGAGCCATCGTCGTAGACAGGGTGGCGAACGTCAGGGAGTTCCTCAACGCCGACCCCAGGGTCGCGAAACCCACTGACCGCGTGCCGCCGAACATCGCCTGAAGGTTCACGAGCGAAGGGAACGAGCCGTCGGGGGCGGTGAAGCCCTGCACGCCCAGCGCGACCAGGGGCGCGAGCACGACAGCGCCGATGAGCGCGAGGTCCCCGGCCAGCAGCACGGAGCCAAGGCCACGCGGCCTGCGGCCGGACGCATGGCCGACAGCCACCGGCACGGCCAGGCGCGCCTGCAACCGGGAGTAGACAAGGCCCAGCCCGCCGACGACCGCCAACTGCACCAGCGCCAGCGCCGCCGCGGAGTCGAGCCTGAGCAGCCTGAGCGTCAGACGGTACAGCTCGACCTCAAGCGTCGCGAACCTGGCGTCGGGAGCGAGGATGACGATGACGCCGAAGCTCGTGAAGCAGAAGATGAAGACCAGCGTCGCCGCCGCGATCGTCGCGGGCAGCGCGAGCGGCAGCGTCACGCGCCAAGCCGAACGCCACGGACCGGCCCCCAGGGTAGCGGCCGCCTGCTCGAGCCGCGGGCCCACCCCAGCGAGGAACCCGGACACCAACCGCGCCACGACGGCGAAGTTGTAGAAGACGTGAGCCGCTAGCACGACGGCCAAGGTGTTGCGCAGGTCCACGCCCAGCACGCCGCGAGGACCGGCCAACGCCAGGAAGCCCATGCCCGCCACGACGGTCGGCATGACGAACGGAACGGTGAACGTCGCGGTCAAAAGGCGCCGACCCGCGAATCTGTAGCGTGCCAGCAGCAACGCCGACGGCAGACCCAGGACCACCGTGAGGACGGTGGACAACAAGGCTTGCCACGTGGTGAACCACAACCTGCCCAGGTAGTAGGGGTCCCCCAGAGCTGCCAACAGCCCTGCCCCGAGCCGGCCGCCCTCGGGTGCCACGCCGCGCCACAGGATGGCGCCCAGCGGGACGAGCAGCGCCGCGAGGAGGAAGAGGGAGGCCAGGGCCCCGGCGCCCCACGCGAACGCGTTCCTCGAAGTCACGTGGTGAGTCTAGGGCGAGTTGGCTGTCCGTGCCCGGGCGGCCACCGAGGCGGCGGCCAAGAGGTAGGCGATGGCAGCCGCGGCCGCGACAGCGGGCGTGCCGGCGGCATGCGACAGCCATCCGGCCGCCGCGCCCGCGACCACGGCGGCGAAGCCGGACAACGCCAGGGCGATGGCGACCCCTGGGGGGCTGCCCAGCGTGCGGAGCAGGCGCGGGAACGGCAGTCCCATGGGCACGGCGGCCAGCGCGAGGGCGGCCGTGAGTACGGCTCCTGACACCGCGGGCGGCGTGGCTGCCAGGCGCTCATGCAGCCACGGGGCGACAAGGCTCCAGGACCCGACCGTGGCGGCGGCGAGGAGCGCGGGCCCCGCGATCTCACGGCGAGAACCGCCCGCTGCCGTCGCGGTGCCGCCTGGGCGAGTGCGCGCCGCGAGCGCGGCGCCTACCGCGCCGCCGAGCAGCACGGCGCCGAGAGCCGCCGACAGGCTCCATGCCGGCTGTCCGATCGTGCGCTGGAGCGTCGGCAGCGCGGCCAGCTCCACCAGCAGGAACCCGGCGCCCAACCACACTGCGCCCAGGTAAAGCGGCCACCTTGCCACGCCTTTACCGCCGGATCGCCCCACCATGAGCGCGCCGGCGACGAGCAAGGCCAGCGCCACGACGGCCACGATGCCGAGGCGGCTCACGGGCCGGGGCACACCGGGCTCGAAGGAGAAGAAGTATGGGGACGCGTCATGAGTGGGTGCGATGTCGGCGTCGGTAGCAGCGACCAGCTCGCCGAGGTCAGACCTGCCTTCGGCCAGCGGCCTGAGGGGCGGCGGCGTCAGCAGTCCCGGCACGAGCAGGAGGGACCACCCTCGAGCCTCCGCGACACGTGCGGCCGACACGGCCTCCTGGGGCGTGAACGGCGTGCGGCGCACCACCAGAAGAGGCACGGCGGCGCTGTCGGAGACGTCGAGGACCGCGAACAGGTGCGACATGGCGGCCGCCTCGTTCTCCGCGTACCCGCCGCTCACCAGGGCGGCGAGGGCCGTCGCAAGCGCCCGGGTGAGCGTGAGTTCGTCGTAGAGCTTGAGCGCCAGGCGACCGTCCGGCTCTAGATGCGACAGGTACTCGCGGAACGCCTCGACCGTGTAGAGCAGGCTCTCGGTGAGCGCCGCGCCCCTCAGCTCGGCCGCGCCGGTGACCACGTTGGCCAGGGTGATCACGTCGTAGGCCTCGTCGCCCTGCGCCAGTACCCTGCGGCCGTCCCCGATCACGACGCGGGTGGGATCGTCGTAGACGCGGCCCGTAGCAGCGCCCAGCCGGCGAACCAGGTCGACGCTCGCGGCGTTGACCTCCACCGCCGTCACCCGCTCGACACCGTGGGCCCGTGCCTGTGCCACGTCCAGTCCGCCACCCGGACCGATCAGGAAGGCGCTCTCGGCGGGTGCGATCGCGAAGGCGAAAGCGCCCACGTCGGTCCACCACGCGGCAGGGTCAGAGGTCGCGACCAACGAGCCAGCTCCGCCGTCCATGTACAGGTACCGCGCACCGTCGGGCGTGCGGATCAGGTCGGTCCTGGCCGTAGCGTCCCAGCGCGTCGTAACGACCGTGCCGCCGCGTGCCAGCGCCAGCGAGACGGGCTTGGAGGACATGTGGGCGGCGGGATCAACGGAGAGGCTGCCCACGGCCAGGGCGAGAACGCCCAGCGGTACGGCGGCCAGGCCGAGGAGCGACGCGGCCAGGGCCGCGTTTGAGCCGAGTGCCGGACCTCCCGGGATCTCGTGTGAGCCGCTCCGCCACAAGGCGACGGCGGCGAGGCCCAATGCCAGCGCGATGAGCACCATCGTGCCGGGCACTCCGAGCCCCAGGGTGGAGAGCAGCCAAGGCGTGACAGCGGCGGCGACAGCCGCGGCACCGTAGTCGGCCCTGAGGAGCGACGCGGCGCTGGGTGGGTGCCAGGACAGGACCGCGGCGGTAGCGGCGCCGAGACAGGTGTACGCGACGAGGGGCATGGCGAGGCCGAGGAGAGGCGTCGAGGAGGCCACGGCCCAGAGCCAGGCCGGCAAGGCGAGTACGGCGCTGACGGCCGCCAGGCCCGCGAAGGCCTGAGCGGCCGTGGGCGCTCGCAGCCGCGGCGACGCCGTCACGAGCGCCGCGCCCAGGCCCACGCCCAGCAGCGCCACGGCCAGGACAGGGGCCACCCAGGCGTACGCCAGCAGCGCCGAGAGCAGCCTGGTCAACGCGATCTCGTAAGCGATGCCGCCCCCCGCCAGCAGCGCGACGGCGGCGACATGGCTGGCCGGCGGCGGCAGCCCGACGGCGGCGAAATGGCTGGCCGGCGGCGCGGCCGAGCGCCGGCCGGAACCTGATGTCTGCGTAGTCACAACGGTTGGGGCCGGTTCCTCCTCAGCCGGAGGTCCGACCGACGCCCCCACGTCAAGAGGCGCCCTGGCCGTCAGCGCCGGCCCCGGTAGCGCGGGTCGAGCACGTCTCTCAGGCCGTCGCCAAGCAGGTTGAAGCCCAGCACCGAGACCATGATGGCCAGGCCAGGGAAGATGCCCATCCACGGCGCCTGCCGCAGGTACGCCCTGCCCTCCGAGAGCATGCGGCCCCAGCTCGGGTCGGGCGGCTGTGTGCCAAGCCCGAAGAACGACAGCGCGGCCTCGGCCAGGATCGCGAACGCCAGGCTCAGCGACGTCTGCACGATGATCGGGCCCATTGCGTTGGGCAGCACGTGCGCCAGCATGATCCTCGTCCCGCTCTGCCCCAGGGCCCTGGCTGCGTTGACGTACTCCCTGTCCCTCACCGAGATCACGGCGCCGCGCGTGACGCGCGCGAAGATCGGGGCGTAGACGATGGCGATCGCGATCATCGCGTTCTCGACCCCGCGGCCGAGTATCGCCATGACGACGATCGCGAGCAGGACGGCCGGGAGGGCGAAGAACACGTCCATAACGCGCATGAGGACCTCGTCCACCCAGCCGCCGTAGTAGCCGGCCAGCAGGCCCAGCGACACGCCGGCAGCGGCGGATATGCCGACGGCGATGAACGCCACCTTCACGCTGACGACGGCGCCGTGGAGGATGCGTGAGAACAGGTCGCGGCCGAACTCGTCGGTGCCGAACGGATGCGCCAACGACGGCGGTGCGAAGAGGGCCGAGAAGTCCATCTGGTTGGGGTCGAGTGGCGCCAGGGCGCTGCCGAAGAGGGCCGCGACCCCGAGGAGCAGGACGATGGCGCCGCCGGCGATCACGAGGCCATGTCTGGTGGCGCGGCGCCAGAAGCCCGGGCTCCGGGCCTGCGGCGTGCCTCCGCGGGTCGTGACGGCGGCGCCGGCCATCAGGCGTACGTGACCCTGGGGTCGAGGAACGAGTACGAGACGTCGGTGACGAGGTTGATGACCGTGAAGATGACCGCCGACAGGAGGACGGCGGCCTGCAACGCGGGGTAGTCGCGCTGCAGGGTGGCAGTGAGCGCCAGCTGGCCCAGGCCGGGCCAGGCGAAGATGATCTCGACGACGACCACCGCCGACAGCAGGGTCGCCATCTGGAGCCCGATGATCGTCACGATCGAGATCGCGGCGTTGCGCGTGACGTGCTTGCGCAGCACCGACCGCCGCGGGACCCCCTTGGCGTGGGCCGTGCGTACGTAGTCCTGCCCCAGGACCTCGAGTAGGGCGGAGCGCACGAAGCGTGCCATTATCGAGCCGCTGATGATCCCCACGGTCGCTGCCGGCAGGAGGATGTGGCTCAACCATGGCCACAAGCCGGCTGCCAGCGGCTCGTAGCCGGAGGATGGCAGCCAGCCGAGCGTCTCGGAGAACAGCATGATCAGGAGGATGCCCATCCAGAAGTCCGGAACGGACACGCCTACCTGACTCATGATGGAGACGCCCAGGTCACGGGCACTACCCGGCTTGAGGGCCGACAGGAAGCCTGCAGGCAGGGCGATGAGCAAGCCGATGAGCAGTGCCACGAGCGCCAGGCTGAACGTGGCCGGCGCCCGGCGCAGGACCTCGTCGCCGATGGGAGACCCGCTGATGAGGCTCTCGCCGAAGTCGCCCCTGGTGACGATGCCGCCGATCCAGTCCAGGTAACGCACAGCGAGCGGGCGGTCGAGCCCCATGCGCCTCTCGAGCGCCGCGACGGACTCCGGCGTCGCCTGCACGCCCAGCGTGACCCGGGCGGGACTGCCGGGCAGGAGCGGCACGATCGCGAACGTGATCAGGCTGACGCCGAAGAGCACGAGGATCATCGTGCCCAGGCGTTTCAACAGGTAGTTGAGGCTCAAGCGGCCGTCCCGTTGTGCGTGGGGCGGACCTCAGCCCGCCCCACCGTCACGGGGTCCCTCTTCCTAGTGGTCTTCCATCCAGGTCTCGTGGAAGCGCACCGACTGGTCCGACCGCGTGCTGAAGCCGTGCACGTACGGCTTATACGCGTGTATCTGCAGCGGGTTGTACAGGTAGATGTACGGCGCGTCGTCGACGATCATCTGGTTGACCTGCTCGTAGAGCGGGTAGCGGGCGTCGAAGTCGCCGAGCAACCTGGCCTCGTCGAGGAGCTCGTCGACGCTCGGGTTGGAGTACCCGGTGAAGTTGAAGACCTCGCCCGTGTGGTGCTGGGCGTAGAAGTAATCGTCCGGGTCCACGAGGCCGTTCCACGAGCACACGTAGGTCTCGTAGTTGCCCTCTCCCTGCTGCTGCAGCCAATCCGCCCACTCGAGCGTGTTGATCTGGGCCCTGATGCCTACGGCTGCCAGGTCGGCTTGGATCACCTGCGCGGCACGGATCGTCGCCGGGACCTCGGTGGTCGGCATGATGGTCATCTCGAAGCCATCCGGGTAGCCGGCCTCGGCCAACAGCTCGCGGGCATGCTCCACGTCCTGGTCGTAGGGCGCGTAGCCGAAGCCCCAGGCGGAGTTCGACGGGATGGGGTCCTGGGTAGCCTCGGCGTTGCCGAACTCGGCTGCCTGCACGATGTTCTGGCGGTTGATGGCGAAGGAGATCGCCCGCCTGACGGCGCGCTCGGAGAGGGGCCCCGCCGTCGTGTTGACGCCGATGTAGTAGTAGGCGCCGGCCGGCGTGGCGTCTATCACCACGTCGTCACGTGTCCGCAGCTCGGCCACCGCTTGCGCGGGGATCGCGAACGCCCAATCGATCTCGCCCGTGACCAGCGCTGTGCGCCTCACCGTCTCGTCGGGGATGATCCTCACGTCCACCGCGTCGAGGTATGGCAGCCCCTCGCGCCAGTAGTAGGGGTTCTTCTCGAGCAGGACCCGGGTGCCCGGCTGGAAGTCGCTGATCATGAACGGCCCAGTGCCTATGGGCCTGGTGTTCACGGTGCCGTCCTCGATGCTGGCCGGGTCGAAGACGCCCAGCGCCTTGGAGACCGCCAGGTGACCGAGCAGCCCGGGTGTGGGCGCGGACAGGTGTAGCACGAGCGTGCGCGCGTCGGGCGCTTCGACGCTCTCGACGGTGGCCATCCGCCAGGCGTTGCCGGAGCCGGTGTCTGGGTCCAGGATGCGGTCGAAGACGGTCTTGAAGTGAGCCGCTTCGAGGTCTTTGCCGTTCGAGAAGCGCACGCCCTCACGCAGCGTGAAGGTGAGGGTGAGGCCGTCCTCGCTGACCTCCCACGACTCCGCGAGCTCGGGGACGATGTTCTGCTCCTCGTCCAGCGTTACCAGGTTGTCGATGACGTTCGTCAGGATCTGGTGGCTCGACACCGCGCTGACGATGTGAGGGTCGAAGCCTACGGGCTCCTGGTTCCAGGCTGCCGCCAGCGTGCCGCCCGACTGCTGCGCTAGCGCCGCTCCAGAGACGACGAGGACGGCGGCGAGGGCGAGGGTTGACAGTCGTGTCATGTGGCCTCCGATCGGCCCGACATGGCTACACCGTGTGGCCACAACCGGGTGAGGGGACGTGTGTTCGGGCAACGCGTGGCTGCTTCGTGTGGACGACTGAGGGTAGGTGGAACCGCCGCGGGTTGTCAAACCGGTGTAGACGTCCAGGTTAGTTGAGACAGATTGGGAGGTTCCGGTCTCGAGCGTAC
>JBDZWC010000188.1:0-3421 GCA_040256005.1 Deinococcaceae bacterium | reverse complement strand
GTCCTGATGAAGTCCTGGCGGATCACCTCGAGCATGTTCGAGCGCGTGATGCGCGCGATGAAGGCGGCCGCGCGGGTGCCGAGCACGAAGGCCGGCAGCAGGTAGTACCTGAGGCTGCCGTCACCGATGCCCGTCTGAGGCACCCACCTGAGCTGGAAGATGACGATGAGGATCGCGATGAGGGCGTACCAGAAGATGGGAACGCTGATGCCCGTCAGCGTGATGAACATCAGGAAGCGGTCGAGGAACCGGTTCTGGTTAAGAGCGGCGATGATGCCCACGCCCACCCCCACGACGGTGGAGAAGAGCATCGCCAGTAGCGCCAGTTTGAGCGTGACGGGGAACCGGTTGCGGATCTCCTCGGCCACGCTGGTGCGGGTGACGATGGACCGACCCAGGTCTCCCGTGACGACGTTGCCCATGATCCGCAGGTACTGCTGGACGGGCGGGTCGTTGAGGCCCAGGCGCGTGCGGAGCTCCTGGACAGCCTCCGGGCTCGCGCGCTGTCCCAGCAGCTTCTGGGCCGGGTCGCCAGGCACGACGATCATCAGGATGAAGGTCAGGACGCTCACGCCGATGATGACGGGCAGCGCCTGGATGAGTCTCTTGACTACGTAGACGAGCACGCTCGGGTAAGCCCTAGACGAAGGGCGCCCCGTTGGGAGCGCCCTCCGTGGTGGCTAGAGGTCCTCCCTCAGGGGAGCTGGACCAGGGTGAACTTGTCGGCGTTGAAGATGGGGTGGTTGAGGATGCCCTCCACGCCCTCGCGCACGACGAAGTACGACACCGGGTAGCGGATGTAGACGACCGGCACGTCCTCGACGATCAGGCGCTGGGCCTCTTCGTAGAGGGGCACGCGGTCCTCGAGGCTGGCCATGGTCTTGGCCTGCTCCAGCAGCTCGGCGACGCGCTCGTTCGTGTAGCCGTACCGCTGGGCGCCCGATGCCACGTAGAGCGGGTGGAGGAAGTTGTAGGCGTCGGCGTAGTCGGCGAACCATGACAGGTAGAAGGCGGGCGCGCGGCCGGCGATGGCGTTCTCGATGAGCACGCCGAAGTCCACCTGGTTGATGGTGGCGTTGATGCCCACCTCGCTGAGGAAGAACTGGATCAGCTCGGTGACGGCGATCGTCGTCTCTGCCCTGGTGGACCAGATCTCCATGTCGAAGCCGTCGGGGTAGCCGGCCTCGGCCAGCAGCTCGCGGGCGCCTTCGGGGTCGTACGGGATGGCCTCGATGGACGGGTCGTAGCCGGCCAGGCCCGGCGGGATGGGCGCGTTCGCGAGGGCGTCCGTCCCGTTGTACGGGCCGTCGATGATCGCCTGGCGGTCGATGGCCATGGCGATGGCGCGGCGGACGCGCACGTCCTGCAGCTGTTCGACGCGCTGGTTGAGGGCGAAGTAGTACACGGCCAGCTCGTCGGTGGTCTGGATGACGTCTGCGTACTGCGGGTCGTTGACCACGTCGAGGAAGAGCGCCGACGGGATGCCCGCGACGTCGAGGTTACCGGCGTTGAACTCCTCCCAAGCGATGAGGGGGTCCGTGATGATCCTGTAGTGAACGCCGTCGATGTTCGGCCGGCCGGCGAAGTAGTCGTCGTTGGCGACCAGGTCGAGGTGCGAGTCGCGCAGGCGATCGCCCAGCTTGAAGGGGCCGGTGCCCACTGGGTTGTTCGAGAGGTCTTCGCCCTCGCCCAGCTGGCTGGCTACGTGCTCGGGCACGATGCTCGTGGCCGGCATGGCGAGGTGGTGCAGGAACATCGCGTACGGGGCGTCGAGCGTGATGCGGACAGTGTTGTCGTCTACGACCTCGATACCCGAGATGCCGTCGGCCTCGCCGTTGACGAACGCCTCGATGCCCGAGATGCCTGCATCCTCCAGCACCCACGTCAGAGGGCTGGCCGTGGCGGGATCGAGGAGGCGCTCGAAGCTGTACTTGACGTCGTTGGCGGTGAAGGGCTGGCCGTCGTGGAAAGTGACGCCCTGGTGCAGGTTGAAGGTGAAGACGGTGGCGTCGTCGTTGACGTCCACGCTCTCGGCCAGGTTGGGGACTACGTCGGTGCTCTCGTAGTCGTAGCGCATGAGGCCGTCGTAGATCTTCGCGACCATGGCACCCGTGTCAACGCCGGAGGCGAACGCCGGGTCCAGGGTCTCCCAGTCCTCGTTGTTGGAAAGGTTGAGGATCCCCTGCGCGAAGCCGAGCGAGAGCACGGACAGCGCCAGGATGATCGAGGTAAGTCGGGTCCATCGGCTCACTTATCAACCACCAGCCCTTCGAGTTACTCCGGGTGAGTTCGCGGCGCACTCTATCACGGTGGTGATGCGGCTCTGGCGTGGGTTAAGGGGAGGTGGTGGAAGCCGAGGTGACCATGAAAATCCGCTCCTCAGTGCAGGAATATCATGGTGCTTGCGTCACTCTTCACCCGCGTCGCGAGGCGCCGTTACGATGTCGTGCATTGACCACCATGAAAATCCCCACGTAGATGGCGGAATTTCATGGTAAGATGAGACCTTGATCGTCACCAGACCTCGTCTCGCAGCGGCCCTAGGCTCTGCCATAAACAGGCGGCCTATCGTAGTCCTGACCGGACCGCGTCAATGCGGCAAGACAACGTTGGCGCGGCAGGTCTTGGACCCAGAATCGCTGAATTACTTCGACCTTGAGGACCCGAGAACCAGAGCGTTGTTCGAGGAGCCGATGACGGCGCTGGAGCCACTGACAGGCTTGGTGGTCATCGACGAGGTGCAGCTCGCGCCCGACCTGTTCCCTCTCCTGCGGGTGCTCGCCGACCGGCGACCAATGCCCGCCCGCTTTCTCATCCTCGGCAGCGCGTCTGGTGACCTCTTGCGCCAGAGCTCCGAGAGCCTGGCGGGAAGGGTGGAGCACCTGCGCATGGGCGGCTTCACCATCGACGAGGTTGAGAGCAAGAAGACCGAGGACTTGTGGCGACGCGGCGGCTTCCCCGACTCGCTGCTGGCGCCCGACGAGGGGGCCTCGCTCCTGTGGCGGCGCGGCTTCATCGACACGCTCGTCGAGCGCGACCTGCCGCAGTGGGGCGTCAGGGTCTCGTCGACCGCGATGCGCCGCTTCTGGACGATGGTTGCGCACTACCACGGCCAAGTTTGGAACAGCGCCGACCCGGCCCGCGCACTAGGGGTCAGTGAGTCGACGGTCCGGCGATACCTCGACCTACTGACCGACGCATTGGTGCTTCGCCAGCTGCAACCATGGCACGCCAATCTGCGCAAACGGCAGGTCAAATCGCCAAAGGTCTACGTTCGCGACAGCGGTCTGCTCCACGAGCTTCTCGGCATCGAGGACCAGACGGAGCTCCTGCATCACCCGAAGCTCGGGGCGTCTTGGGAGGGCTTCGCTGTCGAGCAGGTGTTGGCCACCGAACCGCACACCGAAGCTGCGTTCTGGGC